>JAGQQG010000032.1 GCA_020426325.1 Planctomycetaceae bacterium | reverse complement strand
CGACAGGATTTGAACCTGCGACCTTTTGACCCCCAGTCAAACGCGCTACCAGGCTGCGCCACGTCCCGTTGTGCTGCTATTCAGCAGAAAATTGATCAATTGATGCTGTTGGATGCCTCCACTCAGTGTCGAGATTCCTCATGCATTTCTGCTTTCTACGTCCTGTGTTCTGCTGATTGTATCGGCAGGCTTCGGAACGTGGAACATATCACACAAAAAAAGCCCTGCAACTTCGCAAGGATAATGGCTTTGCTGTTTGGAGCATGTTCGTCAGTTCATTGGTTCTGACTTTCTTGTTTGTGCGAGATCATGAATGACTGCTGTCAGCAGAGGCCTCGAAGCAACCTATGCGGTCACTCAATTGCTGTTGCGCATAACCGCGAATCACGACCAGAGGTGACAGTAGCATTAATTCGCTCAAAGCGATCGCAGATTCTCTCGCAACTGAGGAGAAGCTGTGCCCGTGGTTTCGATCAGGATCGGCTGAATCCGCGCGGCCGCAGCACGTACCAGTCGGTCAGAATGGCTCCGATTAGCAGAAGAATTGCCAATGCCATCAGCCAGGAATAAGGGTCATCGATCGATAATTGTGAAGTCCCGGTGGTGACTCGTGCCTGTCGTTCGCCGGGAGCCAACGATGCCAGCGAGGCGGACTCCTCATCGTCGAAGAAGTTGACTGCAAACTCGCCGACGACTTGTTCGCCGTCACGGACCTCATAGACGCCCGTTTCATCCAGACGCGTGATTTCGACCAGATCGTTGCGATCACGAATTAGCTCACGTTGTTCCCCGGATGGAACCAGCAACTGCAACTCGCGACGATCTTCTGCCTTATCCATCGTTGAATCCGTTCGAAACCGGATGACCTCGTTCTGCCGATAGTTCCATCGTCGTAATCCTGGAAGATCGTCACGGCACAGTTCGAACAGATTCGTCATGAGAATTGGCCAGTCGGGACTTTCCCCAATGTTCGAGCGGGCAAGGTCGATGTTCATCAGGTAGGCAGTGGATGTCACTCCAGCGAGTTGTCCAAGGAGAGGAATTCTTCCTGCACTGATTAATGGACGCAGGTTGAGGTCGGTCGGCTGCACGCCACCCCACACGACTCCGCCCAGGACGATTCCGTCCATCAAGGGGTGTTGCTTTTCGATGAGGTACGGGCCGATGAGGTCCTTCGCCTGTTTGCGGATGTCTGCTGACTCGTTGATTGGGCCGATGCCGAACCACCATTGGTCGGGTGTCAGTTCGGGTAACACTCCAGCCGGGCCGATGATCAGGTCCGCATCTTCCGCGGCCCCTAACTGCACGTCGCTGACCGATTGCAGGGCACGTTTCATCAGCCTCAACGCAACCGAGTCCTCGTGTAACGCGACCGCGACCGTGAGCATGCGGACTTTCGGCTCGATCAAGGTGACCGTGTTGTCGATTTCCAGTCCATCGGTCGGACTGCTGATCGTCACGGTCAGCTTGCCGAGACCTCCGGGAACATTGACTTCAAGGGGAAGCGATCCGTTGGCAGACACGTCGAATGTCTGCTGGAGAATCGCTTGCTCACCGGACAGTACATTCAGGGATGCACGAACTGCGTCGCCAGAAGAGTTCGTGATTCTGAGGAACAGCTGCCCCTCACCGGCTTCCGAGTCAAACGTCCAACGGGCAGTCGAGATGGCCAGATTGGGGAGTCGCTTGCCCACGGAGATGACGTCCATCCCGCGCGGCAGAACCGTTGTGTCCTGGGGGATGTGGTCGGTGAGGAAAAGATATCGTCCGTCCGTTCCGACGATGTGTGCTGCCTCATCCCACGCAGGCTGAAAGTCGTGCTGCGTCGCGTGCGGCCGCCAGTCAGTCAAGGCAACCTTCGCCTCGTCCCAGGTCATGGCTCGTGCGCCGAGAAGCGTCGGCTGCAATCCTGACCGAACGAGCGTCACCCGGGTATCACGTTCCATCTGCTCGACGCGTTCGGTCAGTCGTGCAATCGCTGCGCTACGCAAGCTCGAATCTCTCGACGGTCCGGCGGACATCGAGGCCGAGTCGTCCAGCACCACAACCAGATGTGACACGCTGTCGAGTTGTCCAAAACGGGGCTGTGCCAAAGCCAAGCTGAAGATCAGTCCGGCGAGGAGTTCCAGCAGAAGTGTGGCAGTGATTGGCAGACGGTCACGACGCCGACCTGCGGTCTGCACGCGGCTCTCTGCTCCCCAGAGATGGGCACCAGCCACCAACAGCGGTGGGAACCGACGTTGAAACAGATGGATCGCTGCGATGATGGGCAGCGAGATCAGTCCGAGCAGTCCCCACGGATTGGCGAAGTACATCAGCCGGGCACTTGCCTCCCTGGGCGTGAGGCGTGTTAGACAATCTCCGGTCCGTCATCGAGCGGTTCGATGGACATCAGTTCCTGCTGCTTCTTCGACATCCGATAGAAGGCAACACCATAACCGGTGGCCAGCGTCATGGGCATCGCCAGCATGAAGAGGATGCTGTACATGTAAGCCTTCGGACGAGCACGCTCGGCCTCCGACATTTGATTGTTCTCGTTGGCGTACTTGCACATCGGGCAGGCGTGCACGGGGGTTGCTCCCATCAGGCCGAGCAGCAACGCAAACATCAGGATGAAACGTCTCATGAAATCCTCCGCCGATCAACTGATCGGCCAATGGTACAGCATCCCATAAATGATAACTCCTGTCACGGACACGTAAAGCCAGATCGGAAATGTGACCCGGGCAATGCGGCGGTGAGCGTCCCACTGCTCACGTAGTCCTCTAGCAATCGTGATGATCGCCAGAACCGGGACTGCGGCGGCCAGCACGACATGGCTGATCAGCAGTGCGAAGTAAACGGTTCGAATTGGTCCCGTCCCGTCGAAGGGCTTGCCGTGCGTACCTGTGTAATGATGCAGGGCCAAATGGTAGGTCAGATAGCAGGCCAGAAACGCGATCGATGTCCCGAAAGCCATCAGCATCATCCGCTTATGGAGCCGGACGTTCTTCAGCTTGACGGCAACAAAACCCACAAGTAGCAAGGCGGTCGCCAATCCGTTGAGCATGGCGTTCGTTGTCGGTAGCCTTGCGACCCACGAGGGAAGTTGAGGCTCCTCGTCCACTGCCTCGGGAGCAGCAATCGGGGCTCCGGACTCTCCGGGGGGACTGACTGTCTGCTTGTCCTCCGAGCCCTCCTGAACCGGCTGTTCACCAACGATCGGCAGATTCTCTTCAGGCGTCTCAATCTGGCCGTTCAGAACCCGTCGCAGAGACAGCACTTCGCCCGATTCTCGACTGTCATACTTGCCGACGACCCGTCCGTCGGGGCCGACATGGATCAGGCTGAGCGAATGGGCCACTTCAAAGCCCGGCTGACGATCCTCTCCCTGCATTTCATACACAGGCAAACGAAATCCATGTTGAACGATGCGATAGATCGTCTCCTTATCGCCGGTCAGGAATTTCCACTTCTCCGGATCGACTCCATAGATCTCAGCATACTGTTTGAGTTTTTCAGGAGTGTCGTATTCGGGATCGACCGTGATCGTTACGTATCGCACGTTCGGATCTTTCACACGATCCGCGATCTCCAGTTTCATGTTGCGAACGAGGACTGGACAGTACCCCGCACACTTCGTGAAGATGAAACTCGCCACCCAGGGATGCCCTGCGAGTTCCTCACTGGAAAACGGTTCGCCGTTCTGATCGATCAGCTCGAATGGTTCGATCAGCAGCGGATCTGCCTTTGCTTCGCCCAACTCGACAACAGTCGGTTCCTCCGAGTCGCTCAGTTCCACGACAATCGGCTGTGGCGCAGTCGGATCGGCTGCGTCATCAGCAAGAGTCGCATGCCCCCCGAGGGAAATGACTACCAGAATGAATAACCACTTACTCACCAAACTCTCCGCGGTGAATTTCGCCAGTATCAGATGCGATACTTCCTGGTCATGCTGACATCGATGGCCACACAGACGACAGCGAACGCCACTGAGACCGCGATGCATGTTCCCATCGAAGGCAACTGGGCGACGGACGCTGCATCGCTCGCCATGACCCTTCGCAGACCGGCGACGCCGTATGTCAACGGGTTCACAGCAATGATCCATTTTAACCATCCACTGCCAGCTGCCGGAAAAAACGCTCCCGATAACAGCCACATCGGGAACAGGAGCACGCTCATAATCGCATGAAATCCCTGAATGGAATCGAGTCGCCAGGCGAAGATGTATCCCAGTCCGCACAGGCCAAAGCCCATCAACATCAGAAACGCAATCGTACCGATCAGCCCCGTGACGGAAAGGTTCCAATCCATCCGAGGCACGAGCCCAGTGAATTGTAGCGCTGCGGCCAGTCCCAGAAACAACAAACCCTGCAAGACCGCCAACAAAGTCCCGCCGCACAGCTTGCCCAGCACAATCGAAGTGCGTGACACGGGCGAGACAAGCACTCCTTGCAGGAATCCCTCGTTGCGGTCCTGAATGACCGAGATGGCAGAGAAGATCGAGGTGAACATCACAATCATCGCTGCGATGCCCGGCAGAAAGAACTCTGCGTAGGACAATCCCCCCTCGGTCCCCGGCATGCGAAACGACCCGGACAAGCCGGTCCCGAACAACACCCAGAAAATCACCGGCTGCAGGAAGGCGCCAATGGCACGCGAACGTTGCCGGACGAACCGAACCAGTTCACGCTTCGTCAACGACCAGACAGCAAGAGACATGTTGGGTGACTGATTTGACATACGAGATTCAGATTTCACCACGGAGACACAGAGTCACGGAGGAAGACGCAATGGCTAGAACACGAGAGAGCATCTGAAATGAACTCCAGCCGCCGGGACGATGATTCTGACGTAAAGAATCGCTGGCGAATCTCTCCGTGTCTCGGTGTCTCCGTGCTGAGTCATTTCTCATCGGAAGTCTCCTCGTCCCAGAAGCGGTGCCCCGTTTTGCGGATGAAGACGTCTTCGAGTGTTGGCTTACCAAACGCGACGGACTTCACATCATTGGGGAACGCAGCCACGAGGTCGCGGACGAGTTCATGCCCTTGCTCTCTTTCGACACGGACGGCTCCATCGACCTCCTGGACTTCGACGTTGAAGCGTTCGCGAATGCGTGTCGCCAGGTCACTCTCCGGCACGGCTGGCTGAACGGTGATGCAATCGCCGCCGACCGAGGAGCGGAGATCGTCCGGAGTCCCCAGGGCAACCAGTTCGCCTTTGCTGAGCAACCCCAGACGGTCGCAGCGCTCGGCTTCTTCCATCAGATGCGTCGTCACCATCACGGTCACACCCGATTCGTCGCGGAGCTGTGAGAGATACCGCCACAGATCGTGCCTTGCTCCCGGATCGAGTCCCGTGCTCGGTTCGTCCAGCAACAGGATGCGCGGTTCATGCAACAGGCTCTTGGCGATTTCGACCCGCCGTTTCAGACCGCCGGACAGCTTCTCGGCGATGTCGGACCGACGATCGGAAAGTCCCAGTCTTTTGAGCAGTTCCTTTGTGCGATGCTTGAGAGTGCCCCCCTTTAGTCCGTAGAGGTGTCCCTGATATGTCAGGTTCTCGCCGACTGTCAATTTGGGATCGATGCTGGGTGATTGAAACGTCACGCCGATGATTCGCCGGACCGCATCGGGAGAAGATGCGACGTCAAGACCAGCGAGAGATGCCTTCCCCTCCTGGACCGGGAGCGTCGTCGAGAGAATCCGAAACAGGGTCGTCTTCCCACCGCCGTTGGGACCGAGCAATCCGAAGATTTCGCCCGGCTGGACCTCAAATGTCACACGGTTGAGCGCCTGCCGGTCGCCATACCGGAACGAGACACCCTCAACAACGAGGGCCGGATCGGACATCAGTGTGCCTCACCCTCGTGATGCTCAGTTGCCTCTTCACCATGACCACCAGTTGCCTCAAGATGAGCTGCGGTTCGAACCTGTGGCACATCCGGTCGGTAGTAATGCAGACCGATATCCGGGGCGAGCGCCAACGGAAGTCCACAGGCGAGAATCGCGGTCGGCAGGAGCAACACATACTTCCATGCTCCCTCGAACTTGAGATGCATGAAGTACCGCATGACAAACTGTGCCTTCGCGACAGCGACTGCCAGCACCAGGACCGCGATCAGCCGACGATCCAGCTTCACGAGGTCAAAGACCACGGAAATTGCCGTGCAGACACACAAAGCGATGAAGATCGCCATGTAGTTGACGTGGTGATGTTCGTGATGCCCGTCGGCGGTTTCCTGATAGGCCATCGGTCAGTATCCGTCAGTTCGTAAGAAGGAAAGTCTTGGAAAGTCTCTTAATGACCGGGCGTGCCGCGGTCAAACCCGGGGATGATGTAGATCAACGGGAACAGGAAGATCCAGACAAGGTCCACAAAGTGCCAGTAGAGGCCGCTGTTCTCAACCCAGTCGGTCCATTGTTCGTTCAATTTAGATCCCTGAACGATGACAAAGGCAAACAGAATCATCCCGACGATCACGTGGACCGCGTGAAACCCAGTCATCAGAAAGTAAGTCGAGGCGAACAGATTCCCGTAAAGGATGGGATGCGGCTGGTGAACACCTGCGAGATGCGATGAGAAACGTTCATCGCTTTGGAGAGTCTCCAGACGTTTGCCCGTCTCTTTCATCGTCAACCGATTAGCAGAAACGTCGTCACGCAGTTTTGTCAGCTCTGCATCCAAAGCACCCCAGTTCTCAACCTCGGCTTTGTGATCGACAATCGCTTGCAGCATGGCCTCCCGCTGTTGAAGCTCTGCACGCCGTTCCGAATCCCCCCCACTCATCTCTGACAGTTGTTGCTGAACCTGAGTGAGTTCCCCATCGGCTCCAGCCACATTACGGGCAGCGTTCTGCTTCACGTGAATCCGTCCGGGGCTGCCATCACCGGGGACGAGAGAGTTCAACCAGGCATTGGAGGCAGCCTCACTGTCGCGAACGACCATGTTGATCGCCTGCTCGTCATTCTCAGCGATATGTCCCGGCAGAATGTTGTGAGAGAATTTGCCGTAATATTCGTAACCTTTAATCCCCAGAAACAGGCACGCACAGGCGAATGTAATCAACAGTGCCTTGTAGGCCTTTTCGAAATTCCGCAGGGCCATTGCTTCGTGAGCGACCACAACCATGTAGCTGGAAAAGATCAGCACAAATGTATTGACGGCACCCGAAACGATGCTGATGTGCGTCACCTTCGTGTCCGTCGGCCAGCCGGGTGAGCCGAAGTACAACACGATGTAACTGCCGATGAACGCCGTGAAGAACATGATCTCCGTTCCCAGGAACAGCCACATCCCCAGTTTGCTGTTGGGAATCGGCAGACCCATCTTCAGAGACGGTGTTGGGGAGTCATGATGAGACATGGATTTGGTCAGTTTTCAGAAAGTCAGTTTTAAGTAAGCCACCAGGCCCAAGGGCAACGCCCCGTGGGTCCGGGCCATCAAATTACATCAGCATCCTAAGATGATCGAATGTCAGTACGAGCAGAAGCATCGGGAGATAAATCAATGAAACAAACAACACACCTCGTGCAGTCGTGCGTGTTTCGTGACGAGCGAATCGGATCGAGGCAGCCAGGTACCCCAGTCCGAGGACGATGGCCGCGAGAGCGTACCAGTCTCCCCCCAGACCCGTGGTGTGAGGCAGCAGGCTTGCCGGGATGAGGACAACCGCGTAGGTGACAGCCATCAAACTGATCACGCGCGAGGACCCGTTTCGAGGCAGCATCCGCAGACCTGCCCGCTCATATTGATCGCGGTACATCCAGGCGATCGCCAGGAAATGTGGAAACTGCCACAGGAAGAGAACTGCGAATAACGCGAAGGCGCCCGCATCCAGTGAACCACGTGCAGCGGCCCAACCAAGGACGGGCGGCAGTGCTCCGGGAATTGCACCGATGGCGGTGCAAACGCACGTCTGTCGTTTTAGAGGAGTGTAAATCAGCACGTACATGAACAGTGTGCTGAGGGTCAGCAACGAGGTCAACAGGTTGACGGTCATCGCCAGCCAGACCGTTCCGGTGATCCCACAACTAATCCCAAATATCAGAACCTCACCCGGTGTCAGTCGACCAGCCGGCAACGGTCGATCAGCCGTCCGAGGCATCATGGAGTCAGTGATCCGCTCGAGATACTGATTCAGCGCACTCGATCCACTGGCAACGAGTGCGACTCCGACGAGTGTTGGCAGGAGGACGGACAGCTGCCAGTTGCCTTCACAGCCCAACGTGTAGCCGACGGCGACAGTCGCCAAGACCATGACTGCAATCCGAGGCTTGGTCAGCTCGAGGAAATCTGCTGCTTTCCCGAAAGTCCACGTCGAAATGGCGTCAGCACGCAAGGTCAGCGAGGACTCGGGAGCCGATGCCTCTGCATACGACGTCTGCGGTTTTGTGGGAGCCGTCACCGTATTCATGCGACCCCTCCGTTGACCGACGCCTGTTGCGAGAGTCCTAATGCGTCAGGAACGAACCCACCGCTCGTCACCCAGACCACTCGCTGTGTCCTCGCGACATGCACGACTGCCGTCATGAACACCAAGATCCCTACAACTGTGTGAGCCGTCCGAAAGACAATCTGTTGAATGGAATCGGCGACGGCAACATATCCGGCCATTCCAAAACCGAACTTGGTCACCCAGGCAGCTCCACCAAGTGAGACCTGCAGCAGCACGATCGCGAGCAGCAACCATCCCGATCGTTGCAACCAGACAACACGGCTGCGAGACGCAACGACTGCATTTGTAATCACGATCAGCAGCGTGACGATCCCCAGACCAAGATGTTCGTAGAGACCCGTGCCACGATGACGAATGAGCCCCCCCAGCAGGTACTGAGTAGCAAGTGCGATTAACGTGACCACGGCCATTCCGGCGACAACCGAAGAGTTTCGCGGGACGGTCTGTTCCACCGGCATCTGCCATCGACGACTGAGAGCTGTGGCCACGATCGCCATCAATGACAACACGCACGCCGCAAATGCTCCATGTAACATAGCAAGGCCACGCTCATCGAACCACACACGGAACCCACCCAGAATCCCCTGACAGATCACCCCGCAGAGAACTCCAAATGCTGCAACCTTCACCCAGCGACGTTGTTCGTATCTTACGACGAGTGCCACCAGGGCAATCGACCAGAGGCCGATAAGCATGCCAGCGAGACGGTGTCCATGTTCAAGGAACTTGTCCCAATCACGAGCAAAATCAGATAACCAGGGATACGTGAGCATGGCCTGCCCGTCAGACGTTGGCCAGTCACGGAACGCCATCCCGGCGTTCTTGCTCGTGACCAGTGCACCCGCCACCAGCGTGATCATCGCCACGCAGACGGTGCTCACCGCAAAGCGATGAAGCCACGGGTTGTACTGGGTTTGATTCATAGCCATTCAGGATGCTGAAATCACCAATTGGTAAGCCGCCGTCTGTCAAATTGATCTGAGTGAACAGCTCGGCAGTTCCATCTGCATGATTTGAGCCGGTGAGTATTATGCAGGGGCAGGGACTGGAGAGGTCACCGGTTTGGGAACAGGCGGCTCTGTTTGCGGCCAGTAGTCCAACCCCTCCGGCTGATCCGGATTGGAATACTCGTACGGGCCACGGTAGACGATCGGCACGGAGGGGAAGTTGCCGTGCGGCGGCGGCGACGGAGCGGACCATTCCAGACCGTTCGCCAGCCACGGGTTATCACCACATTCTTTCCCGGCAAAGATGCTGACAAAGAAGTTGACCAGTAAAAGAATCTGAGCAAAGCCCATCAGGATGGCGCAGATCGTCATAAACTGATTCATCGGCAGGAGGTGCTCAAGGTAGGGATGCAGATACGGGTCCGCATATCGGCGGGGCATGCCGGCAACACCCAGCAGGTGCATTGGAAAAAACGTGCCGTTCATCCCGATGAAGGTCAGTGCAAAGTGCAACTTGCCGATCCCCTCGTTCATCGTACGGCCGAACATCTTCGGGAACCAGAAATGAATGGCTCCGAACACACCGAACAACGTCGCTCCAAACAACACATAGTGGAAGTGAGCCACAATGAAATACGTGTCGTGAATGTAGATGTCGACCGGCACGGCAGCCATAAAGATGCCGGACAGGCCGCCGACGATGAACATCGAGACGAACGCAATTGCATTCAACATCACCGTATTGAATTGCAGACGCCCTCCCCACATCGTCCCGATCCAGTTGAACACCTTCACAGCCGAGGGCAGAGCGATCATCATGGTAGAGACCATGAAGGTCATCCCCAACGCGGGGTTCATCCCCGACGTAAACATGTGGTGTCCCCAGACGATGAAGCCCAGTCCGGCAATCGCGGCCATGGAATAGACCATCGGCTTGTATCCGAAGATCGGCTTGCGAGACATGCATGCGAGCATGTCGCTGGTCATGCCCATCGCCGGTAGCAGCATGATGTACACTGCGGGGTGCGAGTAAAACCAGAACAGGTGCTGCCACAACAAGGGTTGACCACCGCCGACCGTCGGGTCCGCATTGTTCACCACCAGACCACCCGGAATGAAGAAGGTGAAATCGAACGTCCGCTCAAACAGGAGCATGAAACCGGCTGCAGTGAGCACAGGCAGCGCGAATGCCTGCAGAATCGCGGTGATGAACATGGCCCAGATCGTCAGAGGCATCCGGAACAAGGTCATGCCTGGTGCCCGCATGTTGATGATCGTTGTCATGTAGTTGACGGAACCCATCATCGAAGAAACCCCGACAAAGGTGACGCCCAGCAACCACATGGTCTGTGCGGTTCCCGATCCGGGGGCTGCCTCCTGGATCGCTGAGAGGACCGGATAACTCGTCCAGCCACCCGCAGGACCGCCAGCGAAAAAGAAACTCGCCCCAAAGCACGCAATGGCGGGCCACATGAACCAGTAGCTCAGGGCATTGAGTAGCGGGAACGCCATGTCATCCGCCCCAATCATCAGCGGAATGAGAAAGTTGCCGAATGCACCTGCTAGCACCGGGATGATCACCAGGAAGATCATCACCGTCGCGTGCATGGTGAACAGCATCGTGTAGAACTCAGGGGAGATCTGTCCTCCCTGCTGAGCGAACAGCTTGCCGAACAACGGCATCGTTTCCCACGGAAAGGCAAGTTGCCAGCGCACTCCCAACGCGAGTGCCCCCCCGACGAACAGCAATAGCATCGTCGTAATCAGGAACTGCACGCCGATGACCTTGTGGTCAGTCGAGAACGTGTGAATCTTCTTCAGAAGCGCTAACTTGTCCGGAGCATGGTCGTGATGACCGTGACCATGGGACGTTTCAGCGGTGGGTGTTGCGGTACTCATAATCGGAAACTCGAAAACGAAAGAACGAAAGTTGAACAACCTGAGAGATTGTCATTCGTCATTGGATTCATCGGAAACGCCATCGTAGTTCTGTTCGACCTGCAACTCCTGCAGCCAGACGCGCCACTCGTCTTCCGGAGTTGCGACGAGACGGGACTTCATCTTGTAGTGCCCCCAACCGCAAAGCTCCGCGCACAGCATCGAATACTCAGTACTCTTGATTGCTTCGAACCAGACCGGAATCACCAGTCCCGGAACCGCATCCTGCTTGACACGCAATTCGGGCAGGAAGAACGAGTGCTGGACATCTTCCGAACGCAGCCAGATCATCACTGGCTGGCTCGAGGGAAGCCGCAGATCGTTAACGGTGTACAAGTCCGTGGGCTGCGGGTCCGGTTTCAGTTCGAGGGGATTGCCTTCCGCATCCACACCCGGATAGCGAATGCGCCACTCAAACTGGCGAGCCGTGACTTCCGCCAAAGGCCCAGTGCGGATGACCTGCTTGGGGAAGGCGTCCTGCACGCGGTACTCGGCCCACACTTCCATCTGATACAGGGCAATGAACAACAACACGGCAGCCGGCACAATGGACCACACGACTTCGAGATTGTGGCTGCCATGGCTGAACCAGGCCTTCTCGCCTTCAGCGTCTTCCGGTTGATCACTACGGCGTGCTCCGGTGAACAGCACATATCCCAAGCCGATCTGCGTGCCCACGAATGTGACCGTGGTGATGATCAGGATCATGTAGAAAAGATCATCGATCCGTTCTCCCAAGGGAGACATGGCCGCACCCGTACCAGACGGACCGGCAGGGAACCACCAGTTCCATCCCGGAGCCAGCCAGCAGAGCACGACCGCCGCGATGGGCCACACCATGAAAAATGCACACCAGAATCTTTTCACTTCAGTCACTCCACAGGAGCTCAAATCGCTCCGACGGTGATTTCAAATCTGAATTCTCAGAACGACAAGATCACGTTGATCGCTGGCATATTGCCGGTTGTGTTTCCAATCACCTCGTCGTTGCAACTTCAGGTGCACCAGCGCCTGAAGTACCAGCCCCAGAACCTGGCTGCCGGTCTCGTGCTTCAAACGGAATGTTCATGACATAATTGACGATGTCCCAGATCTCTTCGTCCTTGAGCACCGTCCCGAAGGCGGGCATGGGAGTTCCCGAGATCCCTGCATGGATGCGTCGATACAAGTCCAGAGGACGACGTCCTCCTCGGTAGATGCCTCGGGTCAGGTTCCGGGGTTTCACCGGATTTCCCCAGTCATCGAACAGCCCTGGTGTGTCGTAGTCTGCATTCGTCGCAGGATTCTTCTGAACGGACAAGGTCTGTGATCCGTCACCCAGTCCTGAGTCGCCGTGGCATGTGGCGCACTTGGCCTTGGCACTCAGATACAGTTCACGTCCATGAGCACGAGACTCCGGCGTATCGGGGACTCTCGCCAGCTTGGGGATGACGAGTGCACTCGGTTCTTCCGCCTGAACCCATTGTTCAGCCTGGAACTTCGTGTCGTCATTGAACTCTTCCTGCCAGTCCCCTGTGAGATACTCGTTGAGATCGGCAACCACTTTTTCGCGAGCAGCACTCGCAGAGAGAGTGGAATCCGACTCACGTGCGGAGGCGACTTGAGATGCGACCGCCTCGTTCGAGTAATCGTTCTTCAGTGCCTGAATGAGTTTGAACTCAACCTCACCCCGCATGGCGAGCCAACGGACATACTCCACGATGGCACGATTTTCTTCTTCCTTCAGCAGTTTGAACGAGGGCATGTAGGTCCCCGGGATTCCTTCCTCGATAATGCGGGAGAGGTCGTCACGGGTCGCTTTGGCGGAGGATGAGGTCGACTTGAACTTGAACTTACCCAGCCGGTAATCACGGGGACGGGGGTTCAGGTACTTGGCTGTCGGCCCGTTGCCGTCCCCTGACACGCCATGACAGTGCTGACAATGTTCCGCATACAGGATCCGGCCATGGATCAGGACTTCGCCGGGAGCGATCGCAAAACGATCCCCTGCTCCCGGTGGCTCTGCAAGTCCCGGCTCGATGCCAACCTGACTGGCAGTTGCATCAAAGGAAACAACGTGCGGATTAGGCTGTCCCAAGTACTTTCCGGATATCCATGCCAGTTCCTGCCCCTCTTCAATCGGCAGATTTTCTTCCGTCAAGGTGACGTTGAGCTTCGAGAGGGTCTTCCCCGCGGTTGCTGCATTTTCAGCGAACACGCCTGAGGCACCGTGGTAGTGCACCGGCATGCGTTCCCAGAGAACCATCCTGGTCGGCTGACCAAAATGGGTCGCGAGCACTTCACGCACATGATCCTGAGCTTCAGGAATCAGCACATTGATATCTTCGCGATTGTTGAACTCGGCCTTCTGCGCACCGCACCCGGCGATCGTCAGCAGGACTGCCAAACCAATGATGCACTGTCCGAGCCTCACGAGAAGAACCTCCGTCTGCTGCCAGCCTTCAGAAACCTTGATGCTTGTGCACTGAACCATCTGATTACTCAGCCAACTTGGAGGCATCAACCTCGAACGACTTCTCGACCGTCTCGCCTTCAGTCGTCGTCACTTCAATGGAGCGCTCGACGTACCCGACACGTTCGTGCCACATGCGGAATTCGAGATCGCCTGCGGGCAGACCGGTGATCTCGAAATTGCCGTTCTTGTCAGTTACTGCAACCCAAGGATGGTTGACCGGAAAATGGAAGTTGCCCATCCAGGGGTGAATGTCACACTGGGCCTTGATCGGAACGAGTTCCTCTTGCGAGTATACGACCTCAACCCCGGTGCGATCGTTCGGGCCGATGGTCTGATTAAAGGCATTGTTTCGAACAGGACTGATCCGTGTATTGTGAGCGGTGTTGTCAGCGTTCTTGACAAACAGTGGCTGACCGACACGCATCGCGAAGGCGTGAGGCAGGAAGTTACACTTCACGTTGTCGAGAACGGCAGGCTCTTCAGGAACTGCAGGCACATCAACACCAGACGGCACCTTTCGCAGCCAGACGAATACGTTACCAATCCCGCCGCCTTCACCCACTACGAGGGTGTCATCCGGCAACTTGCCAAGATCGATGCAGAAGGGATCCTTGCTCGCATCAAACGGACTCGCTGACGTTGCAGTTCCTTGCACTGTCACGCGACCTTTGAAGGTCGTCCCGCCAGGCTGAGCTCCGAGTGTGACGGACACGGGGACTGAAGCATCTTCGTCGGTCGCAGACTGCCCAGCATCGGCTGCCGGTTCTTCAGCTTCGGCCGGCTCTTCCTTCTCGGCAGGCTCAGTTGTCTCAGCCGGTGCCGGAGTTTCAGCTGGCTCAGGTGTCGACGCTGGCTCAGGTTCAGATTCCGGAGTCGCTTCGGGTTCTGGCTCCGTGGCGGGCTCAGTTGTTTCCGGCATCGGCTCTTCCGCGGGAGCTTCTGGTTCGGCCGCTGCCTCGGGTTCTTCAGCGGGGGCTTCCGGCTCCGCCGGCTTTTCGGCTGCTGGAGAAATGACTTCTGTCGATTGCGGAGCTTTCGATTCGCCGCCACAACCGGAGAGCAGAAGGCCGCACACCAGCAGAGATGGCAGCGAAAGGGTGATCAGAAGACGCGTCATCGGAAATACCTCTCAACGTTGGTCAAACAGTTTGTCGCGTGTGCCAGCAATCGCTTAAGGGATCATAGACAAGATCACTCGCTTTGGCCGCTCTCCATTGAAGCTCGCCAGGCTGGCAGCAGGAACCTTGATTTCGACTTCAGCTGTCCCATCAACAGGGATCTCGACGGTGTAGCCACCATCAACAACCCCTGCGGCTTCATGCCAGATGGTGAATTCATGTTTGCCGGCAGGCAGATCAGCAATCTCAAACGTTCCGTCCTCACCACTCACTGCCCCATACGGGTGATCGAGCGGCAGGTGATACGCCTGCATCCAGGGATGGATATCGCAGATCACTGAAACTGGCTGCTTTTCGCCACGGGAATAGCTGAGCGGCACGCCCTTCGTTTCGTTCGGCTGCACGCCCTGATTGAAGGCTGGTTGCCGCTGCGGGTTCGTGTGCGTGTTATGCAACGTGGGATCACTGTTGAGCACGAGAATCTCCTGCTCAGTCTGCACAAACAGGCAATGAGGGATGAATCGACATCCTTGTTGGTCGAATTTGAGTGAGTCTTTTGATGCCGGCTGCCTGGTTCCAGCGGGAGCCTTTCCGAGAAACACAAACACGTTCGCCAAAGCACCATTCGCACCGGCGACAACCCGATCGTTCGGAATCGGAGACTTGGCGATGCAGACAGCGTCTTTCGACGGGGTGATGGCCGCTGGTGCCGTGACGCTTCCTTCCAAGACCACGCGGCCTTTGAGTGTGCCGTATCCGGCCACCTTGACTTCACTCGCACTCGATGCGGCAGAAACCTCTTCAGCGTCAGCATCGGGCAGGATGCTGACTGACGGTTGGTAAGTCGCGCCACCACCGATGCCGTCTTCGCATCCCGTGAGTGAAATGGCAAGGGTTGTCAGACCCGCTGCCAGAATCGTGCAGCGAAGCATGTTCATGGAACTGACCTGTGGTGTGATGGATTTCATGTTACTCACCGCCTGCTCCTGCGTCACCGGCTGGAGCCGCATCATCTGCTCCCGGAGGCTTGTAGGCCAACGATCCATGTGCCTCCATCAGATCGTAGTAGTTCAACAGGGCATCGCGCACTGCGATCGTCTGTTTGCTTCCGTCACCCCCAAACAACTCAGGAAACTGAGTCTGATTCTTCGGGAAGTTTGTGGGCATTGAGGTATAGGGAGTGATCCACGCAGGCTTGTACAACCACAATTCCATCCAGTCGGGACGCAGACGCTTAGCCACACGGTCGAGATTGGGACCACGGATGTCCTTCTTCGGATCGGTCGACTTGTACGGATTGCCACCGACCGCATGACACTTCATACACAACGGGGCGTTCAACATCTTCCACGCATCATCCAGATAGTCACCTTCGGGATGCTGGGCCTGCATGGCAGACAGGTATGGCGGCTCCTGCTGCGGAATGAGCTGATAGGGATATGGGACATCGTCGAAGGCAGCAAAGTAGTTGGCCAGCGACATCGCCTCATCGTCGCTCATATTGAACTGAGGCATCCTCAGCACGGTCGTGTATCGCAGTTGCTCGGGATTCTTCAGGAAACGGTACAGCCAGGGAGTCTGCACCTTCGGGCCCTCCAGGTACAACGGCGGTGGAGAAGCCTGCCATGCCAGGAAGCGATTGCCCCCCGTCTGTGACTCCATCAGTTGCGGGACCAGCCACTGAGCAAAATCTCCTCCGCGAGCAGGAATCTGCTCAACGAGTTGCGTGGCGGGCACGAGCATCTTGGAACCGGGGAAGAGTTGCTTGTCACCAACCTGGAGAGTTTCCCACAAGTCATAACTATATTCCTGATACTCCGGATCTTCCTCGAAGTCTGGCTCGGCAAAGATCATTCCGTGAAAACTGACCACCGGTTCGCCCGTTGGCAGTTTTTCACCCGTCAAGCCGTTCCGCGGAGGCTTGAGCTGCAGCAACAACTCCAGGCCTTTCTCGTAGTCCCCGGCACCGAGCGTTGACTCGGCCAGATCGTCTGGATCGACGCCATACTTAATCTCAGGCAACTCCAGCATGTGGCAGCCGGTGCAGTTGTACTTTGCCAGCAGCCGCTCTCCCTCGATGATGTCGGCATTCTGCTCGTCCGGATGGAACACATACTCTTCCGCTGGCGGCTCGGCCGTGAGTCCCAGCACGAACGTCGCGACCGCCTCAATCTGCTGTTGATCGAACGGGAACTTAGGCATCTTCAGCCTTTCGTCGTAGCCCTTGGTTTCGATCTTCATGTAGTCGTAACTGCGTGGTTGGCGAAGCTTCTGCCAGATGAAGCCTGGGCGTCCGTGATGCAGGAGGTTTTCGTAGAAGTAGGCTGTCGACAGATCCTCTTCGCTCGCATTTCCATCGTTGAACTGACGTTCGATGGCATTCTCTGCGATCTCCGGGATGCTCTCTCCGCCTTCGCTATGTTCGTCTTCATGGGCCGGGGCGGTGCCGTGGTGATGAAGGAACTCTTCAATGTGTTCGAGGGCGAGCTTGGACGTTTCCTTGCGACCCCAGTCCTGAAGTGCTGTTCCGATCGGTCGAGCCGCTTCGAATCCAGGAATGTCGTGACACCCGTAGCAGCCATAGAAGGAAATCGTCCGGCGACCGACATAGGCCATCTTTCGCTTTCGCCATTCCTCTTCACCGATCTGCTCAGGGTCTCCCTCACGACGGGCAAGCTCGATCTCGTCACCCTTGATAGTCGCGGGATCGCGAGGATACGCATGCGTCAGGAGCATTGTGTCATAGTCGGCTCCGGTGAGTCCCTTGCGTGCGAACAGCTCGACGAGTTCGTCCAACACGTTCTCATCCACGCTCAACTCCGGAAACTCCTTTGGTCCTCCCTGAAGAAGGAACGCTGCAATGTCAGCAGCCGGGTCGACGTAATTCTCTCCTTCGCCTTCCGGCTCAAGGTAGAGGTTGGGCATCTTCGTGCGGGGATGATGCCGGGTCGGTTCGCGAATCCAGGTGTAGAGCCAGTTAAAGCCTTCTTTGCCGGGCAGGATCTTCTCATGGACCTTGGAGAGTTCAGGACCAAAGGTCGCATGTGAACCTGAAAACGCTTCGTCTCCATGCGAGTGACAGGCCAGACAGCCGCGACGGGCAAACAGCGTCTTGCCCCGCTCAGCATCCGGCTCATACCCATCCTGGGGCTGCATCAACTCAAGCGGCATTGAGCTCTTCTCAAGGAAGGCTGCGATCGCAGCAATCTGCACCGGTTGATACTTCTCGGCCAGTTCATCCTGCTGATTCGTCAGATGAAAGAATTGAGGCATCTTGGTTGTCGGACGGAAGCGGCTCGGATTCTCTGTCCAGTAGGCCACAAACTCGGGAGTGGTCTTGGAAGCCAGATTCCGCAGAGAGGGGCCCACCTTCCGTTCACGACCCGGGATCTGATTGGGGTCATCAGCATACTTGGCGAACTCTTCCGGAGTTTGCGGCTCGAGTCGCAGGTCTGGACCGATTGATTCAGGACCGTTGTAGCCGTTGATCTCATGGCAGCCAAAGCAGCCATACGACTTGATCAACTCATAACCTTCATAGACCTTGGGGGCTGTTGCCCCGAACTTCTTGTTGACACCCAATTCCACGACAGAGTGATGGCACTTTAGACAGCCGGATTCGATGAACCGATCCGGTTGCATCGGGTATTCCCAGAAGTGATTCGAATGCCAGTGATGTTCATCACTCCACAGTTCCGCCTCGGCCGGATCGTTGGGAGTATGCTCAGCATTCTGGAAGCTCGTCCCGGAGCCGTCGCCGTCGTGGCAAATCGTGCAGCCAAACTTGGGCATGGGGTGCGGGCTGGTTGATGACAGATACACATCCGGATTCGGGTGAGACGAATAGGGGTGCGGATACTTGCCATCAGCGAAGTCACCATGCGGGAAGCCCGGAACATTCCCTGCCCTGAAATCATTGATATTCACATGACAGGATCGGCATCGGTCGAACCGGGCCGTCTTCGTCATTCCCAATGTCTGCATGAGATTGGGAAGCCAGTCCTGCTGAAGCCGGTGAGGCGAGTTGAAACCATCAACGATGGGCTGCAACATCAGCCAACGCTTGAATTTCTGCAGGCTGCTGTCTGGCTGAATGCTCGTCAGAGCTTTGTCAACAAGCTCAGAATCGGTCTGCAGCTTCTTCAGCTCAGTGTCGATTTCATCGAGCTCAGCTGTCACCCCAGCCAAATCACCTTTCGCCCGAGCCAATTCAGCTTTGCGGACATCAAGTTCGCCATTCATTCCGTCGACAGAAGCCTGCAAGGCATCAAACTTTTCCTGCAGAACCTGAAGCTCTTCGTCTGAGACTCCATCCCGCACGCCGATGTCCAGATTCGCTCGGGCCACGTCCCGCTTGGCACCTTCAAACTTCGTCTGGCGTGCCCGGAAATCCACATCACCCTGAATCTCGGTGACCTTGGCCTTCAACTCCTCAATCTCATCAGACTTTTCAGCGAGGACTCCCTGAGCTTCACTTCTCTGTTTCTCCAGTTGCTGCTGACGCTCTTTGTAGGCGTCGGTCTGAATCTCTTCCAACTGACCGGAGAGCTGAGCTGCCTTCAGTTTATCGGCCACAGTCTGGTATTCACGCCACTCGTCACGATGGTCATTTGCCATCATCCAGAGCGTGCACACCAGCAGCAACACTGCACTTGCGGCAAACACTTTGTGCATCGCGCCGAGCGGTCGCCAGAATTGATCGTTGGCAGGCATAGTTGTCGGGAGTAGGGAGTCGGGAATTGGGAGTAGTGGTTGATCCAGCGGGAGTCACGTCTTACTACTCGCTACTCCCTTTTCGCTACTTACTAGATGTTAAAGAACCATTCTGGAATGGAGACGATGTATTTCAGGGTAAATGCCCAACGCAGTGCCATCTTGAGTGGCAAGGCCCCCATCAACAGGATGAGATTCGCCAGAACCATGAACCTCAGGAAGCCCATCTTGATGAAGAACTTGCGAAACACCGTCACTGCGAGGAGCGGCGGCAACAGGAACAGGTAGCCCAGAATCAGAGCAAACCCTAACCACTCACGCAGGATGATGGTCCCCGCCTGCATCCAGAAACTTGCGTTGGGATCCGGCTTCGGAAGCGGCTTCCCAAGCCAGTCGACCCAAAACATTTGTGACAGGTCGATGTTGTTCAGCACTTCCAGCTTGTGGACGTCCCAGTATTCATAAGGACCAAACATGTTCCAGTTGGGGCCACGAATGAATGTTCCCAGGACAATCATCCCAACCCACAACGGGAGGAACCCAAACAGGAACGTGATGATCGAGAATTTTCGTTCATCAAACGTGTAATATCCGTTCCCCTTGGGATTGAAGTCGATGTAAGGGATCGCCATCAGCCCAACGAGAATCACACTCGGCAGCACCACGCCCGCCATCCACGGGTCATAATAGACGAGCATTTCCTGCAAACCGAGGAAGTACCACGGGGCCTTCGAGGGGTTAGGCGTCTTCACAGCCGAGGCCGGCTCCTCCAGCGGGGCCTGCAATGCAATCCCCCAGGCAATCAGCAAGGCCGTGAGCAACAACATGCAGATCATCTCGGTATAGACCAGATCGGGCCACACCAGAACCTGCTCCGACTGCTCATCTTCGATCTTCGGTTCGCCTGCAGCGATCCGACGGTCATTCTCCACAGACTTGCTGAAGTACAACCATGTAAAGAACCCCACCAGGAACAACATGCCGACAATCGGCACGTTGTCCGGCTTGCCGACGATTTGACGGAAGTCGTAATCCGTCATACTGACGCAGAGAAACAGCATCGCGAAGTTCAACAGAATCCACGCGACGGTCGGCTTCGTCCACCAACGACGCAGCCAGATCATTGCGACAAAGATCACCATTGAGAGGGCGAAGTAGCTGATCGGATTTGCGATCACCACGTCGACAAGATCTTTGAACACTACCGGCAACTTCAGTACGAAGTCAGCAGGATCGCTGTCGAAACGAACCTGGACCGCACCGACCATGAAGAGCAAGGCCGTAAAAATGGCCCATGGTGCAGCCTTGGGGATGTGCTTAAACCCGGCGACGGATTCGTAATACGTGCCGGTTTTGAAAACACGGATCGTCCAAAATGCATTCATCGCCGCCATCAGGAGGTAGAACCACCCAAGGCCTCGAATCACACTCGCTGTCAGATCGGGATGTGGGTCCATAAGTCAGCTGCAGCCCTCAGTTCACAGAAGTCAGCACACACCCTTCGCAGACACAAAGCCTGCTGGTTGCCGACTGCCACAGGCTCGTTCAAAGAGGTTGACTGATACCTCCGTCCTTACGGACGCGCCAAAAGTGAATTGCAATCAGAGTCGCCACCACCAGAGGAATGGCCACACAGTGCAAAATGTAAAATCGATTGAGTGTCTCCTCACCCACAAACCGACTGCCCAATAGCAGGAATCGGGCGTCACTCGCATTTGTGATCAAGTCATACCCACCGAGGTTGAGTAATTGGAATCCGGGACCCTCATGCCCCAGCACGGGAGTGGCTCGTGCCATGTTGGAACCCACCGTGATGGCCCAGATGGCCAGCTGATCCCAAGGCAGCAGATATCCCGTAAACGAGAGCAGCAGCGTCAGTACCAGGAGCAGCACCCCCACCACCCAGTTGAATTCTCGCGGAGGTTTATAACTCCCCGTGAGAAACACGCGATACATGTGCAGCCACACGGTAATCACCATCGCATGCGCACCCCAGCGGTGAATTTCCCGCATGATGCCCAGCGTGGTCACATCGCGCAACGCTCGAATATCCGTAAACGCCCACTCCAACGTCGGACGATAGTAGAACATCAACAACACACCCGTGAGCGTCTCGACCAGAAACAGGAAGAACGTCACACCTCCCATACACCAGGTGTAAGAGAGCGCAATCCCCCCCTGCTTGACCGACACGGGATGCAGGTGCAGAAAGAAGTTGGTCAGGATCACCACCGCCCGGTTTCGCCGATCATATGGCGCCGGATGCCGGAAGATGCTCCGCCAAATCTGTGATTCTCGAATATATTCGCCGACTGTCATTGAAGCGTCAGTTACAAGTCAACAGCAAACAATCCATCCCCGCGGGCTACGCCCCGCAGACGCCTACGCCATCTCTACAAACGAAGCAGCATCACCCCATTGCCCCAGTTCTTCCTGGAACTTCACACTCTTGTCAACTTCCAGAGAGCCATCCGGAGCAACCCGAATCCCCACCCGCTCCAGCGGTCGGGGAGCTGGACCCTCAAAGTTAATCCCGGTGATATAGAAACCTGAACCGTGACAGGGACACTTGAACTTCTGCTCACCCTCTAACCAGTTGGGCGTACATCCCAAGTGAGTGCACACGGAGAGCAGGGCATAAATCAACTGCTTGCCGTTGTATTGATCCGTATTCACCACCCAGATCCCCCGCTCCGCCTTCCACTTTGTGGAGACAGTGCCGGGCGGATAATCCGATTCCGGGCCGATCTTAAACTTTGTGGGTGGCTCGACAATCATGTTGGGCATCATGAAGCGGGCAACCGCAAGACCCCAAATTGCACCAATCGCCCCCATGGCAATCCACGCCGCCATGAACGGCTCGGTCACAAACGTCACAGCCTCAGCAAAAAACGAACGACGCGTCGACTCCTCCGCAGCCTTCTTACCCGGCAACACCGGCTTGGCCGGGAGCTTCGGCTTTGCTGCAGGAACAGCCGTCGGAGCCCCCTCTCTGGCAGCCTTAACCATGTCTGCCACCGAGGGCCGATCTCCCACTGACTTCGCAGCCACAGGTGCTTTCTTGACACCCTCCCCGCCAGTCTGTGGCTTAGCGGGAGCAGCCGCGCCTCCAGCTTTTCCGGCACGAGCGGCCGCCAGAATATCCGCGGTCGAACCCGGCTTCGCGGCAGGCGAAGCCTTAGGAGCCGCAGCACTCGTTCCGCCCGCTCTTGCAGCGGCGAGAATATCTGCCGTCGAGGACGGCTTGGCCGCAGCTGGCTTTGCAGGAGCTTCAGACGGCGATGCACCGACAGACTCCTCCGTTGCCGGAGACTCAGCCGTGGGTTTTGGAGCCACACCTCCCTTACGGGCTAGTGCGAGAATCTCCTCAGTTGTCAGTTTCTTGTCAGCCATGGCGAGTGGGTGTCTGGCCGCGATGAATGTGCGGCGAGGTGCGCGAGAGACATTTCAGCGCATCGTGCCCCACAGTTGGGGACGAATTGAGCGAATCATGGCAGTTTAAACTGGCGGTAGCAACTGACATCACCAGCTTCGCCGCCGATTTCTCACAAGCTGGAAGTGCCCGAACACGCTGTTCTCAACGCTGGGAATGCGCGAAATACGCATCTCGATTCAACCGGAAATCTCTCAATTGCGGACGAATGGACATTCCGTCGAACGGCTGTCATGATCGCGATCACAGTCGAGACGCCTCTTGCACAGCGTCTCAATCATCCGTTGCACGGTGACTCACAGATGCAACCCTCGGACCTCGATCTCTGGATTCGCCGCGACCCGGCTGGCCGAGGTCTTTTCTCTCAACACCACCATGAGTCACCCCCCTGTGCTGAACATCTTGCTTCGGCTTCCAACGAGTTGGTGACGCAGGCAAAAAGCGTTGCGGTCGTGACCGGCTTTTATGTTCCGGATGCCACAACGCCCGCAGCAGAGACCGATGGCCCCCTGGGGGCAACCCTGCTCGCGGACGTCCTCAACCTGTCCGGGGTCGAAACGCTCATCATTACCGACGAGTTGTGTGAATCGACCGTCCGGACCGCGATGGCTTCGTGCGGGGTCGAAATTGAGCTTCTCGTCTGCCCGATTGACCGCTCGTTATCGCACGCCTGGCGAGAAGAACTGTGGAGCTGCGAGCCCGGCCGATCGTTGACGCATCTGATTTCCGTCGAACGAGTTGGACCGTCGCTGCACGAGGCACATCATGAGGCCAGTTGTCGTAATATGCGCGGACAACCCATCGACGACTGGTCCGCAGATCTCTATCGATTGTTCGAAGAATGCCCGGCCCACATTCGCACTATCGGCATCGGCGATGGGGGTAACGAAATCGGCATGGGTACTTTCTGGGACGAGATCGGATACAGACTTTCACCTCCACTTCATGCTTGTCGCACGCCCACAAACTGGACAGTCCTGGCCGGGGTGAGTGACTGGGGGGCCATGGCGCTCGCGACAGCTTTCACAGTTCTCCGATCCGATCTCGGCCCATTGAACCTCTGGACGACCGACCGATTGCTGTACGCGCTGGAACAGATGGTCGAAGCGGGTCCGACGATCGACGGCTGCACTCAACTCGCCGAGCCGACCATCGACGGCCTGCCATTCGCGACCTACATCCAACCCTGGGAACTCATCCGCCAGTTGCTTGGCCTGGATCTCTGAAGACTCTTGGTGAGTCACTGTTGCGAGAAGAGGATTCCGGCAACCGCAGCCGCGATCGTGCCGCACACGACTGCGAAGGCGATCTTCCACGGACTGTACGGCCGTTCGCCCTGAACTTCTCCCGAGCCCGCATTCACAAACACCCGGTACGGTTTCCCCTGATAGCGATAAGCCAGCATCCACACCGGCAGCAGCAGGTGCTTAAAGGTAATCGCATCGTAGGTGCTTTTGATCGAGTGGACTCGCTGTCGATCGCCACCGATCCGGCGACACGTCTCTGTGTGCAGGGCGGAGTCGATGCGGCTCTTGGCCTCCTGAAAGCCGGTCTCCAGCGGCACGTCGTATGTGCGTGCAAGAAACCCCGCCAGTACCTGCTGGGTGAAAGGAATGCAGCGAGAGAGCAGCCAGGGTTCCAGCTCTGAAAGATAACTGTGCGGCAAACCTTGTGACCCGATGACCAGCACGTCATCAAAGAACCGCTGAAACTCCCCCGAAGCAGAATACCAGCGTGTCCGCGTCTCCGTTCGACGGTTCTTGCCTGACCCGACCGTGACCGTGTAGTCCTCCCCGCGCTCACCCTGATAGCGCGAATACGTCAACGTGTCATACGTCCAGTATGGCAGATAAACGCCGTTGAACTTCCCTTCGACGCCCCGCTTGAGAAATTCATTGGGTGCAAGCCAGCGAGACTTCACCCAGTCAGAAAGCTTTTTCGCAGCCTGATCGTGATCGACCAGAAAAGGAAGCACCCCATCGACCGGAATGCGAGACGTCGCTGAGTGAACCCGCTCCCGCTGAATCGGGGATCCGCAGTAGGGACACTCGCTGCTCGTCAACGTCCCATTGAACACAACCGTGCCGCCGCACGATTCGCACTGGACCTCGCTCTCACCGATCTCTTCGCTTAGCCCTTCCTCGTGCAGCCGTTCCAGGCGTTCGAGCATCACGAGGAAATCCTGCTCACGAATCTCCGCCCCGTCGCGATGCTCAAGATCCTTCACCGCTCCGCAATACGGACACTGCAACCGCTGCTGACCGATGTTGAACTTCAGATCCGCCCCGCATTCGTCGCACGGAAAGATCCGTCCGCGCCCTTCACTCACCGTCTGCCCGGCGATGTCGGTATATCCGAGGATGTCGAGTTGATCCGTCGGCGCAACTTCAGCGTCAACCTGTTGCGAAAGCGGAGGCGGAACCGGACGCTCTGTCATCGAAGCGTGGGATCGTCAATGAGGAACCGAACGCCGCCAGTGTAAAGGCTGTCACACAACCACGCCACGACGCTCTCGGAGACAAAAGCCTGCCGACTACTCGACACTCTCTAAAGCCTCAAGCACTTCCTTCGGCTTCGATCGCCCCCCGTGCTTCATGCTGACTTTGGCCCATCGCACTTTCATGTCCTTGTCGATGACAAATGTCGACGGATAGGCCGTCTCGTTCTCAGCATCCCACCGCAGGTTCCAGGCATTTGTCATCGTGTAACCCGGATCAATGGCCAGCGTGAAGCCCTCCGGAATCTTGCGACCAGCGAGAAACTCCTTCGCCTTGGTCGCCAGGTCATCGACGCTCCCCGGATAGATCATCACAACCTTCGCCCCCGCTTTGGCGAACTTCTTCGCATTCGTCCCAAACTGCACCGACTGCACCCCACACAGCGGACACTGATACCCCGGAAACCCCCGAAGCACAACGACCACCACCGGCCCGTCCTGCGTCAAGTCAGACAACTTGACCGTCTCACCCTCAACCACCGGCAACTCAAAATCAGTCACCGTGTCTCCCTCAACCGGCGGTCCGTCCGCCCCAAACAAAACGCCCGGCAACACCAGCAGACAACAGGCAGCAACAATTCGACGAGTCATCCGATTCACTCCGTTCAAAGGCCATGGCAAGGTCATCGCTTTTACATTCACACGGAGTCGCCGGAGTGTCAAGTAAGCACGCTTCGAGGAGAAATGACGCTGACGAAGCGATTGCTGAGATTTCAGATCTGAAATTTGAAATTTGAAATTTGAAATCGCCAATCAATTCGGTGAGACTGCTTATAACCCATCTGCCGCTGTTTAATCAGGACATTTCCATGAAGTACTCCCGCTTCGAGGACCTCCCCGTCTGGCAAGCGGCGATCAATCTCAAACTGGACGTCGACACCCTCTGTCAACACGACCACGTTCGCACTCGTCGCAACTGGATCGACCAGGTCGACCGCGCCTCCCTCTCGGTCAGCAACAACATCGCAGAAGGCTTCGAGCGCGGCACCACCAATGAACTGCTGATGTTCCTCTACATCGCCTGAGGCTCCGTCGGCGAAGTCCGCTCAATGCTGCATTACCTGGGCAGATCTATCTCAAGCATTTCAATGAACTCCCCGCGCGCAGCCTCTGAGATCTCAAATCTGAAATCTCAAATTTCAAATCTGATGTCCCAGTGCGAATCCATCTCCCGCCAACTCCACGGCTGGGCCAACTCCCTCCAGAACACCGACATCAAAGGCCCCCGGCATCTGACCGATCAGAACAAGCAGGCCTACCACAACCGCAAACAGGCCGAAGCTTTCTGGCAACAAAATCGCCAAGCCGTCGAAGCCCAGCAGGAACGGCGACTGCGAGAACAACGTAAAGCTCAAGAGCGACCGCAAGATCAACAGTCAGATGGCTCGTGAGCCATGCCATTACACCGGAATCTGTGCTTTGAAATCTCAAATCTCAGATTTCAAATCTGCACATTGCCATTCTCGGCTCAATTGCGCAACCGCACTTCGCATGTTTGAAGGGGCAACCTCCTGTTGTCTGACCTCGCAGTTGCATGACACGCGAGGTCGTTTCGTCAACTCGCTGGCCACCCGGTCGCATGATTCGGCAGCGGCTGGGAACCGATCGATCACTCGCGAGTTGCCGGGACTGGCCGAACCGCCGCAACCGGACAGCGACCCTTCACCCCGGACTGGCCAGTCCACTTTCTTCCTGTTGACCGCAAAACAAGTCAGCTTGAATCCGAGATCACAGATCTGAGATCTGAAATCCCAGATGATCAGTCAGCCTTCTGTTCCAACGTCTGTGGACGTGGCTGCTCAAACGTCTCCGGTCCCGGCTGCGCACGCTCCACCGCCGCATGCGCCTCCAGTTGCTCAAACAGGGCTTCGATCTCGCGATGCGTCCGTTGGTTGTGCCGGATGACAAGTCCACCACGAACGGAATATATGATTCCACCAACACCATCAATTTCCTCCCAGTGGCCGCTTGTTGCATCCATGGTGAGGTCGATGAGGGTCTGAAAGTTTTGTTGGTCATACCCAGCTGGCAAATCGTAGACCCGCGTCTCCAGATGTTCGTCAGCATCTTCCCGACTCGTGATTCGCATCACCTCGTTCTCGATCAGGTAGTCGAGCTCCAACGGTTCAAGCATCAGGTCAAGAGCACTCTCCAGTTGGACATCGTGAATGGTTAAACTGATAGGAGTGTCCGTCGCTACACCTTCGTCACTGAGTTGTTTCTCCTTGGTCAGAATCGTGATGTTGTGCAACTGACCGATGTATCCGAGCGCTTCGCTCAGTGGGGTGTCGACAAATTCAAGCTGCGTCTTGTTCTGAAGTTCAGCCGAAATTCGTTCCAAGGCTTCCGGTTTCTTGTCGAAAGTCCAGTATAGACGCTCACCCGTTTCAGTGACCGGTTTCGGCACCTGGGAATACAGGCGAAGTCTGGGAGTAGTCAGCTTCATCGAATTAGGGCCAGATTCGGTAGTGATTTCTACCTTCCCATCTTGCTCACTCGCCTGAATAATGATCGTGTCGGCCTCTGCGTCCTCCAAAACTTCCTCCGTAACAGATGGCTCTTCTGCTTGCGCCAACAGAACAGCGGTCGGTTCCGGTTCCTGGCCGACAGCAGTCACGATCTGTGATGTCGATTCAGTCATCAGGATTTCGGACGTTGTGTTGTGGTTCGACATCGTCACGGCGATGGGGATCAGAATCAGGGCGGTCACGGTGGCGGTTGTGGTGGTGAGCGTCATGGCGAGAGTCTCCTGGGCCGCGAGGCGGGCCGCTTCGTGGGTGAACAGGGGGCCGGCGGGGTCGCCGGCGGTGTAGGACAGGCCGGCTTGGATCGTGCTGCCGACCAGAGTCGAGGTCTCCGCAGCCGTCACCAGTTGAGGCGTGGCGGACAGGGCGGCGACGGCGATCGAGAGGCCGAGGCCGCGACGGACCAGACGCAGGTGCAGTTCCTTGCGGCCGCGCTTCAGTCGGCCTTCGACGGTCGAGGTGGACAGCTTCAGCGTCTGAGCAACCTGCTGGGCTGTCTGTCCTTCGAGGTAGTGCAGGATCAGGGGGGCCCGGTACTTCTCCGGCAGGTTTTCGAGTTCCTCGTCCAGAAGTTGCCGCTGGTGACGGAGTTCGACGTCGGCGAGCGAGCTGTCTTCGATCATGGTGACGTCCTGCAGCAGACGAATGCGGCGGTGACGGCTTTCTGCGGCCCGCAGCGACGTGCGGTAAGCCACGCCGTGCAGCCAACTTGCGAGCGATTCCCGCTTACGAACCCGGTGGGCATCGCGGGCCAGCACGAGGAATGTTGCCTGAAACGCATCCTCCACGTCCTGCCGATGTCCGAGGACTCTGTGACAAATTCCCAAAATCAGCGAAGAATGCCGCCGGACCAGGGCCGCAAATGCGATCTCATCGTGAAGGCTGACATAACGGGTAATTAACTCCCGGTCAGTCAAAGAGTCGATCGTGGGCGGGGGTGAGGTCACAGGCATCTCCGCCAGTATAGTGCGACTCGACCAGAGATTCGTTCACGAAAAATGGAGAGAACTGGCGGAAGATTACGTTTAACCATGCGTTGTCTTTCGCGGAGAGGGGTGTCCCCCCGGTCCACCCCTTCACGCGCTGACAAGGATGCAGCATTCCCACATATTGCCACACATCCGCGAGAATGCGGCGACGTGGTCCTGCCTTCCGGGGTGATCCCATGAAGTTTCCAACATCCACCACATTCCTGACTGCCATTGCCATCACGGTTCTGTCCGGTCAGTTCGCAACCGCACAGCAGGAACTGTTCAATCATTCGCATGATTCACATGGTTCCCTGCATACGGAATCGGGCATGCTGCTGGGGGTCTATGCACAGACGACGCAACAGGGCCTGACGATCACCGATACGATCCCGGGTTACTCGGCAGAGGGGCGACTGTTTGCGGGCGATATTTTGCTCCAGGCGACCGCAGAGGGGATGCCCACGTTTTCTATTCGCTCACATGCTGACATGGAACAAGCCAAAAGCCAGATCGGCCCGTTCCGCGAAGCAGCCATCGAGTTCTTTCGTCCGGGAGTCGGGAATCAATATGCCTGGGTGACATTCAAGCCGATCGGCGGCGGTGACCCGCACGCTCATGGTCACGACCATCCGCATGCCGCCAGCGGTCCCTCTCAGGGCGGACAGCCACTCGTGCACAACTCCAATCAATTCCCCAATGGAGGTTTCCCGTCGAATCCGAACAACGTGATTCCGAGGTCACCACTGCCGGGGAGCAACCCGAATAACAGCGTGCCGTTCTCCTCGAACTTCCCGGGAAATCCCAACAACTTCCAACCGAAAATCGGAAACCCCAACAATCAAACACCAAGTTCGGAGTTCATTGCTGCATCGCCCAACAACATAAGTCCTCACTCGGTCTCTCGGCCGACATCTCCGAACAACACCACGATGCGATCGACGATCGCACCTCAGAACAACGGTCGGTTTCAGGCAGAGTTCCGACTGGAGTCAGAGAAGCCGGGGGCGAGATTGCTGTTCAAGAACCGGGGGGGCAACAGTTTCAACACTCCACAATTCAATACACCTCAAACACAGTTTCCGCAGAACTTCGAGTCAACTCAGCCACAGACACGAACCTTCCGGTTCGGAGGCCGCTGAGACACTTCAAACATTTGATTGACTGGCCGACGTTTGCCCGGCTAAGAGGCCCGATCGTTCGCGATCGGGTCTCTGGCATTCTTTGGGTTAGCGATCTCCTGCAACACGGAGTCCAGTGCTTCCAGCCCCGTGACGACCTCCGCGCCGATGATGACTGCCCAGATGGGGAGCGTGCAGGTCCATGCTGGATCGAGCTTCACCAGATCCTTCTGTGTGGTAACCATCGCTGACACTCCCTTCGCGCGTGCCCGGTCGACGAGTGACATCAACTCCGACTGTGTGTAGTGGTGATGATCGGCAAACGTCACAAACGCATCGTCGCTCACGTGAATTCCCGAGTCGCGTAGCGTCCGTCGAAACCCTTCCGGATTGCCGATCCCGCAGAAGGCCAGCAGTTTCTCGTTGGCGAATGACTTCACGTCTGCAGTCGCACCAGTGATCGATCGCAGCTGAGTGGGGCGAAAAGCCACTTCAGCCACAGGAGCATTCGTCGCCTGTCGGACTTCGTTCCGAAGTTTTTGCAACGCCTGCTCGTCCACCTGATCAACACGTGTCAGTACGACAATGCTTGCCCTGCGGAGTGAGGATCGGGGCTCACGCATCAATCCCCGCGGCAACAGATGTCCGTATCCCCACGGGTTTGTCGCATCGAGCAACACAACGTCAACGTCTCGATGCAGACGTCGGTGCTGAAACCCGTCGTCCAGCACGATGACATCCGCATGATGTCGTTCAACCGCTTCCTTCGCAGCAGCCACCCGATCCCGGTTCTGCACATGCGGCACTCCGGGACACAACTGTTCGAGAACACGCAGTTCGTCGTTGCCCCCGGCTTGCAGCTCGCGATACCCCCGACTCACGAGGCACACCTTCATCCCGCGCGACTGCAACCAGTTGGCCATCCATGCGACCACAGGCGTCTTGCCGGTTCCCCCGGTCGTGATGTTCCCCACACTGATGACCGGAACATCACTGCGATGTGCCCGCTTCAGGCCCACATCAAACAACAGATTCCGCGCGGCCATCACCCCTCGATACGCCGGCGCCACCAGCCAGAGCACGGCCCGCATCATCTTCGCTGACAGGCTTGTCTTCCGACCGGAAACGACATCGAGAAAGAGGCGTTCGTCCACTCACGCCCTCAGCATTCTGCGAGGCATTGACGTGTGCCGGGGTGTCCTGCACTAGAACTGGATCTTGTCCTGCAGGTCGAGTGGCGGGGCGCCCATGATGTGGTAGCCGCTGTCGACGTGGATGTTCTCGCCAGTCACGGCGCTTCCCAGGTTGCTGACGAGGTACAGGGCCGTGTTCCCGACGTCTTCCGGGCTGACGTTCTGTCGGAGTGGGGAGAAGGATTCGTAAAGTTTCATCATGCTCTGGAACTCTCCGACACCACTGGAACTGATGGTGCGGATCGGCCCTGCGGAGATCGCGTTAACTCGTACGCCTCCCTTGCCGAGCTCACTGGCGAGATAGGTGACGGTGCTTTCCAGGGCCGCTTTGCAGATGCCCATCAAGTTGTAGCCTGGGATGACACGTTCGCCGCCGAAGTAGGTGAGGCACAACACGCTGCCTCCGGGATTGAGCAGCGGTCGGGCGCGGCCCGTCATGGCAATGAGACTGTAGACGCTGATGTCCATCGAGAGCGTGAAGCCCGCGCGGCTGACGTCGTGCACCGGACCGGTCAGGTCTTCCGGCGGAGCATAGGCTACGCTATGAACGACGAAGTCAATCTTGCCGAACTCATCCGCAACGGTCTTGAACACAGCGTCGAGGTCTTCGTCCTTTGTGACGTCACAGGGGACCACGAACTTGGCTCCGTGGGGGTCGACCAGCTTGCGGACCTTGTTCTCGTTCTTGGGGCGGGCCGGGTCTTTGTCCGGCAGATGGGTGAAGCCCATCTCGGCCCCCTCAGCAAACAGTTTTTCGGCGATGCCCCAGGCGATCGAACGATCGTTGGCAATTCCGAAGACGATTCCCTTCTTTCCGTCGAGCAGTCCCATCTTTGTCTCCATTGGCGAATAACTGATGGCGATTGGCTGATGGCCATCGCTCTGATTTTGTGTGATTCAGAATCGTGCCACCTTATCGGACGTGCGACGATGCTTCAATCTCGCCGCATCTCGATGGCAGCATTTGAGTTCGATATCGTGACTCTTCTTGACTTTCCGTCCTCCCAGGGCTTATTGTGTGATAGACTTGTGAGTCCCCACTCCGGTCGATTGACTGACCATCCGTCTCTGCGGTTTCCGTCGTCGACTCCTGCCTCAATTTTGGTTCCCGCCCATGCGAGTCACGGTCTCTCTTGCCCTGTTCGGTCTGCTGAGTCTCACGGGCCTTGCGACTGCTGAGGATCAGCCCCTGCATGTGCTGATCAATAACCATCTGACACCATCGACGGGTGACGTTTCTCTCTGTCGCGATGAGGAGTTCCTCAGACGTGCCTCGCTGGACCTCACCGGCATGCCGCCAACCGCAGATGAGGTGCGTGCCTTTCTCGCCGACGAGTCACCCGACAAACGCACACAGGTCATCGATCGACTCCTGGCATCGCCACAGTTCACTCGGCATCTGGCGACGACACTCGACCTGATGCTGATGGAGCGTCGCAGCAACACCAACGTCCCACAGGATGACTGGTACAACTGGCTGTTGACTTCTTTGCGTGATGGCAAACCCTGGAACGAGCTGGCCCGCGAGATTCTCACTGCAGACGGCGACGACAAGGCCATGCGGCCCGCTGCCCGCTTCTACCTGGATCGACAGTCGGAATCGAACCTGCTGACACGGGACATCGGTCGCATCTTTTTCGGCAGAGACTTGCAATGCGCCCAGTGTCACGACCATCCGAACATCAACGACTACCGTCAGGCAGACTATCACGGACTGCTCGCGTTCCTCGCTCCCGGCTATGCTGTCGTCCGAAAAGAGACCGTCAAAGAAGGGGATAAAGAAACAACCAAAGAGGTGACTCTTTACGCGGAGAAGGCGGGGAACGATTTGACTTTTGAGTCTGTGTTCAATCAGGGGACATTGCACCGCACCGGACCACGACTGTTCAACGATGTGGTCATTAACGAACCCTTCACGTATCCCGGCGAAGAGTACGAGGTGGCTCCGGCTGATGGGGTGAAGTCGGTCCCCAAGTTCAGTCGTCGATCCAAGCTGGCTGAACTCGCCACCGACGGCACGAACCGCATGTTCAACGAGAACATGGCGAACCGACTCTGGGCCCACATGCTCGGACGTGGTCTCGTGCATCCCGTTGATCTGCATCACATCGATAACCCGCCCACTGACCCCGAGTTGATGACGCTGCTGGGCGAACGTTTCTCAGCGATGAACTTCGACATCCGCGGATTCATCCGTGAGATCGCCTTGTCGCAGACTTACCAGAGACCGTTCGATCAGTCTGAGAATGTTCTCGCGGTAGCAAGCGAAGCAGCAACGACCGTCGCCGAGTTAGAGCAGGAACGGGTCACTCTTGAGCAGACAGCCCAGGCATCGGCAGCGACGTATGAACTGGCGCTCGCTGCCTGGAATGCGGCTGAGGCCGCCACGATTCCCGTCGCAGACGAACTGGACACGGCCCGCAAGGCATACGATGAAGCCCGCAAGAAGCTGGACGAAGCCGACGCCGCTGTTTCGAAGGCTCAAAGCGAACTCGGTCAGAAACAGGCCATCCTCACCCCCGTGGAACTGGCAGCAACCGCGGCCCAAACGGCAATTGCGAAGTTGCCTGATGACAAGGAACTCGGTGCAGCGGCTGAGAAGTTCGCTCAACGGGTGAAGGAGATAACTGATGCAGTTGCAGCACTGAAGAAAGCTCTCGATGAGAAGACGGCAGCTGTTGCTGCACCGACCGAAGCGTTTGCAGCTGCCAAGCCACCGGTCGATGAAGCCGTTACTCGACTGGCACCGTTGAACGAGACGCTGCGACTCGCTGAGCGCGCCCTCCTGGAAGCTCGCCGTCAGATGCGTCGTGATGCGGTCGCTCTGGCGTCACTCGACGAAAGATTGGAGATCGTTCAGGCACTCGCAGCTCTGCCCCAGTTGGATCAGGCCATCGCTGACAGCAAAGCCACTGTGGCAACTCGTGAAGCCGAACTGACTGCGGCGGAACAAGCGTTGAATCAGCACAAGAGCCTGATGACTGAACGCGCGACCGCTGTTGCTTCTGCTGATGCGGTCGTAACGATGACAACAGCGTCTCTCGCGGAAGCACAGGCTGCACTTGCTAAACGCATTGAGGACATCAAGGCCGTCCAAACGGCTGCTGAGACGGCTCAAACAGCCAGTGACAAACTGCCGGACGACACAGTCCTCGCTGAAGCTGCCCAAAAGCTGAAGGAACGCTCTACCGCCCTGGCGACCGAGATGGGACAGTTTGAGACGGCCATTGAAACCGCAACAGAGGATGTCACCTCAGCAAAAGCAGTCCAGCAATCCGCAACGCAAATGCTGGAGCAGGCTCAAGCGGAACTCCCCGCTCATGAACAGTCAGCTGCGACGGCGAAGACCGAACTCATCGCAGCACAAGAACAAGTCGTTCAAAATCAGGCAACTTTTGATGCGGGCATGGCCGAACTGACGCAACAGTTCGCGTCGGATTTCACTCTTGCCTCTATGAAACCGCTGACCCCAGAGCAACTCTGCTGGTCGATTTTGAAGGCCACGGGAATCTATGACCGCGCCTGGCAAGCGGAAGCGGCAGAGGTTGAGAAGGCCACTCCGCTGAGCGATGAGCAAAAGCAGGACCCGGCCCAACTCGCAGCCCGTGAACTTGAGATCGAACAACGGACATACAACAAGCTCAAGGGGAACCTCGGGGCATTCATCCAGTTCTACGGAGCCGCTGCCGGTCAGCCGCAGGGTGACTTCTTCGCAACGGCTGATCAGGCGTTATTTGCAGCTAACGGCGGATCCGTCAACGGCTGGGTGGCACCAGCGAGTGGAAATGTGACCGAACGCATGGTCAACGCCGAGCAACCGACAACAGCAGCGGAACAGCTGTATCTGACCGTCATGAATCGTCATCCGTCGGATGAGGAGACTCAGGAAGTCACTGCGTATCTGGCTGGTCGCGAGGCGGATCGTGCAACAGCTGCACAAGAGCTGGTGTGGGGGTTGATCACCTCAGCCGAGTTCCGATTTAATCACTAACCATGAGGATTGCATGAGCATCTCCTACGCTTGCAATACGGTCGAACATGGCATGGCCCGCCGCAGCTTTCTCGGCACGATGGCCGCTGGTGTCGGCTCGCTGACCGGAGGCCTCGGTGCCTTTCTGCAGCCTGCCATTGGCGAAGAACTGATGCGCGAACAGAAGCGGGTCGTCATCTGGGACATGCACGGCGGGATCAGTCAGCTGGAAACCTGGGACCCCAAGCCGGGCACGGATACGGGCGGCCCCTTCCTGTCGATCCCCACCTCGGTCCCGGGGATTCACGTCTGCGAGCTGATGCCGAAGACGGCCCAGCAGATGCATCACCTGTGCCTCATTCGCGGCGTCGACACCAACGAAGATGATCACGGACTGGGTCGATACAAGGTCACCACCGGTCGCAAGATGACGGGTGCTGCCAATGACCCGCAGATCGGAGCGGTCGCAGCGAAAGCTCTCACCCCGGAGAACTACGCACTGCCCGGACATATCATGATCACGCCGGGTGGCGGAGGTGGCCGGAGTAACGACTCGGCCTACCTGGGGCCCAAGTATTCAAGTGTGCAGCTCGGCAACGGGAAGCCGCCACAGAACTCGCTCCTGCCGGATACGATCACCGTCGAACATGATGCTGCACGCCAAGAGTATCGCAGGCGTCAGAACGAACGGTTTCTGAGCCGACGCAGGACAGCCACCAGTGAGGCCTACGGTTACTCATACGAGCAGGCCCTGCAAATGATGCAGCAGCGGGATGTGTTCGACGTCTCGAAGGAGCCAGCGAAAGATCAAGAACGTTACGGCACGCATGACCTCGGACGGCATGCCCTGCTGGCCCGCCGTCTGCTCGAACACGGCACCCCGGTCGTCAAGCTGTCACACTCGAACTACGACACGCATCACGAGAACTTTAATTTCCACATCGAACAGCTTGGTGAACTCGACCGAGCGTTCTCTTGCTTCGTTGAGGATCTTGCTGATCGGGGGATGCTCGAGACCACGTTGATCATCGTCCTATCCGAGTTTGGTCGCACGCCGAAGGTCAACTCGCGATACGGTCGCGATCACTGGTCTCATGCGTGGTCGGTCGTGATGGCCGGTTGCCGGATGCCCCGGGGCTTCGCTTATGGAGCAACGAACGACAATGGAACGGATGTTGTCGACGGCAGAGTCGACCATGCCAATCTGTTCCACACGTATTTGCAGGGAGCCGGAGTGGACTCAACAGCCACCTTCAACATTGAAGGCCGCGAAGTCCCGCTCGCAGATCCGTCTTCGCATCCAATTGAAGCGATTTTGACGTAGGCAGGAATGTCCATTTCATCATCCCACGGTTAAGGATGATCACCCATGAATGCACCAACAGAATTTGATCCGACACAGGCTCACGTGGTTTCCGAGTGGAAACACGAACGACCACTGAACGCGTGTCGGATCGATCCGCTGGGACGATTTGTTTTCGGTGGCTCGGAAGACGTGGTCGTCAGCCGGTTCCAGTTCGCTGACGGTGCGAAGACGAATCTCACCGGCGGACATTCCACTTGGGTCCGATCGCTTGCCTTCACAAAGGACGGCACACACGCCGTCAGCGGGGCATGTGACGGGAAGATCACCTGGTGGGAGACGACAGCCGAGTCACCGACCCCGGTCCGTTCGATTGATGCTCACAAAGGCTGGGTGCGTTCCATGGACGCCAGCGCCGATGGCACGCTCATTGCTTCGGGTGGCAACGACAACATCGTGAGAGTCTGGAACGCGGCTGATGGTTCCCTGGTGCATGAACTGACCGGACATCAGGGGCACATCTACAGCGTTGCTTTCCATCCTCTGGGCGAGTTTCTCCTGACGGGTGATCTGATGGGCGTCGTCAAGCAGTGGGAGCTTGCGACCGGCAAAGAGGTCCGTACGTTCGATGCAGGTCCCCTGCACTCCTACAACGGCGGACAAGGGGTCGACTACGGAGGCGTGCGGGCACTCTCGATCAGCCCGGACGGCAAAAGGCTCGCGGCTGGCGGACTCCATGAAGCAACGAATCCATTCGCAGGGGTGAACAAAGCGATCGTGCTGGTGTTCGACTGGGAGACTCAGGAAGTCAAACAGAAGCACACGGCCGACTCCGTCGAGCGCGGAATCGTCTGGCGGATTCGCTGGCTCGCTGACGGCTCATTCGTCGGTGCGATCTCAGGCACCGAAGGAGCACTCGTCTTCTGGAAGCAGGAAGAGGCGAACTTCTATCACAAACTGAAGTTGCCGAGCAACGCCCGAGATATGGACCTGCATCCTGATGGCTTGCAGGTCGCGACTGCCCATCACGACGGTCATGTGCGGATTACGCGTCTGACTGCCAAGTCAACATAAAAAAGAAGCTGCGGCATTCATAGCCGCAGCTCGCTTTGACACATCACCCGAAAGCCTCACTCACCGACGTCTCAAGAAGGCGCGCGTTGTCGTCGAGAGCCTGCACCGTTCGCGGCAGGACTGGCTGATTCGCGATCGTCTGCGAAGTACTTGTTGTGCGACGGGTTCCCGCCTTCGCTGCCGTAGCCATAGCCGTATCCGTAACCATAGCCGTACCCGTAAGTGTGGCCATGACGATAGCTGCCCCGGCTGCCATACCCGTACTTGCCTCGAGAGGCTGCATCGATCCCGTTGACCACGATGCCCAGAATGTTGGCATCGATCTGTGTCAGAAGTTCCGTTGCCCGGACTGCATCCAGACGTGACTTGTTGTTCACTCGGATGCACAGAAGAACGCCATCTACTCGTGGGGCGACAGCACTCGGATCGGTCACCGCCAGAACGGGAGGCGTGTCGACGAGGACGAAGTCGTACTTCTCACGAAGCAGATTCAACAGCTCCTCGAACCTCGCCTGAGTGAGCAGTTCCGAGGGGTTGTCGGGACGCGGCCCGCAAGCCAGGCAGTCGAGATTGGCGATGGGAGTTTCCTGAATCGCATCCATGATATCGACTTCACCTGCGATTGCAGACGACATCCCGACATCGCTTTTCAGGCCGAATAGCTTGTGCACGCGCGGCCTGCGGAAGTCGGCATCGATGAGCAGGACCTTCTTACCGGACTGGGCGATGGTCACCGCCACGTTCGAAGTCAGCGTCGACTTGCCGTCGCCCGGGTTGGGACTGGTGACCTGAATGACCTTGTGCTGGGCACCTCGAGTGCTGAAGTACAGAGCTGTGCGGATGGCCCGGAAGGCCTCAGCCGCGCGGGACTTCGGCCGGTAGTATGTGACCAGCGACGGATCGACGTTGATATCCATGCTGCCGTCGCGAGGACGCTGCGACCCCGTGATGAGCGGACTGTGACCGATGATCTGCAGGTTGAGCAGATGACTGATCTCTTCCGGACTCTTGAAGCTCTGATCAGCAGACTCAACCGCGTAGGCGAGCAGCAACCCGGCCAGAATCCCGAGGATGCTCCCGACGGTCAGAATCTTGTAAATATTGGGGGCGATTTGGGATCCGCGGCCTGCCTCCTTGAAGACTTCCGCATGATATCCGCCGGAATCTTCGCCCAAGACCGTGTCCTTGAGTTTAGTCAGCACTCCCTGATACAGGGCCTCAAGTCGCTCGATTTCCTTGGACAACTGACGGTCCATGTTTTTGGATGTTGCCAGTTTTTTTGCGCCCTCCTTCTCCTGTTGTTGTAGGAGCAGAAGTTTTTCGATCTCGCCTTTCGTCGCATCAAGTTTCAGTTTCTGCGACTGGACATAGACTTCAAGAAAATCCGCTTTGGGACTTGTTCCGGATTGTTGTGTCCCGAGTTCTTCCTGCAACACGTTCCGCGTCATCGCGATTCTTCGTCGGATGCTGACGACTTCAGGATGCTCAGGACCGTGAGTCTGGAGAAGATGGTCTTCTTCCAAAAGGAGCGGTAGCAATTTGCTGGTCACTGAGTTGACGGCAGCGCTGGCAGCGACGTTTCCCTCAGCATCAAGTGCTTGTTGCACCATGAGCAAGATGGCTTCTCGGCTGGCGCCAGACTGCATGGCCTTGTTGATCGAAGCCAGCTCATTCTCGATCGTTCCTGCAAACATCCTCAATTCGGCCATCTTGGCATCGAGTTGGGCCACGTAGACTTCATGCTGGTTGATGGTTTCGTCACCTTCCATCAACAACTCGCCCTTCTCCTGAAGCTTTGCTCTTTGTTCCTCGGCTTGCTTCAGATCCACAAGAAGCTCATCGCGAGCATTGGTCAGCAGGTGCTTCGTATCTAGGTTCTTGCTTTGGTAGGCCTTTTCCAGGTACGCGCGGTAACTCTTCATAACCGCATTGATGATCCTGCCACAGTCATCCGGGTGCCGACCCGAGAAGCGGATCTCCAGGATGTTTGCGGTCTCGTCAATTTGATTGACCGTCAACCCATTGATGATCGTGTCGACCGGATTTGAAGAGCCGAAGAGAGTTGCCAGTTCGGCCAGGTTATTTTCTTCGACGGCTGGTCCAACAATCGCGGGGCTGCGGATCAGATAGGTATCGGTCGCCAGCTGATTCTGACGCGGGACCGTGTAGTCAACCTGTTGCCCACCGGCAATTGGTCGCTGCGCGAACTCTTTCACGACGACCATTTGTCCTCGTGACTGGAACACCTCCGGCTGTCGTACAAAGTACATGTAACCAAACGACACTCCGGAGACCAATCCGAAGATGATCAGCCATTTCCGACGCATCAGGAATCCGAAGATATCCATTCCCTGATCGTTCGGATCCTCCATCAACATCGCGCGGGAGGCATCGTGTTTTTCAATCGCCACCATAGAGCTCAACAGCCTCAGTGAGAATCGCTGATTGGGTGCCCGGAGAGTTCCAAGTCCCTGTATTCATGGTATCAGCCGATCCCGGTGAAAATCACTCACAGGGGTCTGCTGTCCGGTTCTGATCTTCCGCCTTCGCAGGTTTTCCGATCAATTGCAGGGTTTTCCGTTGCCTCCATGCGATGAAACCAATTGCAATGATGACGCTAACTATTCCAACCCACCAGCTTCGGTCTCCATACCTGAAGTAGTAGAACGCAAGTTTGAGGTTTTCTGACAGAACGATCCGTGTCGCAGACCGCTGCTGCCACCAGTTATCGTCGGCAAATCCGGGATTCGGAGCGGCAACGAACCGCAATCGTTCTGCTTTCGGCCCCAGAACCTTCTGGAAAATATAGCGTGTCCGTCTTGTATGGAACGCATTGGTGATGACGGTTACGGTGTCTTCGTGCCGACTTTCCAAATATGCGGCCAAAGCACGGGCATCATCAAACGTCGTCCGACTTGCCCCCGGTAAGGATACGATCTTCTCATCAGGAATTCCACGGTGCCTCACAATACTGCGAATGATCTCGCTGGTGGGCAGCGAAATGCCGTCTTCTTCATCTGCGGACACTTTGGTCTGTGAGATGAGCACATCCCGTGCCAGACCGACTCTCACAAAAGCTGCGCCAACGAGCGGCCGCAAGGTCTCATCACCGGGCAGGATCATTACGTGATCCGTACAACCGGGAGACTCCCCCACATTGAGCCAGCTGCTCAGGTGGGGGAAGATTGAGTTGCGGGCAAGGAATCCAGCCATGCCGACCAGGACCACGACCAGCAGCAGGGCACCCCGCTTCATTCGGTGTGACATGGCGCCCCCCCGAACTGCGAGATCAGCTCACGCTCGTACGCGTCCGGGTCCCAACTTTCCCGATCCTCGTGATGCTCGACTCCCACGACCAGCGTGTATGCGAGATCACTGATCGCTGTAAAAGTCTCTTTCCAGCCGGTCCGTGATCGCCACCAGGAGGTTTCGTTGTATTCGTCGTCAGGCAGCCCGTGGAACGAGAGATGTCGAAACTGCGACTCATTCAACAACTCGGAGAACACACGTTGGACGTTTCGACCATCCTGACGTTCGTACAGAACCAGAACATTCGGCTCTGGGAACTCTGACAATTCTTTCGCAAGGACATAAGCCGCATCGTCGTACTCGCGTGCTCGGCCATTCAGGATACGAATCTGGGAGGGCAGCACGTCCATCGAGACGAGTTGGTCGGTCGCAACGATGTGATCAGCAGGCAGGATGCCCGCCTGGACAGCATAGGTCGGATCAAGTTCAACCAGCCACACTTCAGAGACCGTCTGATCCCTGATCAATTCTGCGGCCTCTTGCAGTCGGTGATCTCCCCCCAGCACGAGCACAACTTCCGCATCTGACTTCGGCTGCTCTGCGACCAGGAACTCGCCGATCCCCCTCAGCCACCACGGATGAATCACCACACCAACGACGAACAGACCGAGCAGGATCCGCCCGAACCTTCGCTTCCGTCGTGATGAACTCGGTACATGGCTTGTCTGTGATTCGTTCAAGATCGTCAGCAGTTTTCGGAATTGTTGCGTCGGAAGATTATCGGACTTTACCGTCTGGCGCAGCTGTCACAATGAAGGAAGTGACTTCTTCTCCCTCAGTCCAGAGGACATCACAGGCTTTTGGTTGATGAATCTGAAGGGAGGCTGATCCTCTGTTGGCGACATCCCGCAGGACCCAACCGACGAAACCCGGCAGCTGTGTTCGAGTGGTGAATTTCAGAACGGACGACCTCTCACGGACCCCGAAATTCGGACAGTACCATCCATCCTCGATGGTCATCTCAGCCGTTGTGAGCGACTCCAAAATCAGGAGATGCTCTCCGATGTTCAGTCTGGCCTGCTGCGGTGATTCCAGCGTGACAGAGACATCCGGCGAAAGATGCAGTCTGGTCGTCAGGTCATGCAAACCTGTTCCTTCGGCCCAGTCAACGCAGAACCAGACCGGACCCGGTCGACAGGCCAGCCAGCGACCAACAACAGGAACACCAATGCGGCGATAGGCATTGTGCGTGGCCCGGCACCACATAAATGAACCTGTCTGTCCCTGTTCCAATGGCGACGGATGACCACGATATCCCAGCCGAAATCGTGACCACATGTCGCACTGTTCGATTCGGTCGATCTGCAGCACGTTGTGAGCGGCGGTTGATCGACAGTATTTCCGCATCTCTCCGTCGCCGTAGTCGTAGACTCCGCTGTCGACAAACAACCTTCGCCCATCGATCGAAGCTTCCAGCGTCAACAGATCGCAGTGGGCATGTGCTGGCAGTTCATCGGCTCCCACCGGACCTGCGTCCAGCAGGACAAAGTCACCTTCGTCTTTCCAAGTCCAATAATCGCGGGCTTCACTCACATTGGCTGGGTCATTCGTCTTTCGAGCGCAGACACCCTCACGAACGTCTGCCAACAGGACCGCGACCGACGGCGTCTCGTCGAGCGCGGAGTCCGACAGAAGTGGAATCTGGCCGTCCGGGTGCAAGATGTCGGCCATAAAGTTGGCCATGCGAATTGCCTCCAGCTGACACGTCTCTGCCAGCTCCGGTCGGACATGCTTGAATGCGTCTCTCATGTCGAGCACTGCACTAAGCATCTGCGCGTGGTACATGGGCGATCGCTCAAAGTGTTCATCCGTCGGCAGGATCTGTTCGACGAATTGCTCTTTGATGAAACGACCTGCTACTTCGAGCCGACGATCCGAGGTCCGTCCCTCAAAGTAAGCACCTGCCAATGCGAGCGTACGCAGGTTCTCCAGCAGATGATTGCCCCGCAAGTCCCATTCGAGGTGTCGTTCCAGATAGCGTATCTGTGACTCCAAACTGCGAACGAATCGATCTCGTAGCATTGCCGGAGGATCATGTTCTTGCCAGATCAGCAACCAGACAGCGATGCGCTTCGATAGACAGAACGGATGCCATGCATCAGACAACGCCCCTGATTGGTCGATGGGATTTGCATCGATCCAGTCTGCGATGATTTCCCAGATTCGTTCCAACGCTGCTTGTTGCTCATCAGCGTCCGCGAACGTCAGCAGATCGAGCAGGAACTCATGGTAGTGCAGATGGAATCGCCACAAATGTGAGACCGGCTCTACTGACTTCAATTGCCAGTCGATGGGAAGTGACAATTCCCGGCGTTCGTTCAGGAACTCGAACTCGCCCCTGAGTAACCGGTGGGCCGAATCAACTCCGTGTCCAGAGCGGAGTCGCAGGTGCCGTGAGAGAATCGAAGCGAAGCCAGTATGTTCACGACGTACGAGCGCTGCAGGATCAATGTCGGTGTGCCGCCCATGCGACAGGAACGGAAAGACCTGACGATGCAGGACAGAGGCCACTCGCCAGCCAAGCTGGGAGAAGCGGTGGTATCGAAGAATGTACCACCAGCGTGGAAGTGTCATCAGACCTCTGTGGTCGACACGTTTCCGGGGCGATCGGCACGCATGACCATCGACCTCCATAAGAACGGCCAGCGACCTGCCCCCTTCATTCGCACATTCACAAAACCAGCATCTCTGAGCAACCGTGACAGGGTCGCTTCGCTGAAGAACTTAACGTGGCCCCCTTCACGCAGTGGTTGCCAGTGATGGTCGAATTTTCCCGTCAGGGCTATTGCCAGATTCTTCAGGTAACCATGGTACGGGGTCGTGCAAAGTACTGTGCCACCCGGTTGACAAGCAGCGTAACAGGCCTCAGCCCAGGTCGCTGGCGAGTAGAGGTGTTCAACGACTTCGGAACTGAACACGAGATCGAAAGGCTGTTCTCCCAGTCGATCGATCAGATCAACCGTCACAATGTCTTCCTCAAACCTCACATTCGGATGTGCCTTGCGAGCCTGTTCGATGCCCGAAGTCGACGGATCAATCCCGACAACTGTGCATCCGCGTGCGGCGTATTGACCGGCCCAATACCCGTTCCCACAGCCAACGTCGAGTACCCGCATGCCCTGATGCAGTTGCGGCTGAAGAGATTCAATCGCGGGAGCCAGATACCTTGCGGCCGATCCACGACTCCCCTGATGTTGAAACTGGTATGCGCTGACCCCCAATTTGTTGTTGTGTTCGACAGCATTCAAGTTCATTGAATCCTCCCACTCGGTTCTGCGAGGACTGCTCCCTCGTGAGAGTGGCAGTTTCGTTGAAACGCTTCCCGAGAGCTGCTGCTGGATATCGCGTGAGACTGGCCACCTATCAGATCAGCGAGCAGCTCCAGGTAAGCTTGAGCCATCGAGTCTCGGCTGAAGTGTGCGGCGACATATTCGCGGGCTGCTTGCCCCATCGACTGAGCGAGATGATTGTTATCTGCCAGATGCCTGATCGCGTCCAGCAAGGAGTCGGCCGATTCCGGCTGCATCTCGATGCCGGCATTTGCCCGCTTGACGATCTCGAGGGCTTCTCCCCGCACGCCCATGATGATGGGCCTTGCCATGGCCATCGTCTCGAAGATTTTGGACGGGATGACCGTGCCAAAGAGTTCGGTCGCCCGCAGATGGACCAGACACGCATCGGAAGCTGCGAGAACGGTCGGCATCATCTCGCGTGGCTGACGGCCAGTGAACACGACCCATTCGCTCAACCCCCGATCGCGTACAGTCGCCTCCAGCTCATTTTTGCGGGCTCCGTCACCCACAAGCAGGAAAGATACATCGTTTCGTCCTTCGTCTCGCAGTCGCTCTGCCGCTTCGATAACGACCTCCAATCCATGTGCCATCCCGATGGTGCCGATGTAGGAACAGACAAATCGATCTTCCAGATTCCACTCGCGACGAAACGCATCGACACCCTCGACCTGATCTGGAGAGAACTTCTCCAGGTCGACGCCATTCATGATGACCGACACATGGTCCGATACCGGAACCTTCTCGGCGATGCGATCTTTGTACCCTGCACCAACCGTCACGATATGATCGGCAGCGAGATACATCCGGCGTTCGAGCCACTCCAGGTAGCGGACGACCGGTCCCCCCTGCATGGCTCCGACCACTTGGATGGACTCCGGCCAGATGTCACGGATTTCCAGCACGAAGGGAACACGTTTGAGTCGGCTCACCCACACACCGGCCCAGCCACAGAAGAACTGGGGTGACGTCGCGATCACAACATCCGGTCGCGACAACCACAGGCACGTCCAGATGGCACTGAGCATGTAAGACACATAGTTGGCAATCCGCCGGATCGTTCCTGAATTCGGGGCGACATAGGTCCACACGCGCATGACCCGGACACCGTCGACCATCTCGACCTGCCGTCGCAGCCGGTTTCGATAGCCGTCGAACACAACTCCATCCGGACAGTTCGGAGCACACGTCACGACGGTCACATCATGCCCGGCCGCCGCCCAGCGCATACAATGCTCCGACGTCCGCGATGCAGGAGCATTGACCTCGGGAGGATAGTAGTGAGTCAGGAACAGGATCCGCATGGATCAATTCATCTTCTGGGTGTAAGCGTCGCGGACGGCCGTCACAAGGTTGGCCCCGTAATGTTCAATTCCGAAATCCTTGCTCTTGAGCAGGCATCGCTCGGAAAACTGTGACAACAGACTCCGGTCTTGATCGAACGTTTCCAATCGCTCTGCGATTGTCTCAGGAGACATGACCGGGACAATGTAACCGTTTTCTCCTTCGTCTATCACGTCGGCGCCTCCCGTGTTGGGAGTCGTGATGACGGGCACGCCGAGGGACATGGCTTCCAGAATCACCAATCCGAATGTGTCACTCACGGAGGGCAGAAGACAGACATCGGCCCACTCGTACTGGCTTCGCATCTCTGCCCGGGGAACAGGTCCCAGAAGCGTGACCGTTTGACTTGCCTGGGTTCGACCAGCATCGCTGAGATCGATATTGCCCGCCACCCGCGTTTCACAGCGATTTCGTCCGAATTGACTGACGGCTGTACACAGATCGCCGATTCCTTTGCGAATGGCTTCATCTCCGACAAAGAGAATCCGCAGCGGCCGGTGTTGATTAACGACCTTAGGAGCAACGTTCTGGGGAAGAGAGCGAAGTCCAAGGGGCACGACGACACACTTGTGTCCCTGTCCGCTTTCAGCCTCGACAGCGTTCTTCACAAATGTTGATCCGCAGATAATCACATCAGCGAGTTCGGCTTCCTGATTCTGCCGGTCTGCGAACTCGTTCACCCAGCGGTCCTCTGTTGGTGGCGATGATGACCAGCCGGCATAGCGTTCCGCTTGTCGAGAGGTCAGTGCATCCTCAAATCTCTTCGGTGCAGTGGCATGATCGAGAATGCACAACTTGCCGACACTCTGCGCCGCCTGAAACATTTCCAGCGCAGCTGAGCTGTATGCGTAGATCGAGTTGGCGTCTCCCCAACCTTGTGAGACAACTCGCTGGGAGAATTCACGACCCGCCCACAACCATGCTCCTGTCAGTTCGCCACGTCGCGAGGCCAACCGGGCTTTCAACCTGTATTGAAGTCCCATCCAGGGAAAACTGGTGACGCGTTCTGCAGGCAAACCTTGGTCTCGTCGACCAGCCAGCCGCCGAAGCGGAGCAACCGGAATCAGTCGCGAAAGCCCGGTCACTGCGGTTGAAAGGGGGCCTGCCTGCAAATACAGGTCGGTCATGAATCGATCAAGCATCCCGTGCGATTCGAAGGTCGCCGGTACCAAATAGTGACGTCTCGCTCCCAGTTGGGTAACCAGCACACGCGGTTCCGTAACGTCAGCCCTGACCGATGCTGCGGACGGAGCAGACATTTCGATGTGACTCGTGGTGTTAACGAAACGCTCCGTTCTGTTTAATTTGACGTCGAGGGTTTGGTCGCACGGACGTAGAGACTGTACGGAACCTTGGGATGATGCGTGTCGAAGATCGACCAGGGTGCGAGTACCGCAAAGGTCGCCAACGCCAACGGCACCCCCCCGACTCCGTGCATGCGAGTGATTGGCTTGTTGCAGGTCTGCCTGATGGGGCCGCCTAATCCAACCGGCTCTGACAACTCGAAGCCGATTGGTTCCAATAGGGCCTTGTATGTCTCGTAGGTGTAGCCGGTCCGAACATGACCGCCCGTTTCATCAGGATCGAGTGGATAGTTGACATGATCCGGGTGCTCGGCATTCGGACAGCAAAGATGCAGCACGCCCCCAGGTTTCAAGATGTTGAAGAAACTCCTGCAGACCTGTTCGTCACCTTTAATGTGCTCCATCACCTCGCAACAGACGATCTCGTCGAACTGTTCGCCGAGGGACTCGATGTCATAAAGGTTATGGGCACGAAACGTCAGCTTGTCTTCGGGAATTCTGAGGTATTCATTGAACAGTTTCTTGTTCCGATCAACCTCGCTTTTGATCGAAACTCCGATCACCCGGTTGCCCTTGAGATACGCCTGATAGGAAAGCATCCCATTGCCGCAACCCGCGTCGAGCAACATTCGCTTCTCACCATTCGACGGCTGTCCCATGAACGTCGGCATGACTTGATTTCTCAATCGTGCATGCAGATTGAGACCAGGGAACAACAGCCATTTCAATTGATTCTTCATGAATTCGATCCTTCTTCACACTCCAAAAAACTAACTCTGTGAAGAGACTGCGTGTACGAGGTGGGCCCCCGAACCTGTCTCCTGGTTCTCCGTTGTTCTCGATATCACAGCTTGAGCTGTGTGGGATGATTTGTATTCAGCCTCAGCAAGTTTCGCAGTGATGTGTATCTCATGTGCTACCCGTAACAGACAGAATTGGAAGCCGGCCCAGCCGTCCAGAAAGCCAAAACGGAGAAAGTACAGATAGACAAATCTTGTGAGCGGCCGAAACCCGAATCGTGCTGCCAGACGCTTGAGGCACCGGCGTCTGAGGATCGGATCCCTTCGCATGAGATCGCCCAGCGCCAGTGGCTGGGTTCTCAGATGTTGAATCAGTTCGACTTCATTCGTTGAGTATTTGTTATGTCTGGCGATCCAGTGTTCGAGACCATTGATGAAACCGTAGTGATCGTACGGTTCCTCAATATATCCCAACGGACCATCGGTCACTTCACGCTGTCCATGCCCTTCCTTCCGATAGCGAACCTCCCCTCGCTTGAGCAACCGCAACTGCCAGGACGGGTAGAGTGTGCAGCGTTTGATCCATCGACCAAGAAACATGTTCCGACACGTCAGAAAGAAGCCGACGTATTCCCTCGGATTTTTGACAGCTTCCTGAATCCCCCGTTGGCAATCGGAATTGCAGTGCTCATCAGCGTCGAGGAACAGGACCCACTCATGCGCCGGGGATGTCTCGTCCAACGCATAATTCCTTTGCGCTCCGAAATCCTCGAACGAGTGCTGAAACACTCGCAAGTCCGATCGCGCGGCGAGTGCCACCTCAACTGTTCTGTCCGTGCTGAACGAATCAACTAGGATCACATCGTCTGCCCAATCGAGAAACGACAGACACTCCTCGATGGTCGTCTCCTCGTTGTACGTCAGGATAATGACGCTTACGGGAGAATGGGACATCGGCGAGGATTCATTCATGACAACGCAGAATCGACAATTCGTTTCAACAGGCAGGGGCGTGTTTCATCACCCGTCAATGATGAAATCCGGGCGAGGACTGTTTCCCAACAGCCAGCGGTAAAGCTCGAGCGTCTGCTCGGCGACAATATCCCAAGTGTAGTGAGTTTCGATGAGATGACGTCCTCTGGCCCCCATTTCGGCTCGTTCGGAATCAGACATATTCAGCAGTTGTTCGAGTCCCGCCGTTGTGGCCTGCGTGTTCGGATCGACGATGACACCTGCTCGTTCCTGTTTCACCTGAGGAAAGTTACAGCCGGGTGTGATTAACACCGGACATCCGGCTGCCATCGATTCGAGGATGGACATGCTGAATCCCTCGGAGAATGATGGTTGGGCAAAAATCTCCGCGGACTGACGGGCCGAACGGCTCATCTCATTTTGGAGATTACCCGTAAACGTTACTCGTCGTTGCAGCGACTGTGCCTCAGTGATGGCTCTCGCTTGATGTTCATATCCATTGTCAGGACCTCCGATCACGAGGTGCCAGTCCGGGTGTCGGGGTGCGAGTTGCCCCCACGCGGTCAGCAGGTGTTCAAGCCCTTTCTTCACATGGAGACGTGCCATAAACAGGATGAGTCGTTTTCCCTTCAGCTCGGGATATTGTGCCTCCAGGAGCGACCTGTCAGCAGGTTGATCGAGAACTTCCAGATCGACACCGTTGGGAATGATCGCTACGGGTGACTTGATTCCGTACTGACGGATCCCTTCCACTTCCGACAAGCTGTTTGTTTGCAGACAATCGGCCTCCAACAGCTCACGTTGCTGAAACATCGCACCGACGAGTTGTTTTTTCCAACGGGAGTGAGCAAGGGCCCACGGCTCCAAAATGCCGTGAGCTGTAATCACGACCGGTTTCCCGAATCGTTTCGCCGACCGAGAGCTGTAGGAATTGGGCAACATCCAGACGCTATGGTTATGGATGATGTCATGCTCGGCAACGGCTTGTCGGATGACCGGCTTGAGTGTGGGAGCCCAGGAAAGTCCCCCCAGCCAGAGACCTTTTCGGGCAATCCACTGTGTCGGCTGATCGAAGATGTGCCCAATAGGCGCTTTTCCCCGGCCGTAACATTCGGCTGCGTACACATCGACGGGTGACCCTGCACGCCCGAGGGCGGCTGCCAGATCGCGCATGATCCAGGCAACACCGTTGGCCAGCGAATACAGTCCCCCCACCACAAACGCAATCTTCATTGCCTCCAGACTCGTAGCTGAGGCCGACGATTTGCTCGGCGGAGAGGTAGTTGTCGGGCTCATCATTGAACTGCTCTTGCCACCGCCTGTTGGAATCGTTCAGCCCCCTTCTCTGGAGAGTAGGCATTGACCAACTCACGTGACCTCGCTCCGAAGGATTCCCGATCCTCCGGGTGGGTGACGAAGTACTTCATGGACCTGGCAAACCCGTCGACATCGTCGCGTTCGAGAACGAATCCGCTACGTCCCTCTTCAACCAGATCTCGTGCTGCTCCTGTTTGACGCGTGGTAATCACTGGAAGCCGTGCAGCACAGGCCTCGTTAATCACAACTCCCCAGCCATCATGTCTGGACGGAAAGACGAACACGTCTGCGGCTGCGAAATAGGCCGGCAACTCCTCCTGCGCGATGTGACCAGGAAAATGAATCTGTGATCGGTGGTCTTCAGACACTTGCGACATTAATGACGACCGCAATGGACCGTCACCCAACAGAATGAAAGATACATCCTGATGCTGTCGGGCAACCTGCTCGAAGGCGCGCAAGGCAGTATCGACACCTTTCCGCTCGATCATCTGCCCCGAGAAGAGAAAGACCGTCCTGCCCGCCAGCTGATGACGTTGTCGAACAACTTCAACGGTTGACGGATTGACATGGTCATAACGCTCGACATCACAACAGTAGGGAAGTACGTCCAGTTTGTCCTCGGCGAGGCCGAACTCTTCATAGGCTTCTTTGGCGGATGTTCCGATACAGATCACGCGGTTCGCTGACTTCAGAATCCACTGATGAACAGCTGCTCTGATTCGACGAGCCGGGCCTGACATGATCAAACGCGGCGACCAGTTACTATCCTCAAGAGACTTTGGATGTGGTCGCTCAAACCAGACCAGCCACGGAACCCTCCGCAAAGAGAGGACACAGACACACAACAGAAATGTCAGGCTGGTGTACATCCCGGAAAGGACATAGCAGTCGTGCCGGGTGAAGGCGCACTCCCAGATTGCCCGGGGATGGATCAGCAACTCCTCGCGGAGAAAGCCGGGCGTGAGACTTCGCATCACCTTGAAGGGAAACCGGCTTGATGCAGCACGACCAGCCGGACTTCCCGCGACCATGAAACGGACATCTAACTCGATGTTTTTAAGCTCGGAAATCGCAGTCAACAGCTCCGCCTGATACGGACTGGGAGCATTCGTCAACAACCAGACGCGTACAGTGTTCGTCGTCTCTCTTCCCAAATTGCTTGCTGTCGGGTTGGATACAGATTCTCTGATCTCAATCGTTCGCATCTCTGACAGACTTTGCCGAGGAACAAATTTCCTCGGTTCGTTGAAGAACAGCGATTAGCGAATGGGATGCTTCGCCAATGGAACGCCATAACCAGGGGGTTTCATGCTTCGGGCACGGGGCATTTGTCGGACCTGTCTCTGACGAGGCATGTTGGTCCGCCAAAAGATCCAGGTCATCCCTACCAGCAGCATGGTCCGATACAGCCAGGCTCCGACACTTTGCGTGATGAGGTACACCGACAGAATCATCATCTCCACATAGATCAGCGTCCAGATCCCCCCGCGAGAGACCCAACGCTTCCAGATCGACGAAAACATGAGTCCCAACAAAAAGCAAACCGGGATGGCTCCCCAAGAGAATTCCAGAAAGAGGTCCATCACTAATCCGCCTGCGGAACCACCTGCAGGCTCAAAGCCAACGACATCCAGCCATTCACTGGTGGAAATACCGGACTTTCCTGGATCGGTCGCCATCCAGCCGACACCCAGATCCTCGTACTTGGACGGCCAGAGAAAACGCGGGAAAGGCCTCACTACAAATTGTGCAAAATAACGAACTCCCCAGTAATGATGAGCAAGTTCGGAACTTGTGATAATGGTGGCAGTTGCTACGACATATTCGTCACCATACGTCAATTGCGGTGGACTCCAGAGTTGCTCAATCCCGGTCAGGTCGAGATCAGAGCGATCCCAGAATTTGAAAAGATTGTTACGGTTACTCTGTAACAAGAGCATCAGGCAACCCACGGCACCCAGACCGACCAGAATCGAACGCACTTTGGGTGGTCTCTGACGGATGATGCACCACGCCCCGACAAGTGAACAGGTGACAAGAAATGTTGGTCCTCGCCGCCCTCCAATCGTTGCCATGATGACGTGCGGCATCAGCACGAGGATCATCGTCAGAATGCGAACCGGAGTCAGCCGACGCCCCTGGAATGAAATCGCCAGCAGGAACACTGCTGGATAGGAAAGCATGGGCATTTCACCGATGTAACCGCTGGGGCCGCGAACGAATGGCTTTGCAACCGAGAAAACTTTCGTCCATCCACCGGAGTACTGCACCATGAACGCAAATGATCCACAGGCTAATAACCCCAAGATGATCCCCAGAGAGAAAATACGGTTCCGGATGCGAGGTCCCAGTTCCTGACGTAGTACATCAAACCTGTGATCAACACCACGCGGACGTCGATGCCAGATACACCCCACGCAGAAGGCACTGACGGCCAACAGGTTGACCACATGCACCATGACCAGCGGTTCAAGACTGGGAAAGATCTGTACTCGCGTCGGCGCGGTGACAGAAACTAACGGCTGGTAGACATAAACATAGAGCAGCATCGGCCCCATGATCACCAGAGGAAACAGAGGGTCTCTGCTCCGTTTCAGCCCACCGAGACTGAAGCCCGCAATGACAATCCCGGTCAATATGATCAGCGATTCAACCATGTTGGGAGATCACATCCGAGTTAGACACGTGTTCAGCAATGGTTTCAGGTGCTCTCACAAGTTGCCAGTCCAGCGTTGATTTCATTCAAGGAGAACAAAGAATCGGTTGTCGACAGATTAGACGGATTGGAAGCCGTTCCTTGAGATCCTCAAGCGACGAATATTTCCTAGTCTCAACATGTCAAAAAGGTTGCCCGAAGTCACGCAACTCGACTCGTATTCATGAGCGATCAATCATGGCTTTGACGAGTCGATCCACACACTGACCCCAACGAAATTCCTCAGCACGACGATTTCCCTGCTCAATCAGTGATTGGCGGTCAATCTGATCTTCCAATATCGAGATCATCTCGTCGGTTAACTGATCGACATTATCAGGATCAATGAACCGCCCCGCAGCTCCGATCACCTCAGGAAGTGCGGCGGCTTTCGCACCGATCACAACTGTTCCCGCAGCCATCGCCTCAAGAGCCGGAATGCCGAACCCTTCGTATCTGCTCGGAAAGACCAATGCTTTTGCATGTGTCAACAGGGCGGCCTGGTCTTCATCCTGAACATAACCAACCAGGCGGACCAGTTGGCTTGGATCTCGTTCCCCTGCCGTCTGATAGTCTGCGAAAAGGTCCGCATCGTGCCTTCGCCCGGTCACAAGGACCGGGGTCTGGTATCCGGCGTTTTTAAGACGTTCTGCAGCCGTGAGTAACAAATCCCCCCCCTTACGACGCGTCAGACTTCCGACGGAAAGGAAATAACTACCCGATTCGACTCCGAAATGCTTCAAGACTTCCTCGTCGGAATCTTTCCTCGATCGAAAGAAGACATCCGAAACCCCATTCCCAGTAACCACAATTCGACCAGGATCGATCTTGAAAAGATCGACAAGCCGATTCTTGGTGAATTCCGAGACAGTCGTCACTAATTCTGCACGGCCGATGTGCTTCATGGCGTGAGCCCACCTCAGACGAACACGTGACGATCCAGACCCATTCAGTCCGTTGATCCCCGTTTCAAAAGTCAGAATGTCGTGCACGTTCACTGCAAGGTGAGCTTTTGATGTGGCAACTGGTTGTTCCTTGGGGCAGTACACCCAGTTCGTTCCCTTCGCCCAACGATCAATCCCCTGCCAACGAGCGCCAATAAAAAAGAGTCTAGAGAGGTTGTCGGACATGGGAATCCGATACATCGAGAGCGTCGACAATTCCTTGGGAAAGCTTTCCTCCGACATCTCCTGATTGGATGGTGTAAAGACCGAAGCATTCACATCGTCTCGCTGGTCGAGATGTCTGGTCATTTCGATCGCATGACGTCCAACTCCTGTTGGAGAGATTGTCCTGCTCCAGGGAGAAAAATAAACACAAACGTTCAACATGCACGACTACCCAACCGCTGCAACTGACTCTCCTGCGGTCATTCGCTGATAAACGGAGACGACGTCCTCCGCCATGCGTTCCCGCGAAAATTCATTTTGAATCCGGTCTCGTCCCGAGGTGCCCATTTGAAGCCGCAAGTCATCTGATTCGTACAGTCGCACAATCGAAGTTGCGAGTTCCTCAGCATTGCCAGGGGAAATCAGGAACCCATCCACGCCGTTTCGCAGAGCTTCGCGTGTGCCACCGACATCAGTGGCAACCACCGGCAATCCGGCGGCCATCGCTTCCAGCACAGACAGCGGCAACCCTTCCGTCGACACCGAAGGGAACACGAACACATCCGCCTGCTCGTAAAAGCTTCCCATCTCAGAAACATGCCCGTAGAAGGTGACCCGGTCGGACACGCCAAGATGTTTGGCTTTCTCTTCGAGCGACGTCAATAGCGATCCGGTCCCGGCAATTCGGATCTCATACTCTACCTGTTGTGAGGACAGAATCGCCGCAGCATCAATCAGATGCTCATACCCCTTCATGGGAACCAGTCGACCGGCTGCTGAAATGACGAGCTTACGGGACATCCTCGGTCGAGTGGTTGAGTCAGTCAGATACCGTTCGAGGTTGATCCCGTTACGGACGGTGACGACACGATCCAAAGGCAACCCGTAATATGCGCTCATGGACTCACGGACTGCATCGGATACAGCGATATAACACGCATGGTTCCGCATGGTCAGCTTCCGCAGAAGGATTCGCCTGACTCTGGCTTTCCACGATTCACGCTTGCCCACCGGCGGAGTGATGTGCAAGTGACAGATGTGTTGAACGGACGATCGAACAGCAGCGATTGCTCCGATCAAATCAGCGTCCAGACCATGCGTGTGCAGGATCTCCCAGTCTTCACTCTTGAGATGCCTGCTTAACTCGCGGGCTGTCTGAAGCAGGACTCGCGGGTCATTGTAGGATCCCTGATAGTGGATGGAATGAGTCTTCTCTGCTTTCAATTCAGGATTCTCAGGTTCTCCAAGCGTGCACAGACCGACGCTGACCTGCGAAACCTCAGGAATCGTATTGAGAAGATCCAGCACGACCCGCTGACCACCACCGTAGAACAAGCCACTGATGACATGCAGCACCCTCACAACGGGCATCCAGACTCCAGGGGCCAGCTGGTTTTGAAATCGGTTCTCGTCTTTGGGGTGCACATCACGCTGCGCGCCGTTGGGTCGAGTAAGGAGACCGCTTGAGTGCGACAGGAAGCTGCTCTCTCGAAACATACACAGGACCGTGACTCGGTAACGCTCGATAGGTTCGATAGGTCCTTCGCGAGACTGGATGACGTTCCGCTCGAAAAACAAAAGCTGCCCACCAGCCCGCAGAAATCCGCTTGATGATGCGATCGAAGGAAAGACATCTCGCCCCGTGCGACATCAACAGAAACGAGTCGGCCAGCATTCTGGGAACCAGGTACGGATGAGGGACATGGATCGAATTAAACAACAGAGTGTTACGATATCCGTAGTAACCAAGTCGTTCTCTGTCCCTCACTTGGCTGTACAGATGCACGAGAGGAGGGGTGTCACCACAGATCACCTGCCAGCCACGCTCGAGCATCCGCAGGCAGAGGTCGCGCTCCTCACCTTGATGAATCAGTTCTTCAGGGTAGCCCCCAATCTCCAGAACAAGTTTGCGGCGCACAGCATGTGCACAACCAATGTAGTGCCGGAGCTGTGTCCCAACCGAAGCAGCAGAGATTCTGCCAGACCTTCGGCCGCTCATCGGTTCCAGATAGGGTAACGCGATCGCAGCAGCGTGTGGAAATCGTTGAAAGAGTTCAACCAACTGGGCGAGCGTTCCACGATCGGTGAAGTAGGAATCGTCATCGATCGAGACGACATATTCCCCAATCGCATCTCGAAATCCGTGATTTCGCCACACGAGATACCCTGCATGTTCGGAACTTCTGTGCAGTTTCACCTCTGGAAAATGTTCGCTGATCGCATCAGCCGTCCCATCTGATGACGCATCGTCGTAGACAAGGACTTCAAACGAAGTGTACTCCTGCGCCAAGCAGGACTCGACAGCCCGGATCACATCCTCTCGGCGATTGCGAGTCGAGATTACGATGGAGACGGGTGTCATCGCTGACGCTGGCTCACCATTTGAGAATACAGATCGACAATCTTTTCGGCAGCAATCGACCACGAATATCGCTCTCGCACGAGCGCTAAGCCGGACGATGCGAGTCTGTCACGCAAGGGGGCATCGAAAACCAACCTTCGCATGGCAGATGCGAGTCCATCGACATCGCTCGGCGGTATCAGAAGCCCGGTCGATTCGTTCACAATCAATTCCGGCGTCCCCCCCACAGCTGTCGCCACAACGGGTAGCCCGACCGCCATCGCCTCCAACACCGAAAGCGGCATCCCCTCACAGTCGGACGGTAGTGCAAAAGCATCCAGCTTCTGCAAAAAGCCGGGGACATCATTGATCATCCCGGCAAAGTGCACCACATCATCAATGTCCAATGTCTGTGCCAACTTCCGACATTCGTCCATCCGAGTTCCGGTGCCGGCCAGGTGCAACTCGACCGGCGCACCGCTGTTTCTCAACTGTGCAAACGCACGGATCAGATTGGCCTGTCGCTTTTCGGGAGTGAAGCGGCCGACCATGCCAATCCGGAAGACGCCATGTTCGCCCATCCGACTGACACGATCCCGCTTTGGAAAGAACTCGTCCGTATTGACTCCGTTGGGCACGATCTGAACGGGCCGATTCGCAAGGTTGAGTGGACCGCGATTGTATGACCACGCATCCTGTGAGACTGCGATGTACCGGGTCACATTCCTCAGGTTGTGTCGAGTGATCATTCGTCGCAACACATCGCGCAGACGGCTACTGTACAGCCATGGGTTCGTATCGTGAATATGAACCACATGCGGGATTTGATCACCCCCACACGCCGCAGCCGCCAGTGTCGCAGCACCCCAAAGGTGCGAGTGGACGAGGTCAATCCGTTCGCGATGAACGTATTCTCGCATTGCGTGAATGGCTTGATAACGCCCGATCACATCACGAGAGAATTCACTGTGGCCGAGAAACGTCGGCTCGACAGGCAACGACGGCCAGTCTTCCGCTGAGTCGGCCCCTCGAAGGACAAGGACCCGAGTCTCAATGCCTCGCAACTGCTGCTGGCGGATCAGCTCAATCATGACCCGCTGTGCTCCCCCGAGCGCCAATGACGGAATGCAATGCACGACCCGCATTCGGCCAGCGGGTCTGGACAAACGCGGTAACTGAACAGTCTGCGAAACAGTCGGTTTGGCAAGAGAGATCAGGAGCACTCCCTCCGTCTCTCGTCGGCCGCCAGTTGGCAATCGCTGTCGACCATCATCTGCACCAACTCCTCGAACGATGTTTTCGGCTGCCACCCGAGGACGCGACGAGCCTTTGAGGCGTCTCCCCGGAGAAACTCAACTTCTGTTGGACGGAGGTATCGTTTGTCGATGACGACGTAATCCTGCCAATCAAGATTCACCGCACCAAAGGCCAGATCGAGCAACTCCCTGATCGAATGCGTCTCCCCGGAGGCGATGACGAAATCGTCCGATTCGTCCTGTTGCATCATCAGCCACATGGCTTCGACGTAATCCCCGGCATACCCCCAATCTCGCATCACGTCGAGATTGCCGAGAGCGAGTTGCGATTGCAGTCCCGCCCGAATGCGAGCTGCGGCCAATGTGATCTTGCGGGTCACAAAATTCTCACCCCGCAGCGGAGACTCATGATTAAACAGAATCCCGTTGCAGGCGAAGATCCCGTAAGCTTCGCGATAATTCACTGTATGGTGAAAGGCGGCCACCTTGGCCGAAGCATACGGACTGCGAGGATGGAACGGCGTCGTCTCCGACTGAGGAGCCGTTCCCGGAATACCACCGTACATCTCACTCGTTGACGCTTGATAGAACTTCACCGGCTTGCGCTGATTCAAAAGTCGAACGGCTTCGAGAAGATGCAGGCAGCCATCTGCGTTGACCGCTTGTGTGTACGCAGGATTGTCAAACGAAACCCGCACATGGCTTTGTGCTGCCAGATTGTAAACCTCGTCAGGTTCCTGCTCCATGACGATGCGAATCACGCCGGACGCATCGGTTACATCACCGTAATACAGGGTGATCCGTTCCGCATAGTCCGGCATCTCCTCCCTCAACTGATCGATGCGGCGGCGGGGCATGCTGCTGGTCCGACGTACGAGACCATGAACATCGTAACCCTGCTCCAGCAACAGCCGAGTCAGATAGTAGCCATCCTGACCAGTAATGCCGGTGATGAATGCCCGTTTCCCCGTCATGTTCGCGGTCGTTCCTTCAATGTCCTCTCCGAGTACTCGTGAGCCTTCGTTCACCAATCGATGAACAGGTCATTCATGTCGCCCATCGTGACTCAGGCATTGTCATGGGCAAGGAGTGACGGCATCTCATCGACAACAGGCTCAGCGTTCAACAGATCACCGATTGTGTGAACGACATGCTCGATCTCCTGATCTTGAATGCTGTAAAACAGCGGAAGCCTCAAGAGTCGACCGCTGAGATCGTCAGTCTGTGGGAGCTGCGTCCGGTGCGTCTCCAACCGAACTCCCATGGGCGAACTATGCAGCGGGATGTAATGAAACACCGCCGTGATCCCTTCCGCACGCAGACCGTCCATCAAGCAGTCACGGACCTCCCGCGTGGGCAGCAGGATGTAGAACATGTGGTAGTTGCACCGACATTCCTCAGGGATATGTGGCAACTTGAGCAGTCCCGCATCCGCGAGCGGTGCAAGCTGGTCGCGATAGGAGGCGTAGATCTGCCTGCGTCTTTCTGCGATTGTGTCCAGCAATTCGAGCTGACCATACAGGAACGCGGAACAGATCTCACTCGGCACGTACGAAGACCCCACGTCGACCCAGGTGTATTTGTCGACTTCGCCTCGGAAGAACCGTTGGCGATTGGTCCCTTTGTCTCTCAGAATCTCAGCACGCTCAATGAACCGCTCATCATTGATGCACAGTGCCCCGCCCTCACCGCAGATGTAGTTCTTGGTTTCGTGGAAGCTGAAGCTCCCCAGATGACCGATCGAGCCGAGCGCTCGTCCCTTGTAGGAGGCGTTGACCCCCTGTGCAGCGTCCTCAATGACGAGCAGGTTGTGTCGCTCCGCAATCTCCATGATCCGGTCCATCTCACAACCGACCCCTGCGTAATGCACAGGAACGATCGCCCGCGTCTTCTCGGTGATGGCCTGCTCGATCTGAGACTCGTCGATATTCAGCGTATCGGGACGAATGTCGACAAACACCGGCTTCGCCCCTTCTCGCACGAACGCACTCACCGTCGAGACGAACGTGTAGGAGGGCACAATGACTTCATCCCCCGGCTCAAAATCACACAACAGCGCAGCCATCTCCAAAGCAGCCGTGCAAGAGGGCGTCATCAACACCTTCGGAATCCGAAACCGCTCTTCAAAGAATCGTGAACAACTCTTCGTGAAGTGTCCGTCCCCTGCGATGTTCCCGAAAGTCACCGCCTCTGCGATGTAATACAGCTCCTTGCCTGCGATGAACGGTTTGTTGAAAGGAATTGCCACTAGAGCCACTGCCACTCAAGAAATCTTCCGATCACCACATGCAACAATGAGCACAAGAGCAAGACAATTGCCCGTGCCGACATTTGGAGCCAGAGTTTGATGAAGAGAGAACGGAAAACTGCCACTATTGAAGCGCCGATGCATACAGTTCAACGTGTCGACGACTGACTTCGCTCCAAGAAAACCGTTCGGATTGACGACGCGCAGAATGGGAACTCAACTTGTGGCCGGAACGCACGTCGGCTTGGACCAGGATCGCATCAACCATCCCCTCAACGTCTCCCTTGAGAACGACAACGGCGGATTCATCTTCAAGGTAATCTTCAATTCCCCCACCCGTTGTAACGACAGGCGTTCCACAGGCCATCCCCTCCAACACAACATTGCAGACAGTGCTACTCAGTAAGGGGAGCAATAACAAATCTGCCTCTTGCAATGCTTTCAGATACTCCTCGTCGGTAAGATTTTCAACTTGAACAGCGTTTGGTACTTGACTGGCCAGTTCTTTCAATTGCTGATGCTTTCCGATCAAAACGAAATGAATGTCGCTCGTCCGTTCGGCGACGGTCCGGACCACTTGCGAGAGAGCTTCAAAATCACGATCGTGTTGCCCCGCAAACACCACTCGAAACGGCCCGACCGACCGCGACATCAATGGACGAAAATAATCGACGTCGACACCGTGCGGAATCCAAGTAACATTTCGTTGGCCGGTAACGGATTCCCAGTACTCGATCGACCTTCGATCCATCGAGACAAGATGGTCGAAGGCTTTGAAATGAGAATGGCTTTGAAACATCCAAGATTGATGGTCCTCAGGATGATGTACCGTCCCGACAAATCGGTGGCCACGCCGTCCAGAATACCGTTCCAAGAGATGAAACGATTTCTCAGCATAGATAAAGTGATACAGACCCCCTTGGCACCTTAACAGATCCGCGATGACCGCCATTTCCATTGTGAAATCGTAGCGGCTGTATTCGTATTTCCCTCCCCTTTTAGCATGCCATAGCCCCACTGGACGAAGGAGCGTTTCTCCGGCGACGTGCAATACTCGGGATGGTCGAATTGCCGGCGCATCGATGTAATCACAGATCCGATCGTATCCGGAAGGCGCAGCATGATGTCGATAGCGAAACCTGATAAACTTGACCGGATACGGGCATAACACCTTCGACTGTTCTGAAACAACTAAAGGTGAGTGGACATCCGGAAGTGGCTGAAGAAGTTTCATGGATTCACTGAGAAATTCCGCCCGTTGGGCTTAAAACATGGGTCGTCAAATGCACGCCCTCATGTGTGACAGCCACCGCTGATGGAACCACTGACTTGCGTCCTCGATAACCAGCTTTCAAATGCTTTGCGATCAGGGCAGGGGTCACTGTCGTAGCAGGTGATCCCAAATGCGTGGACCACTCCAAGGATCTGGCTGATTTGATCCTTCGACAAACGACGCGTCCATCCATCAATCCCAGCAACACCGGAGTTCGATGTCGTGACGCTTGCGGAGTATCGCAACTTCACCAGATCGACAGAGGTTGCATCGACGCTCCAATCAGCAGCAAGCCGAGTGAGAACTTCGTCGAATTCGGCGACCATTTTCTCATAAGAAATCACGCAACACTTGCCAGATGCACCTTCTGATATCGGCAAAACATGGTCAATGGCCCATCGACAGGCAAGCTTTTCTTCCAAAGTTGAAGCCTGTTTGACGATCTTTTCATGCTCGGGATATTTTTGGATATATTCGGATTCCGAATAGTCCCCCGCCCCTGTCCAGGAGCCTTCTCGAAGTTGTGATGCGATTGTGGCACACGGGTGCCTGATAACCCAGGCGGGAGGTGGAAGTTCAAAGGTGTCGATGAGCCACGGCAGCAATCTATTCGCTCTTACGAACTTCACGACAAGTCGCGTCGGATATCCTATAGTTCGAGCAGGGATTAGCGATGTGATCCAGTCGTTGAGGAGGCGACCCTCAAAAAGCCGTTGAAAAAACGATAGTGCTTCGAGCTGGTTTCAGAACCTTTGGGTTAGTGGACGGAATGGTCTGAGAGTTGCATCTTGGTCGGAGTGAAAGGAGGCT
>JAGQQG010000329.1 GCA_020426325.1 Planctomycetaceae bacterium | reverse complement strand
AGTCGCGCAAGGCTTCGTTGATCGCATCTTTCAAGGTGCGACTGCCAGATTGCACGGCGATCACCTCAGCGCCGAGCAACTGCATCCGGGCGACATTGAGGGCCTGTCTTTGAGTGTCGATCTCACCCATGTAGACCTGACAGTCCAAGTCGAAGTACGCCGCTGCAGTCGCGCTGGCCACGCCGTGCTGACCAGCTCCGGTCTCGGCTATGACCCGGGTCTTGCCCATCCGCTTGGTCAGGAGTGCTTGGCCCAGCACATTGCGGATCTTGTGAGCTCCGGTGTGATTGAGGTCCTCACGCTTGAGCAGGATCCTGGCACCCAACACCTCGGAGAGCCTGGCAGCCTCGTACAACCTGCTGGGCGTGCCCGCATAATCGGCGCAGATGCTCTCGAACTCGGCGACGAAGCCTGGATCCGCCATCGCCTCTCGACGAGCCTGGTCCAGCTCCAGCAATGCAGCCATCAGCGCTTCGGGCATGAACTGCCCGCCGAATCTCCCGAAGTGTCCTCTGGCATCGGTCGTGGTCATGGGCTCAAACACCGCTTCTCTTCAGGCCACTCAATCGGCGTACGGCGTCTCGGGGAGCACCATCCTTGACCAGCGA
>JAGQQG010000328.1 GCA_020426325.1 Planctomycetaceae bacterium | reverse complement strand
CTAAAGCTATTTCGGAGAGAACGAGCTATCTCTGCGTTTGATTAGACTTTCACTCCTCCCCACAAGTCATCCCCTCGGTTTTCAACCCAAGTGGGTTCGGTCCTCCACGCAGTATAACCCGCGCTTCAACCTGCTCATGGGTAGATCACGCAGTTTCGCGTCTACTACTTGCGACAAAACGCCCTATTCAGACTCGGTTTCCCTTGGGCTTCGGTCCGTAAGACCTTAACCGGGCCGCAAACAGTAACTCGCCGGATCATTATGCAAAAGGCACGCCGTCACCCGTTAGAATCGGGCTCCGACCGCTTGTAGGCACATGGTTTCAGGTTCACTATCCTCCCCTAGCAGGGGTTCTTCCCATCTTTCAGTCGCCCTACTGAGTTTGCTATCGGTCGTCAGAGAGTATTTAGCCTTACGGGATGGTCCCCGTAGATTCAATCCAGGTTTCACGTGACTGGACCTACTCAGGTGCTCCTACGATGTGTGTTTATTTTCGTGTACGGGACTGTCACCCTCTGTGGTTCCGCATTCCATCGGATTCTTCTGGCTTTCGTGATCAGCGGGCTCTTCCCGTTTCGCTCGCCGCTACTCAGGGAGTTGCTGTTGCTTTCCT
>JAGQQG010000327.1 GCA_020426325.1 Planctomycetaceae bacterium | reverse complement strand
CTTCTGCTCGCACAAACCGGGTCACCCCGGTCGCCCCGCCTTTCAGCCATAGTTGCTTACTCACGGGTACGCTTGCAGCTCTCCCCGAATAAGGGATGCCTCCCTGTTGGGAGGACTCGTGAACTTTCACTGCGCGAGTACGCGATCTACTCAGGAGGTTGTCGGAAACGGGTTTTGCAGTCCTCGGGCCGCTCACCCCAATCACTCACAAAGCCTCAATCGCGTTTCTGTTCGTTACCCCGCAGCTTTGGCGAGAACGTGTGCCAGCGACGATTCTTTGCTGGCTTACCGACCACATTCGCAGGCTTCCTCCCCACGGTCGGTCACCCTTCCGCAGTTGCCTTCGCCTAGTACTTCATCTTGGTTGATTACATTTGGTATACTGTCCTTCAAACAAGTTCCGAATTCGTACAGGGGACTGGCTTCCCAAAAGGAAGCGGCACCCCACAAGTTCACGCCCATGTCGGGCGTACCGTTGCACGGGAGGACTCGTCGCCGCGATTTGGTAGTTGGCCTACCAACCCGCTCGTCCCCGGTGACCGAAGCCGTTCCGATCGGCTCCCGAAATTGGTGCGCTCGAAATAGATGCGCGGTTGTTGCGCGTGAGATCGGA
>JAGQQG010000326.1 GCA_020426325.1 Planctomycetaceae bacterium | reverse complement strand
AAGGAGTTCGACAACATCAAGCCGGCCCCGTTGCCGGTTGGGCGGGCGGTCACGGATGTCTCCGACACACCCTCGCCGTTGCACATTCCCGGCAAATCGCGACTGGGGGAGATGATCCCGGCATTCCTGACCGTCCTGGGAGAAGAGTCCCCGGTCATCACCCCTCCCGAGCAGGCGCCCAATTCCACCGGTCGCCGACTAGCGCTCGCCCGTTGGATGACGCGTCCCGATCATCCGCTGACCGCGCGCGTGTGGGTGAATCGGCAGTGGGAGCGCTTTTTTGGCAAAGGCCTCGTCAAGTCGAGCGAAAACTTCGGCGTGCAATCCGATCCTCCCAGCCACCCCGAGTTGCTCGACTGGCTGGCCACCGAGTTCATCCAGTCCGGCTGGGACATGAAGCACCTGCAAAAGCTCATCGTCATGAGCGCCACCTACCGGCAGGACTCGGGTTTGAATCACTTGCCGGCGAACCTGCGCGAGCGCGATCCGGAGAACCGGCTGCTGGCGCGCGGCCCGAGGTTGCGTTTGTCCGCGGAAGCGATCCGCGATCAGGCGCTGGCGATCAGTGGCCTGCTCGATTTCAAAATCGGCGGTCCCAGCGTGCGGCCCTACAT
>JAGQQG010000325.1 GCA_020426325.1 Planctomycetaceae bacterium | reverse complement strand
ACACATCCCGCGCGAAATCGTCATCATTGTGAAATGAGGGAGGACGAACATGGTCAGTGTCGAGTTTCGCGACTGGCAGAGTGGTTTCCAGAAAGTGGCTTTCAACCGGTTGTTGCGTGAGCGGACTGGGATGTCACTCGCGGACGCCAAGCAAATCGTTGACCGACTTTTGGCAGAGAATCGGGCTCGTGTCTCTGTCGCATCGGTCGATGTTGCGAACTCGTTGCGTCAAGAGAGCTTGGAACTTGGTGTGGGTGGGATCACGATCGGGGAATCTGCACAGATTGAATCGTCCCATACAGGCTCTCACTGAAACACGTCGAAATGAGCGAAGCCCATCATCAGCCGCATCTGACGAAGTGGATCATCCTCGCCATCGTGTTGGCGATCGTCTTGGCAATGGCCCTCCCGATCATTGCAGCAATGGGAGTCTCACAAGCGGATATCGAGGCGGCTGCTGAGTCCAACGCAAGTATCGCGGCACATCTTGAGGCTGGGCGATTAGAAGAGGCGACGAGCGAATATATCGCTCAACGAGCTGCCTACTTGATAGAGCCGTTGAAGTTGGGCGGTGACATCTTTCTGCGCGTGCTCAAGATGATCGTCGTGCCGCTG
>JAGQQG010000323.1 GCA_020426325.1 Planctomycetaceae bacterium | reverse complement strand
ATGCGTATCCGTTGTGCCCTCGGACGAAAAAGAAGTCACCAGCAGAGAATGAACGGCCGGCGCCTGTCCGGCTGTTTCAGCAAACTCACCCGCCCACGGAACCAGTGAGGAATCCAGTTCGCGGCGTCGGTCCGCAAGCTGTTGCTGAACATCGTCGATCGCCTGCTGCAGTTCCGCACGACGCGCGTCTTTCGGGTTGTCCGACAGCGGCATGGAGGGACCGATGAACGCAATGGAACTCGGCTGCTTCGGGTTCTTTCGCTCCGCTTCCGCCTGAGTCTGATTGTAACAGGCGAGGATGCTGTAATAGTCCCGCATCGTGAACGGATCATACTTGTGGTCATGACACTGAGCGCATTCCAGAGTTGTTCCCAGCCAGACGGCTCCGGTGGTATTCACGCGGTCGATGACCTGTTCAATGCGGGTTTCTTCCGGAAGGGAGCCGGCTTCCACATTGGTGGGCGTGCAGCGATGGAATCCGGTGGCGATGCGTTGTGCTTCCGTGGCGTCCGGCAGCAGATCGCCGGCGATCTGTTCAATGGTAAAGCGGTCGAACGGCATATCCGCGTTGAGTGCCCGAATCACCCAGTCACGGTAGGCCCAGATGTCCCGCAGG
>JAGQQG010000322.1 GCA_020426325.1 Planctomycetaceae bacterium | reverse complement strand
AAGGAGCGCCTGGAAAACCTGCATTCTGTTCGTGACTACATGCAGGCACAGGATCACGTCCACACTGAACTGCTTCAACTTGTGAGACGCGACGCTGGTGAGGCGGAAGTTGCGCTTCACGAACTCCGACAACCCGAGTTGGATGCGATGATTCAGTTCGTGCTTACCTACGGTAGCAGCCTCGCTGGCCTTCAGTCGAAGAAGGGACCAATGGAAAAGGGCGAACTCGGCCTGGCGCATTAGTGTAAAGCTATTAACAATTCGCTGGACCGGAGCCGCCGATCCGGTGGAAACCAAATGGAAAGTTGAGTGGCGGCGGCCCGGTCAGCTTTGCCGTTATACGCAAAAAGCGAGTGCACGATGTGGTCTGACATACTGACAGTAGACGAGGCCAATTTCACGAATAAGGCGATACAGGCCCTAAAATCCACTGATTGGGGAGGGTCAGTCGTACGAAGACTAGAAGTTGCTGGCGGGATAAAACCAGAAAATATGCCGTTAATGTTCGAAGTACGATATGCGTACGAAATAAGTAGAAAAGGGCTATCTGCTCAATATGAATATAATGCGGGCGTCGATGGTTCCACCGTTGAATTTAGAGTATGTAATGGGCCATG
>JAGQQG010000321.1 GCA_020426325.1 Planctomycetaceae bacterium | reverse complement strand
CCCAGGAGTGGTTATGGACAGTGGTTTTGCGTTACACGCCGTCGAGGTCGCCAGTTCTCCGCAGGAGCGGTTTGCGGAGTACCTCCAGAGTCGCGGCAAGCGAATCACTCAGCAGCGTAAGGCGTTGGTAGAACACGTTTTCCAGCGACATGACCACTTTGACGCCGACGAACTGATCGACAACCTATCGAAAATCTCCGGTGGCAAGGCCGTGAGTCGACCCACGGTATACCGCACGTTGAACGAGCTGGTCGAAGCGGGGTTGTTGCGTCGCATGTCGCTGGGCGGTCGCGCCGTCTACGAACACGACTACGGCTACCCTCAGCACGATCATCTGCACTGCACGCACTGCGACCGACTGATTGAGTTTCAGATCGAGCAATTGCAGCAGTTACGCGACGCGGTCGCCCGCGAGCATGGTTTTCGGGTGACCGGCCACAGGCTGATCATTTCGGGGATTTGCCGCGAATGCAGCACGCAGCGACATCGCCGCCGCAGCTCCCTGGATCTGGTGTAGCTCGGGACTCGGTCTCGAGTGGAGCGATTTCGCCAGTTCGTCTGAGTGGGGCGCCTCGGGGGAGGCGTCGTCGGGGGAGCGATTGACTGCCCATTGACTCG
>JAGQQG010000320.1 GCA_020426325.1 Planctomycetaceae bacterium | reverse complement strand
GAGGGAGATGTGCTCTAGATCCCGAGCTGTCGTCGCAGCTGACGGATCGGGAAGTTGTCGACGAAGAGCTCGTCCGCGAGGTCGGCGCCCTTGCGGCGCAGCTGCCGCATCACGGCGATCTGCACGGACCCGCGCCAGAACGTCGCGAAGACGAGGTTGTAGTGGAAGTGCTGGACCGGGAGGCCGCTCGCGCGTTCGTAGAGCGCGATCAGCTCCTCGACGTCCGGCGTCCCGGGGAGTGCCACGCCCCCCGCCGCGTCCTGCGCGCGCAGGTCCGAGAGATGCAGCGACGCGAGATCCGCCTCGGGATCGCCGATCGTCGCCATCTCCCAGTCGATCACGGCCGCGACGTCCCGCGTCCCCGGCGCGAAGAGCACGTTGCCGAGCTTCGCGTCGCCCCAGCAGAGGGCCAACCGCGCGTCCTTCGGCCGCTCCTGCTCGAGGAAGGCGATCGCGTCGTCGAAGACGGGCACGGCCTCGCGCGGATCGTCCTTGAGGAAGGTGTCGAGGTAGCGCCGCCAGTAGCCCAGGGCCGCCGTCGCCGGGTCGTCGCCCGCCTGCGTGCCCGGCACGCGCCCCCCGCCGAGCGCGCGCCAATCGAGGGCGTGAAGCTTCGCC
>JAGQQG010000031.1 GCA_020426325.1 Planctomycetaceae bacterium | reverse complement strand
CCACTCTGGGAAAACGAAATCGATCGAAAGACGGACGAGATAAGGTCCATTTCGATACGTCCACAACCTTGAATGCTCTCCGAACACACTCGAACCATCCCGGTGCTGGACCTCGAAATCAACTTGTTTCCAACCTGCCAGGTTCTCTGGCAAGTCCGTAGCAACCAGATCCAATGCCGACTGGCTCACCGGCGGAGCCACTGAAAAGGGTCCGATGCCCGCAAACACCTCTGCTCCCCCCACCAACAGGAACGGGATTGCGAACGCCCATTCCCAGGGACGCGGTCGAATCCTCGACGGTTTCACGGAATGATCATCCTCAATTCGCGATTTAGCGGTCACTTCTTCATCATAGACGGGGTTTGACCAATCTTCTGCATAGTCTCCGTAGGAATCGTAGACGTCCTCTTCTGTGTCGCGACCTGTGCCGAGGTTCCAAAAACTGACGAGCCAATTCTCCTCTGCGTATGGCCAGTAACTGGAAAGTGGGTTCATCGGAACTGGTGCGAGCAGAAAGAGTAGCAACCTGTCAGTACTGAACAAGGCCATCAGACTCACGACGAACACGAACAGTCCGACCGTTTCGTGCCTCCATCCTTCAGTCAGATCAATGCCGAAGCGATCCAGCGCCACTGCGATGGTGACCACTCGGACCACATTCATGGCTCCTGCCCAGAAAAGTCCGGTGGCAATCAATGTCAGACCATGAAGAAACGACCGATTCCACCATACGGCGAGAATCCCTGCACATGCCACGATCGCGAGCATCGAAACCACGCCACTACAGGCTTCCTCGACGAACAGCGATCGGCCTGGAAAAGTCAGGATGTTGCCTTCCGCGATATGTTCCACGTGAATTGTGTCCAGTGCCACACTGCTGAGATTGGTAGTGATCCGCTGCATCCACTGGATGAGCGCCACATCCTGTCCATAGGGAACTCGAATCAGGAGCAACAGGAGACTCCAGGGTCCCCAGGCGGGTATCCCCAGTCGGAGAATCAAGGAAGCCATCGTCAGCAGAAAAGAGGCATATGCTCCCAACGGTGACAGCCTGAGAAATGACAATCCCAACAGGCCTGCACTCGCCACCAGCAGCCCGCGACTCAATAACAAAGACTTGAGAGTGACTGCATCCCATTCACCCATCGATCGAGCGCGGGAAACGATCAGCAGGAAGCTGGCCAACAACACCAGCGGAAAAAACTGATAATGAGGTCTCGACCACAATTGTTGAAGATGGACGTAGACGAGCGGCGCATGGGCCAGAAGAATTATCAAGTAGGGAATCAGGACACCGCTCGAAACTCGCAGTGTCGAGGTTTCCTGTCTCGTTACAGTGGGTTTGGCTGTAGCCATCCGAAAAGTTTCTATGACATCCTGCCGGGATGTGAGCAGACCGGCCCACGGGGATGATCCGAACCGGATCCGTTTGGGGAAATGAGTTTTGTCACAAACCTGTTGCAGATCAACAGTGTAGGACATCTGACTCGACGCAGGAATCCTGAAATCTCTCAAGGAATACATGGAGGTCACGTCATGGCAATCTCAGGAGCGGCGCAAGGGTTTTTGATCAAGGTGCATCCACATTGGGAGGGATTCGCTCCTGCGAAGCCGCGAAGCAAGTGATCGAGTTTTTGGCCGCTGCAGCTTGGCAGGAGCCTCCCTTCAGACTTGCGATCGCGCAGCTCGCCCCGACCCCTTAGCCCTGATCTCAGAAGCAGATAGCGTTTCTTCACAGGAATTTGCGTGATATGCTTTCGCGTTCCACGCCTGAAACTGCGGAGCCTCTCAATCACCTGATGACTTGCACCACCTGAAGATCAAGCGAATCGGCCCTCACATTCCATCGCACGAATGACCAAACCTGATCCCCCACAGCCTGCACACCGCGAGGGAACTCTCCGTTCCCGCAGCTTCGTGGGGCTCGTGCTGACCCAGTTTCTGGGGACATTTAACGACAATATGTTGCGTTGGCTGGTCGTCCCCATCGGTCAGCAGATTCCCAACCTGGGGGAGGCAGGATCACTCGCGTTAGGGGGAATTTGCTTCACCGTTCCCTACCTGCTCCTTGCACCCGCAGCCGGCTCACTGGCGGATCGACATAGCAAGCGGGACGTGATTGTCGGGTGCAAAGTCGCTGAACTCGCGATCATGTTGCTGGGAATTGCCACGATATTGACAGGCAATATCTGGAGCCTGTTCGCAATCGTCATGCTGATGGGGGCACAAAGTGCGCTCTTCTCGCCGGCGAAGTTTGGAAGCCTCCCGGAAATGTTGGACCTGCACCACCTATCGAAGGGTAATGGCGTCATGGGCCTCGCGACGGTCGTTTCCTCTGCTCTTGGAACGGTGGCCGGATATGGTCTCTACTCACTGACGCAGCCCGACATCGCCAAGGGTGTGACAATGGCCACTTTCTGGCCGGCGGCTGCCGCCCTGCTGGGGATGGCAATAGCCGGTCTAGCGATGAGTCTCCTGATCGGTCGCGAACCGGCGGGCAACCCGACTCGAAAGATGACCATTAACCCGATCACAGAAACCATTCCGGCCCTGAAGCTGCTCTGGTCCGATGGTCCTTTGTGGCGGGCCGCTTTGGGAGTCGCCTTCTTCTGGTCAATGGCCTCGCTGGCGCAGCTGAACATCGACCGGTATGGTGGCGAGTCTCTTGGACTTCAACCGATGTGGATCGGCGTGCTTCTTTTTGTTCTGGTGGTCGGAGTTGGCTCAGGCAGTGTTTTGGCCGGCTACTGGTCAGCTGGACGCGTTGAGTTGGGTTTGGTCCCATTGGGAGCAATGGGAATTGCCATCAGTTCATTCTTGCTGTTTGCCGCAGGCAACTGGATTGACGGAGCGACTGATGTTTCAACACGAGAGGGCTTCATGCTCTCCAGCCTGATCCTGCTAGTCCTCGGTGTCAGTGCAGGGTTGTTCAATGTGCCGCTCGATTCGTATCTCCAATCACGAAGCGACATCCGCACCAGGGGAACAATCCTGGCGGGCAGCAACTTCGTGGCCTTTGCCTTTATCCTGTTGTCGTGTGCACTCTTCTGGTTTCTGCACGATTTTCTGTACCTCACTCCGGCCCAAATCTTCATGGTCGCTGGACTGGGAACCATCCCGGTTGTGATCGATGCCTTCCGGGTGTTGCCGGATATCACGATGCGATTTCTGTTCTGGTTGTCGAGCCGTACGATCTACAAGGTACGAGTTGTTGGCGACGAGAATCTCCCGGAACAGGGAGGGGCGCTGCTGGTGGCCAATCATGTCTCCTTCATGGACGGAGTGCTGTTGATGGGGCTGTCGACCCGCATCATCCGTTTTCTGGTTTGGGGGGATTACTCGAATATGTTCGGACTCCGCTGGTTGTCGAAGACCATGCGTGTGATCCCGATCAAGTCGACGGACGGCCCGAAAGCCATCGTTCATTCCTTGCGAACCGCCAAGGAAGCATTGATGGAGGGAGAACTCGTCTGCATCTTTGCTGAAGGACAGATCACGCGAACTGGACAGATGCAGGCGTTTCAGCCAGGGCTGATGCGAATTGTCTCTGGAACCGGATGCCCTGTGATCCCGGTCTATCTTCATGGACTCTGGGGAAGTATCTTCAGCTTCAAGGGGGGCAAATTCTTCTGGAAACGTCCGAGAAAGTGGCCATATCCGGTCACTGTGGTGTTCGGCGAACCGATCGCTGAGCCGGAAAGTGCAAGTCAGGTCCGTCAGGCCGTCGAACATCTGGGAGTGAAAGCCATGGAATACGAGAAACCTAACCAAGTCATCCCTGTCCGACAGTTCATTCGCCAATGCAAGCGAACGAAAAGTAAGGTCAAGTTCGCTGATTCCAGTGGACTGGAAACAACTGGTGCTCGTTCATTGATCGGAGCACTCGCATTCAAGCGCGTGCTTGAGCGGAACGTGTTCACGAAAGACGAAGACACCGTTGGTCTATTACTGCCACCGTCCGTTGGTGGGGCGTTGGCCAATCTGGCTGTGTCGCTGTCGGGCCGGATCACTGCCAACCTGAACTACACACTGAACGATGAGGTACTGAACTACTGTGTGCGTGCGGCGGGTATCAAGCACGTGTTGACCAGTCGTCGGTTCCTGGAGAAGAGACCCTGCCACATCACCGATGCGGAAGTGGTCTATCTTGAGGATCTTAAAGAACAGGTCACTGGTGCTGACAAGGCCGCGGCAGCACTCTGCACCTACGCGATGCCTGCGAGCGCACTCGAACGTTCGCTGGGACTCCACCGGGTTGATCCAGACGATGTGTGCACGATCATCTTCACCTCCGGTTCGACCGGTGAACCCAAAGGGGTCATGCTTACGCATGCCAATGTCGGATCGAACCTCAATGCCATCGAGGAACTGTTGAGTCCACCTCCCGATGAGAGTGTGATGGGAGTGCTGCCGTTCTTCCATTCCTTCGGTTACACCGTCACTCTGTGGTTCCCCGCTTGCAGCATGGCAACCGGCGTCTATCACTACAATCCGCTCGAAGCCCGCATGGTGGGCAAACTGTCACAGAAGTACAAAGTCACCATGCTGTTTGCGACTCCAACCTTCCTGAAAACCTACACCAAGCGGATCACTCCCGAACAATTCAGCCATCTCAACCTTGCGATCGTCGGCGCGGAGAAGATGCCGCTTTCCGTCGCCAAAGCATTTGAGGAAAAGTTCGGTTTTGAACCAACTGAAGGTTATGGGACGACGGAGTTGTCGCCTGTAGCAGCGGTGAACCTTCCGCCCAGTCGTTGTCTGAATACGGTCCAGAGTGGATGCAAACTCGGGACGGTCGGACGCGTCCTGCCTGGTTGCAGTGCTAAGGTGGTCAACCCGGACACTCACGAAGATCGTGGCCTCAACACGGAGGGGCTTCTCATGATCAAAGGGCCGAATGTGATGAAAGGCTATCTCAATCAGGAGGACAAGACTGCCGAAGTAATTCACGACGGTTGGTATAACACGGGCGACATTGCTCTGATTGACGACGAGGGATTCATCAAGATAACGGGCCGTCAGAGCCGCTTCTCGAAAATCGGTGGCGAGATGGTGCCCCATTTACTGGTTGAACAGGAGTTGATGCGCATTGTCGACAGTCCCAACTCAGAGAATGGGTCGGATGAAATGCCCGCATTGTCAGTTGCGGTGACGGCGGTTCCTGACGAGCGAAAAGGGGAACGATTGATTGTTTTGCACCGGAAGCTTTCCAAGCCCGTTGAACAGATTCTCAAGGAACTCAGTGATGCCGGCTTGCCCAATCTGTGGCTGCCGACTGCTGACGGATTTCTCGAAGTCGACGAGATCCCGATTCTCGGAACAGGAAAACTTGATTTACGTGCCCTGCAGCAAATGGCACTCGATGCGTTTTGTTCCAAGTCCACATCTTCGGATCAGACGAATCACTCCTCCGCATCAGCAGACCAGAATGAATCGGGTGCGACTGTGGCAGCGACGAATCAGTGAAACTGCATCTCGGTGAACAGCGGCGCGAAGTCCGGAACCAGACTTCGATACAGATGAGGTTGATTCCTCGTCACCAGACGTCGACGAAACGCATTTCGTAGACGTTTGCCAGACGCCCGACTTCAAACCGTTGAGGAGCTTCAGCGGGAATTCGGAGACAGACATCACCACCCTGATAGGTCCCGACGATAGCGACGTTGGCTCCAAATTCATCATCGGGGCCGTGCGGGAGCGCCTGCCATTCGACTGCTTCGACAGACGAAAACAAGTCGAGCAATGCCTTGAGGTCCAAAACAAACCGGGATGGAAATCGTAACCCGTCCTGTTCTCCGCCAACGACTTCCGTTTTGGAAGCAAAGATGGTGACTTCCCAGACGCCATCCTCCAAATGGTAATGGCAACCAATTGGTGCCAAGACATCCTGAGCATGCATCACAGTTGTGACGGATCTCGCAAGTTCAGCGATCCATGATGGGGGTGGAAGTGCGGTCACAACTTTCGCCAGTTCGGGGCCCAGACTCCGTTTTCGATTGGCTGCATTCACGAGGCATCGGGAAGGTCCCGCCATCAGAAAATGCAGCGCCCCGCAGTGCAGGGAGGTGGGACTCGTGCCGCAGGGACGTACAATTCGCGTCCTCTTGGCCCGAGGTGATAACAAGGTCTTGCAGATTATGCGCCAACCGTGAACAGGTCGTACTCGGAGTTTCCGGATGCCGTAGAATTTCCGAGGATTTCTGTGTTTTGAGTTCTCCACAAATTCCCAGCGGGCCTTACGGATCGACCAATCTTGATCATCATCGTCACCAGAATGATCAACTGCTGCGACTGCGTGTCAAGAAACTGAAACGTCTGCTGACAGTCCATCCTGTATCACGGATCTTGCAGCGACCGTCATTGCGATTCCCGTCAATCTCAGCCAAACTCAAGAAAACTCCACAACTTCACGAATCCCCCCTGCCTTTGAGTGATCGACCGTCAATGAAAGCACTCCTGCAATATCGGGGCTCTTCTTACATTCCCTGTTGCCTCTGTCTGGGACTGTGTGTCATGACCGCACTTGCGGCTGCCGATGAGCTGCCACCGAAATACCCTGCCATGTACGATCGCCCCGCCGGCAACCCACGGAAGAGCCGTTCTGCAGTGGTCGCGAAACATGGGATTGTGGCCACAAGTGAACCACTCGCAGCTCAAGTTGGCCTTGATATCCTGCAGGCGGGAGGAAATGCCATCGATGCCGCGATTGCCACAAACGCCATGCTGGGCCTTGTCGAACCGATGAGCAACGGCATCGGAGGAGACCTGTTCGCGATCTACTGGGACTCCAAATCAAAACAGCTCTATGGTCTCAACGCGTCTGGTCGCAGTCCCTATGCACTCACTCGGGAGTTGTTGCAGGAGAAAGAGCTGACCTTGATTCCCACCGCGGGTCCGCTGTCATGGTCCGTGCCGGGATGTGTTGATGGATGGGACGAGTTGCGACAACGGTTCGGGACCATGGAGTTCTCCCAGCTCCTCGCTCCAGCCATCAAATATGCAGAGGAAGGCTTTCCTGTCAGCGAACTCATCTCCCTGTACTGGCAACAGGCAGCCACCTCGCTCGCTGAATATCCAGATACCGCCAAGACTTATCTCATCGATGGACAGGGTCCCGGGATCGGCGAGTTATTCAAGAATCCTCACCTTGCTGAGAGCTATCGGCTCATCGCAGAAAGAGGAAGAGACGCCTTCTACAACGGTGAAATTGCACACGAAATCGTGACCTTCAGCGAGGCCAACGGCGGATACTTTTCCCTGAAGGATTTCTCAAACCATGAGTCCGAATGGGTCGAGCCGGTGGCGACGAACTATCGAGGCTACGACATCTGGGAATTGCCTCCCAATGGCCAGGGCATCGCGGCATTGGAGATGCTGAACCTTCTCGAGCCTTACAACATCAAAGAGATGGGACACAACTCGGCCGAATACCTGCATCTCTTCGTGGAAGCCAAGAAACTGGCCTTTGCTGACCGAGCCCGATATTACGCAGATCCGGCGATGGCTGATGTCCCTGTCGCTCAGCTGATCTCGAAGGATTACGCGGCCCGGCAGCGAAAACGGATTGACCCCAACAAAGCTGCCATTGATGTTCCCCCGGGAGATCCCATTCTGCGGGAAGGGGACACGATCTACCTGTGCGTGGTCGACAAGGAAGGGAACTGCTGTTCGCTCATCCAAAGCAACTACGCAGGCTTTGGATCAATGATGGTGCCCGGAGACGTGGGTTTCGTCCTGCAGAATCGCGGAGCGTTGTTCTCACTCGATGAATCCCATCCCAACCGGCTGGAACCGCACAAGCGGCCATTTCACACAATCATTCCTGCGATGGCAACCAAGGATGGTGAGCCCTGGCTCGTATTTGGTGTGATGGGAGGAGACATGCAACCCCAGGGGCACGTTCAGGTCCTCGTTAACATGATTGACTTTGGCATGGACGTGCAGTCTGCCGGCGATGCGGCCAGAGTCAGGCACGTCGGCTCAGCTCAACCCACCGGCGTTCCCATGCAGGAAGGGGGAGGACGTGTCATCGTGGAAACCGGCGTCACAGAAGAGGTCATCGAGTTATTGAAACAGCGAGGACACATTGTCGAAAGAGGCGGGACATCGTTCGGCGGCTACCAGGGGATCATGTTCAACCGTGAGTACGGGACCCTCAGCGGGGGAACCGAACCCCGCAAAGATGGAGCAGCCGTGGGATACTGAGCGACGGATCAACACCACATGCCGGACACGCCACCCTCAGTTACGCTCGATGACATTCACGACGCTGCCTCACGGATGGCTCAGCACGTTCACCGGACTCCGGTGATGTCCAGCCGGCTGGTCGACGAATGGCTGGGCTGTCGAGCGGTGTTCAAGTGTGAAAACCTCCAGCGAACCGGAGCCTTCAAGTTCCGGGGTGCCTGCAATGCGGTCATGAGTCTGACCGACGCCGAGGCCACTCGCGGAGTGGTCACGCATTCCTCCGGTAATCATGGAGCAGCACTGGCGGAAGCCGCACGTCTTCGAGACATCCCGGCTTATGTGGTCATGCCATCCAATGCACCATCCGTGAAGCGACAAGCCGTGGAAGGTTACGGTGGTCGCGTGACCGAATGTGCACCGACATTGGAAGCTCGCGAACAGACGGCAGCACGCGTCATCGAAGAGACCGGGGCAACCTTGATTCATCCCTTCGACGACCTGCGCATCATCGCAGGCCAGGCGACCGCAGTCGTCGAACTATGCGAGGAGGCCAGACAGCTGGATGCCATCGTCTGCCCGGTCGGCGGCGGCGGACTGGCCTCAGGCACTGCACTCGCAACACACTTCCTGTCGCCGGACACAGAAGTGCTCCTCGGGGAACCGGAAGCGGTCGACGATGCCTGTCAATCACTGATGCAGGGCAGGCTCATCCCCGTCGGGAACACTCCAACGATCGCTGACGGCCTTAAGACAAGTCTCGGCGAACACACCTATCCCATCATCCGAGACTACGTGTCACGCATCGTCACCGTCTCCGATGACGAGATTATCGAAGCCATGCGGTTCATCTGGACACGCATGAAGCTCATCATCGAACCATCGTCAGCCGTCGCCGTCGCAGCCGTCCGCAAAGACCGCGACCGATTGTCCAGTCAACAAGTCGGCATCATCATCTCCGGCGGCAACGTCGATCTCGACCATCTCCCCTGGATCAAACGCCCCATTTAGCGACGCATCGAAGATGCGTGACCTCTGAATACACTCATGCGATACGACATCCTGACACCCCGCAAAATCGTCTTCGGCTGGGGACGCCGTACTGAGATTGGTGAGCTTGCACGGTGGCTCGGTCGACGAGGATTGACCGTGGGTGGCTCGAAGACGCTAAAGGGTCATCCGATGCTCGACGTGATGAAAGCTTCGATCAGGAGGGCAGAACTGGAGATGGTCGATCTCTGGGATATCACTCGTGAGCCGGAGGTAATCGACATCGATGAGGTCGCTGCTGCAGTCGTCAGAAACGGAGTCAAAGAAGGCGACTTTCTGATCGCCATCGGTGGTGGTGCTGCGATTGATACCGCGAAAGCGATCGCAGCGATGGTGACCAACCGGCATGGCGACTCCGTGCAGGACTTCCTCGAAGGCGTGGGGCGTGGCCTGACGATCGAGAATGCTCCTTTGCCTGTGCTCGCGATTCCCACGACGGCGGGGACTGGTTCGGAGGCGACCAAGAACGCGGTCATCTCTTCGTACGATCCGCCGTTCAAGAAGAGTCTGCGGAGTGAGCGGATGCTGCCGGATGTGGTGCTGGTTGATCCGGAGTTGACGGTCTCGTGCCCAGCGTCGGTGACGGCAGCATCAGGGATGGATGCGATCACTCAATTGGTCGAGAGTTTTGTCTCCATCAGAGCGACACCCTTTACTCGAAAGATTTGCCGACGGGGGCTGCGAGCCGTGTTCGAGGGACATGGGGGTGAGCCGGCCATCGTGCGAGCGGTCGAGCAACCGACCGATCGCCGCGCACGGGAAGCGATGTCACACGCGGCTCTGCTCTCCGGGATCGCGCTGGCCAACTCGGGACTCGGCATGGCCCACGGAGTCGCAGCCGCTCTCGGAGTGCATGCCAGGGTGCGTCATGGTCTGGCCTGTGCCGTGATGCTGCCGATCGCTATGAAGGTGAATCAAGACACCGTCAGCAACGACTTCGCCGAGTTGGGGCGTCTGTTCTCAGGACGAGACATCCGCGACGAGGATGAGGCCATCGAGACTTCGCTCGACATCACCCAACGCATCAACGAACGCATCGGTATCCCCCGGCGGTTGAGCGAACTCGGCGTTCTGCCTGAGCAAATTCCTGCCATCGTCCGCAGCTCACGTGGCAACAGCATGAACGGCAATCCCCGCGAGATCGACGATGCTGAGCTGACAGCCCTGTTGGAATCTCACCTTTGACCACAAGTGACCTGCCAGTTTCGAACCGCTGAGTTGCCCGGAAATTAGAGCTTCAGACGGTCGTATCGATTGAGCTTGTTATATGGTCGGCAGAACCGGTGAGGCCGCACGAGTCGGGCAGCGGCAGGCTTTCCCCAAACACCGCAAGCGGATTTCCTTGTGAGCCTGAATCAGGCCGGGTACTATGATGGTGGAGGATGTCGACTTCGCAGTTGACAACTTCCCCCACCCGCTGAGCCGACCGGCTTGCGTACCTCTCGCCATTATCGCCAAGGTTAAATGGTTGCCATGATGCGCTTTGCGACCCTGCTTGTCTGTCTGTTGGCCGTTTCGTTGAGCGTCGCTCAAGCTGAGGAGGCGGTAAGTCAGCCCGTCAGCTACTACGAACAGATCCGTCCGATCTTTCAGGCTCACTGTCAGGGATGCCATCAGCCCGCCAAAAGCAATGGCGATTACGTGATGACCGAATTTGCCCGACTCGTGCAGGGTGGCGAAAGCGAATCAGCGGCGATTGTCCCCGGCAAGCCGGACGAGAGTTACCTCGTCCAGTTGATCACCCCGATCAACGGTGCAGCCGAAATGCCCAAGGGGAAGCCGCCGCTCTCACAAACTGATATCGCTCTGATCAGGCAGTGGATCGATCAGGGTGCGAACGACGACACTCCGGAGAATGCAAAACAGAAGTACGACATGGATCATCCGCCGGTCTACAGTCGACCGCCGATCGTGACTTCGCTCGACTTCTCACCCGACGGCAAGCTGCTCGCTGTGTCGGGCTTCCATGAAGTGCTCTTGCATCATGCAGATGGTAGCGGACTCGTCGCAAGACTCGTGGGCGTGTCGGATCGGATCGAATCAGTCGCCTTCTCTCCAGACGGCAACCGCCTTGCCGTGACGGGCGGACTCCCCGAGCGAATGGGTGAACTCCAGATCTGGACGCTGAGCGAATCACCAAAACTCACGCTTTCAGTGCCATTGACCTACGACACGATCTACGGCGCAAGCTGGTCTCCCGACGGCAAACTCGTCGGCGTCGGTTGTGGCGACAACACGGTCCGAGCGTTCAACAGCGAAACGGGCAAGCAGGTGTTCTTCAACGCGGCTCACGATGACTGGGCGTTGGATACGGTCTTCTCTGTCGATGGATCACAACTCGTCTCTGTTGGTCGTGACATGACGACCAAGTTGTACGACGTCGCGACGCAACGGTTCATCGACAATGTCACGTCGATCACGCCCGGAGCACTGAAGGGGGGCATTTCCGCGATTGCACGCCATCCCTCGCAGGATCATGTGCTCGTGGGTGGGTCGGACGGGGTCCCGCGGATCTATCGCATGAACCGCGAGACCGTGCGTCGCATCGGCGATGATGCCAACCTGATCCGTCGGTTCCCGGCCATGAAAGGCCGTATCTTCGGCGTCGCCTTTGCTCCCGACGGCAAGCGGATCGTGGCCGCCAGCAGCCTCGATGGCAAGGGACAGGTCAATGTGTACTCCAGCGAGTACGACAGTACGATCTCCGAAGAACTCAAAAAGGTTTTGGAGGAGGTCGCCTCAGGCTGGTCGGCCGAGCAGCGCAAACTGGTGGAAGATTTCGTGACAGCCGAGGTGAAGCTCATCTCGCAGGCCGAGATTCCGGCCAGTACGTATGCCGTCGAGTTCACGCCGGACGGAAGTCAGGTTGTCGCTTCCGGAGCTGATGGAACGATTCGCTTCATCAACCCGGAGGATGGCTCGATCGTTCGCGAATTAGCACCCATTGAGGTCAACCCGGATGCTCCTCGAGACGACCGCATCCTCGCCGACGCACAGAATGCCGAAGAGGACACCCCTTTGCCCGAGTCACTCCCCGAAGGAGCATCACTCACGTCACTCCAGGTCGAACCAAGCGTGGTCAAGCTTCACGGTGCTTATGACTACACGCAGCTGTTGGTGAACGGCACGCTGACGACCGGTGACACAGTTGATGTCACGCGGATGTCAAAGTTCGTGTTGCAATCGGATGTTGCTCATGCCAATCCGTTTGGACAAGTATCGGCCGAAAACGACGGACTCGCGGCTCTTGTGGTCACGATGGACGATCAGGTCATCGGCGTCCCAGTTACTGTTGACGGAGCAAACACGGATGAGCCGGTCAGTTACGTACAGGACGTGATGCCTGTCGTCTCAAAGCTCGGCTGTAATCAGGGAACGTGTCACGGATCGAAGGACGGTAAGGAGGGCTTCAAGCTTTCGTTGCGAGGTTATGATCCGATCTTCGACGTCCGCGCCTGGACCGACGATCTCAAGTCACGACGCGTGAACCTTGCATCACCCGACGATAGCCTGATGCTCCTCAAAGCAACTGGAGCCGTGCCTCACGTCGGTGGTCAACTCACGAAACCGGGGGAGAAGTATTACGAGATCATCCGGCGCTGGATCGCCGAAGGAGCCAGACTGGACCTCGACGTCCCACGGGTCGCGAGTATCGAACTCCAACCGACGAATCCGGTGATCCAACAGATCGGTGGCAAACAGCAGATGCGGGTCGTGGCGAACTATACCGATGGCTCGCGACGGGATGTCACAGCAGAATCATTTGTTGAAAGTGGTAACACCGACATTGCTGTGGTGAACTCCGCGGGAGTTGTCACAACTCAGCGCAGGGGAGAAGCTCCCATGCTGGCCCGATTCGAGGGAGCCTATGCTGCAACGACCGTGACTGCAATGGGAGACCGCACGGGCTTCGTGTGGGAGCAGCCTGAGACCTGGAGTCACCTGGATGAACTGGTCGCCGACAAATGGGAGCGAATGAAGATCGCCCCGTCCGGCTTGTGCACCGATGCGGAGTTCATTCGACGTGTTTACCTCGACCTCACCGGATTGCCGCCGACTGCGGACGATGTGAAGGCGTTCCTCGCGGACGAACGTGAGACACGTGTCAAGCGGGACGAACTGGTCGACAAGCTGATCGGCAGCGACGAGTTCGTCACCTACTGGACAAACAAGTGGGCAGACCTGCTCCAGGTGAACAGCAAGTTCCTGGGCAAACCGGGGGCCGAGTCATTCCGCAGCTGGATTCGCACGCAAGTTGCCAGCAACATGCCCTACGATGAGTTCTGCTATCAGGTGCTGACAGCTGACGGCTCAAACAAGGACAACCCCGCTGCGTCCTACTACAAAATCCTCCGCGAGCCGGACGCCATGATGGAGAACACGACACACCTGTTCCTCGGCGTCCGCTTCAACTGCAACAAGTGTCACGACCACCCATTCGAGCGATGGACGCAGGACCAGTATTACCAGACGGCTGCCTTCTTCGCCCGCGTTGGCTTGAAGAAGGACGATGCCGGCGGTGATCAGAAGATCGGTGGCACGGCAGTCGAAGGAGCCAAGCCGTTGTATGAGGTCGTCTTCGAGAAGCCGGAAGGAGAAATCAAACATGATCGCACAGGAGCAGTCACGGCACCGGAGTTTCCTTATGCCGTGGACTTTAGTACCGGCGATGATGCGACGCGCCGTCAGCGCCTCGCTGGATGGATCACTTCTCCTGACAACTTCTACTTCGTCGAGAGTTACGTCAATCGCGTCTGGGGATATCTGATGGGCGTGGGGATGATCGAGCCTCTCGACGATATTCGGGCCGGCAACCCGCCAACGAATCCCGAACTGCTGGACTGGCTGAGCGGCGAGTTTATCCACTCGAACTTCAATGTTCAGGAACTGATGCGGACCATCTGTAAGAGCCGAACGTATCAGCTGTCCATCGGCACGAACGAATGGAATGCAGACGACACGATCAACTACTCCCATGCGGTCGCTCGCCGACTGCCCGCCGAAGTGTTGTACGATTCGGTCTACACTGTCACCGGATCGAAGATGCACATTCCGGGTGTCCCGGAAGGCACGCGAGCAGCGGCTCTGGCCGATGCGGGGACAGAGTTGTCCGACAATTTCCTCGCGAATCTCGGTCGACCGGCCCGCGAGAGTGCGTGTGAATGTGAACGTTCGCATGACCTGCAACTTGGACCGGTGATGGCACTGATGAACGGTCCGACAGTCAGCGACGCCATCTCGCAGGAGGGGAATGCGATCGCGATGCTCGTCGCCGAACAGGTCGACGATCACAAGCTGACCGAAGAGCTGTTCCTCCGAATCCTCAACCGACCCGCGCGCCCCGAAGAGATCGAGGCAGCACAACAACTTCGCGAACAGCTGGACGAGGAGCACGGTCAGCTCGTCGCCGAACTGAAGGCCTACGAAGAGCAACTTGCTCCCGTTATCGCCGAGCGTGAAGCAAAACGCCAGGCCGCCATCGCGGCCGCGAAGGCCGAACTCGACGCCTACAAGGCCGAGATCGCCCCTCGTGAAGCACAGCTCGACAAGGAGCAGCAGGAGCAGACTGCCAAGCTGGAACAAGAACTCAAATCCTACGACGACGAGTCACTCGCTGCTGCATTGTCCAAATGGGAGAACGAATACCGTCGCTCGATTACCTGGGTTCCGCTCGATCCGATCTCGCTCAAATCGAACAGCGAAATCACGCTGACCGAGCAGCCCGACCTGTCAATCCTCGCAAGTGGTGAGGCGACCCAGCGGACCGAATTCGAAATCGTTGCGGACACGAATCTGCGGCGGATCACAGGGTTCAAGATCGAAGCTCTCACTCACGAATCCCTCGGATCCTATGGCCCCGGTCTCGCTGACGATGGCAACTTTGTGCTGACGGAGTTACTGGCACAATGGGCGACGGTGGACAAACCAAACGATCGAACACAGATCGCCTTCGCGGACGCCAAAGCCGACTTCGAACAGGAGAACTTCCCTCCCGCGAAAGCCATCAACGGCAAACGCGACGGCAACGACGATGGCTGGGCCGTCTCACCGCTAAAGGGTGTCGACCATGTCGCCGTGTTCTCGCTCAAGGAGCCGCTCACCCTGGAGCAGGCAACACGACTGACGATCGCATTGGATCACCGCTTCTCAAGTAACAAGCACGTCTTGGGGCGGTTCCGCATCTCGGTCACAGACGCAGAGAACCCGCTGGAGTTCGGTGCTCTTCGCGACATCGATCAGATCCTCGCCATTGCTCCGGGGGCTCGTGACGATACTCAGAAGCAACAACTTCTCGACTGGTTTAAGGCCCGTGATTCCGAGCGTCGTCCGAAGGAGCTGGCCCTCAATCACAGCAGGCTCCCCCGTCCGGTCGATCCCAGCATCGTCGAACGGGAAGCGAAAATCGAACTGGAGAGTCAGCCACTGGCCCCGGACCCGCAACTCGTCCGTCTCCAGCGAGCCGTCAAACTCAGCGAGGAACAACTCAAGCACGCCCGGTTGACCGCCGCCCAGGACCTTGCCTGGGCACTCATCAACAGCCCGGCATTCCTGTTTAATCGCTGATTCAGGCCTGATATACTGAAAGACCCTTCAAACTCCAATGGGAGCAGCCCGACCATGATGATTCGCATTCCCGGACAACCTGGTAAAGACCTGTGTGACTCTCACCTTGGTGTCTCCCGACGAGACGTGTTGCGTGTCGGTGGCTCCAGCATGCTCGGGCTTTCGCTGGGGTCGATGCTCCAGTTGCAGTCCGCTCAGGCGAAGGAAGGCATCGTTGGTGCAGGCGGATGGGGCAAAGCGAAGAGTGTGGTCTTGGTCTACCTGCAAGGTGGACCCAGTCACCTCGACCTGTGGGACCCCAAGGAGAACGTCCCGGACAACGTCAAGTCCGCGTTCAGCAATATCGACACCAAGCTCCCGGGTGTAAAGTTCACCGAGAACCTCCCCAAGCTCGCACAGGTGATCGACAAGGCGACCCTCATCCGCTCAATGAGCTACACGCCCAACGGCCTGTTCAATCACACCGCGGCCATCTATCAGATGATGACCGGCTACACGACGGACAAGGTCAGCCCGTCCGGCCAGTTGGAGCCGCCCAGCCCGAAGGACTTCCCGAACTTTGGCTCGAACATCATCCGCCTCAAGCCGCCGCAGGAGCCCATGCTGCCGTTCGTCATGCTCCCGCGTCCATTGCAGGAGAGTAACGTCGTCGGCAAGGGAGGCACAGCCGGCTTCCTCGGCAAGGCGTACGATCCGTACTACCTGTACCCGCCGGGCGATGACCTCGACATGAACAAGATGGAGAAGATCAACGTCTCCGATCTGGAGATGCGGGCCGACGTCTACGGCGACCGGATGAAACGGCGTGCCAAGCTGCGCACGGTCATCAATGAAGGCATGCCCGAAGTCGATCGCGCGGTGAAGGATTACAATCTCAACGCCTACTACGATCAGGCCCTCTCGCTCATCGCGTCCGGTCGTGCCCGCGATGCATTCGCACTGGAGCAGGAGTCGCGTGAGACACGTGACCAGTACGGTCGCAATACGTTCGGTCAGTCACTGCTGCTCGCCCGTCGACTCGTCGAAGCGGGCACCCGTGTGGTCGAGGTTGTCTGGCCCAAGGTGGCCAACAGCGACAACCACTCCTGGGACGTCCACTCCGGCCTCACCAACCGCATGAAGACCCAGTCCGCTCCCATGCTGGATGCAGGTCTTTCCGCCTTCCTGGCCGATCTCGATGATCGGGGTCTGCTCTCCGAGACGCTCGTGCTCGCCGTTGGCGAGTTCGGTCGTTCGCCCCAGCGAGGCGTCAGCACCTCGGGCAACGGCAACTCGGACGACGGCCGCGATCACTGGCCCTACTGCTACACGGCCCTCGTCGCCGGTGCCGGCATCAAGCGGGGTTACGTCCACGGCAAGAGTGACCAGACAGCCTCAGCCCCACTGGAAGACCCGGTCCACCCCGGCCAACTCCTCGCGACCATCTACGAAAGCGTGGGCATCGCCCCCGACACGATCGTCCGCAACCACCTCAACCAGCCCCGCGAACTGGTGAAGGCCGAGTCGGTCTCAGCGCTGTACGCGTAAGAGTTTCATAGAGGTGCGGTGATGATCTCGACACCGAATCACGAAACGCAGGAAATCGTTGATCAAGTGCGTCAGTGGCCTCTGGACCAACGGATCGCGCTAGTTGAGAAACTTCAGGAATTGTGCAGGTCAACGGAGGACGTTACTCCCAAGCGGACACCGATCGGCAATCTCCGGGGCCTCCTTAAGCTCGAGGGAGTTGATCCGCCTGATGATGCGCAGGTCCAGCAGTGGCTTGAGGAACGCCGCATGCAGAAGTTCGGCGGATGAAGGTTCTGCTCGATACCAACATCGTTTTGGATGTCTTGCTGCAACGTCAAGAATGGATCGACGACGCCCAAGCGATATGGGATGCGGGTGAATCAGGACAACTCACATGCCATGTGACTGCGACTGCATTAACGGATATCTTTTACGTTTGCAGACGGTCACGTGGCTGGGAGGATGCTCGCGTTGCTACGCAGGCATGCCTGGACACGATGCTCGTGATCACGGTTGATCGAACTCTGCTCACCGCAGCAATCAATCGTCCCGAGGCGGATTTCGAGGATGCCGTCGTGATTGCAGCCGCAGAGGCTGCCTCCGTCGACGCGATCATCACCCGTGATGCTGCGGGGTTCAAAGACTCACCAATTGCGGTCATGTCACCGGCGGACCTTGCGAGTCGACTCCAAGTGACAAACGGCGACTGAAGACGTCGACACTTCCTGAGTGACTCCCGGTCGTCGAGAGGTGAAAGTGGCTCTCGCAAAGTGATGCAACATGATGAAGACTCTAGGTATGCGAAGCCGTCGTCCAATCGATGCGACCGGTTTGTTTTGGTGTCTTGTTGTATTGTTCATCGCCAGTTTCGCTCAGCTGAGTGAGCAATCATGGCTATGTATTCTGTGCATTCTTGCGAGTTCGTTCTTCATCTGCTGGCAAGTCTGGAGGTGGCATGCAGACCTTCGCCTCACTCATTTCGCAGGAGATTGGTGTGCTCTGCATTATCCTGAGTACACCAGCAGAACCCTCATGGACTTGATCATTGCGTTGGCAAATGCGTCAGCTATCCCGTTGCCCAAGGTCAGCCCCCAGACCAAACTACGATGCCTGAACTGGATGCTCGATTGCGAAGAGCTATGTGCATACATGTCGCAAGACGAATTGCATAAGCTATGGCTGAACGATCTCTGCCGAGACGCTCGCGTTTCAGAAACAATCCTTGATGGGTTCCAAGGGGAGTCTTTCGGAGAGATGGTTCAATTCATTGTTCATGACGGCGAATCGCAAGTTTTTCGAAATCAGACAGAGACACGGGTGGCCCGTCCAACTGGACGGGTTGCGAAGCAATAAGATGATTCACACAGGGCGATAAGTGTTCGAGAGTCACCCGGATGTCAGTTCGCCAAGTGTGACTCATCGTGTGCCGTCAGCACCCTGCCGTATCCGGCTGGTCTACCCGCGGAGGATTGTCCAAGACTGCGATGATGAAACTGAAGTTCGAAATAGTCAGGCTTCAAGCAAATGTTCAATCTTTTTAAGCTCTTTGTCATTGTGATCATCGGTTCGGCAGCCTCATGGGCAGAGGATGATCAAGGGATTCTCAGTTTTGACCGCTCGGTGAGTTTCACTGAGAATTTTGAACCCGTTATCCCGCGTCTGCAGCAAGATCAGGCCGTTGCCGAGAAGCTCGCTTTGCTGCATGCGAGGACTGGTCGAAGGCCAAATATCCTCTGGCTCGTTGTCGATGATATGGGCTATGGGGACCCCGGTTGTTACGGGGGCGGAACACTAGCTGGTGCGTCCACCCCCCACATCGACCGGCTTGCTGCTGGAGGCCTGAAGCTTACCTCATGCTACGCACAGCAGACCTGCACGCCAACTCGTTCAGCAATTCTCACCGGTCGTCTGCCAGTGCGCACCGGCCTGACACGGCCGATCCTTGCTGGCGACAAGATCACGATCAATCCATGGACTGACGAAGTCAGCCTGCCGAAGCTGCTCAGCGACGCTGGGTACTTTACCCTGCTGACCGGAAAGTGGCACGTTGGCGAGTCAGAGGGAATGCGCCCTCACGACGTCGGCTTTGATGAATACTACGGCTACTACCCTGCCCAGAAAGAAATTTCTCAGCGAGTCGACGTTCGACGCTTTCCTGGCCTTGTGCTCAATCCTGAACGCCTCGCGGCTTTCGAAGCAGTCGGTCCGGCCGACCATCTCACCCACGGTTTCAAAGGTGGTGAAACGAAGGAGCTTCAGCAGATCAGGTCGATTGAGGACATGGGCAAGGCGGACCAGGTACTGGCTGACTTCACCGTCAAACGGCTTCAGGAACTGGCCTCCGGGGACAAGCCTTTCTTCGTCGAACACTGTTTCATGAAGGTCCATTGCGATAACTTCGCCCACCCGGACTACGCTGGAAAAAGCGAGGCAAAGTATCCGTATAAAGACGCTGTCCATGAGGTCGACGTTCACGTCGGCTCATTCCTGAAAGCACTCGATGACTCCGGCGTGCTGGAAAACACACTGGTCTTCTTCACCTCCGACAATGGCCCACAGATGGATGGATGGCCGGACGCGGGATATACGCCATTCCGTGGTGCGAAGGGGACTACTTGGGAAGGAGGTGTTCGCGTTCCCGGTATCGCCTACTGGAAAGGCATGATCTCACCGAACCGCACGAGTGACGGGTTGTTTGACCTGATGGATCTCTTCGGTGTTGCCCTCAATCTTGCCGGCGTATCTTCAGACAAGCTCCCGGCAGATAAGTATTACGACTTCATTGACCAGACGTCGTTTCTGCTTGCCGATGGCGGCCAATCAAAGCGAGAAGCTGTCTACTTTTGGTGGGGCACGGAACTCATGGCGTGTCGCATGAAAGAGTACAAGGTTCACGTCAAGATCGTGATGGCCGAGGCTCCTCATATGCACATTGACCTTGCGACTGTCCGTGATGTCGGTCTTGCGCCATGGTTCTTCAATCTCTATCTCGACCCGAAGGAGGAAATGACCGTGGGCCACCGTCTCGACCCATGGATGGCGACCGTGAGTGGGAAGCTCAAGGCCCATGGGGCTACCTTTAAGAGGTATCCGCCGAAAAACATCGGACTCTGATTCAACCGGTGTGTGAGGAAGGTCAGGCTCTATTGATGGACGATTCGCTAAGGGTATGACTTTACGACTTCAATTGGATCGAGATGGCGGGGTCGTATTGATCGGAGTGATCAATCGACGGAGGTTGGACTGGCTTTCGGCTTTGCTGGCCTTGTTGCCGCGGGATGAGGCGGTTCGGGAGCGTGACGGGGCCGTGTATGCTTCGCGGAATGTGTTGGAGTTGTGTCCGGCGTTGATTGAGGCGTGGCGGACGGAGCGGTTGACCGAGTTGCTGGGCGACGTGTTGGGGGCGGAGGTCGGGTTGGTGCGGGGGTTGTATTTTGACAAGCCGCCGCAGCAGACGTGGGCGCTCCCCTGGCATAAGGATCTGACGATCGCAGTGCGTGAGCCGATCGAAGCCGAAGGGTACTCGAAGCCCCGGTTGCGGGCGGGGGTGTGGCATTGTGAGCCGCCGGTGGAGGTATTGCAGGCGATGCTCACGCTGCGGATTCATCTGGATGAGGTCACCGAGGAGAACGGCCCGCTGCAAGTCCTTTCCGGATCACATCGGACAGGCAAGCCACTGCGGATCGACGACTTCCAGCCACAGCCAGTACTGGTCAATGCGGGGGACGTGTTCGCGATGCGACCGCTGCTGGCCCATTGCAGCGGACGTTCACGCGAGGGAACACAACGGCATCGACGAGTCCTGCACCTGGAGTTCGCGGGGATGCCCAAGCTCCCCGGTGGTCACGAGTGGCATGCTTTTCACCCGGTGACCTGATCGTCAGCCCGAAGCCGACGGCACAACCGTCGGCTTGGGAGTTCAATGACTGTCGTCGTCGATGATCAGCTCACACGTCGGGAGGCTTTCGAGGAATGTGCGACCGTAGGGTTTGGTGCGGATGCGGGGGTCGAGGATGACGACCTGGCCGGTGTCGCTCTTCGAGCGGATGAGACGTCCGAAGCCTTGGCGGAGTTTGATGACGGCTTCAGGGACCTGGTAATCCATGAACGGATTGCCGCCATTCTCGCGGATGCGTTCGACGCGGGCTTGCAGAAGTGGGTGATCGGGCACGCTGAAGGGGAGTCGCGTGATGATCACGTTTTGCAAGGCATCCCCGGGTACATCGACCCCCTGCCAGAAGCTTTCGGTGCCGAACAGGACTGCCCGATCCTCCTGTTTGAACTTGTCGAGTAAAGCTGACCGCTGCGTGCCGGCTCCCTGACAGAGCAGCAACAGATTGTGAGACGCACACCACGGAGTCAACTTGTTTGCACAGGTCTGGAGCATCTTGTAACTGGTGAACAACACAAAGGCACGCCCTTCGGTTTCGAGCAGATGCCGCTTGATACGTTCGCAGGCTGCCTGCTCAAACTCATTTGCCTGGGTCGAAGGATCGGGCATGCGGTTGGCGATGATGAGCCGTGCCTGAGAACGATAATCGAATGGGCTGCCGAGTTTGATCTCCTCACTCTTCGTCAGACCAATACGACTGCGGAAGTAGCCGAAGTCACTCTCACCGACGGAGAGCGTGGCACTCGTGAGCACGACCGTGTCGACCTGATTGAAAAGCTCATCCCGCAACACGGGGCCGACATCAATTGGTGCGGAGACGAGCTTGATGTTCTGTCGCTGACGCCCGGACTGCTCGGCCCAGTAGACCGAGTCGTCCTGCGATTGTTTGAGCCACGTGTCGAGGGCGAGTGACAGGCCGACAAGCCGATCGGCTGACGCGGTGAGTTCAATCTTCTGAGCTTCCTCTTCCAGACGTTCTGCGTACGAGTTCATCTGCACGGCGAGGTGCCTGAGGTCGTCCATCAGGGGTGTGTCGATGCCGACGGGCGATCGGGCGCGGCCGTTTCCCCGTTGTCGCTCCAACCAATGGGCGATGTGGGAGAAGAAGTCATCTGCAACGTATCGCAGTCGTTGAACGAGTTGTTGCTCGGTCATCAGATTGTGATGCAGCAGGAGTCCCTTGTGCGTGCGATCGTTGTACAGCCGATTGAAGAGGTATGTCAGCTGGCCATTGGTGACGGACAGGCCCATGTGATCGCCCGCCACGGCCTCGACCGTGTGGGCCTCGTCGAGGATGGCAACGTCGTAATCCGGAAGCACGCTCGCACCTTCTCTGCGAAGGGCAAGGTCCGAGAAGAACAGTGCGTGGTTCACAATCAGGATGTCTGCGTTCCAGGCGCGGCGGCGGGCTGCGTAGTAGTGACACTGCTCATAGGTAGGACATTTGCGGCTGAGGCAATTGCCATGTTCGCTCCTCACTTCGTCCCACACAGAGCCGAGGGGACGGAAGCCGAGATCAGTCAGACTCCCGTCAGTTGTGTCTCCCGCCCATTGACGGATGCGGCTGAGTTGCTGGACCTCGTCCCGTTCGGAAAACAATGTCGATGACCGCTCGGCTGCCCCCTTCAGTCGCCGCAGGCTGATGTAGTTGGAGCGCCCCTTGACCAGCACAGCCGAGCACTCGATCGGCAGGACTGCGTTGAGGAACGGCAGGTCCTTGCGAATGAGCTGCTCCTGCAGGCTGATGGTGTGCGTGCTGACGACGATCCGTTTGCGACCCTTCTCCCGGTCCTGTCGTGCAGCAGCAGCCAGCATGACAGGGACGAGATAGGCGAAACTCTTTCCGACCCCCGTGCCCGCTTCAGCGATCAGATGAGACTTCGACGCAATCGCACCCGCGACCGCTTCAGCCATCTCAACCTGTTCCTCACGATGTTCATACGTCGACAACCGCTTGGCAATGAACCCATTCTTGCCGAGTATGCTTGTAGGACTGAGAGTCTGAACTGTCACGGAACCGCCCAATGAAGCAAGCCAACTGCTTGAAGCCCACTGACGTTAGCTGGCATTCAACCGGGGAGCAAGTTGGAGCATCGGCAATTGTTCGTCGAGCAGACCTGAGGGACCGCACAGGCGAATGCATCCTGCGTAAAAGCCGAACACGCTTTCATCGATCATCCGCTGATTGAAACCGATGAACGAGCTTCGAACGATTTCAAGTGGACGGTTCGCAGTTGCACATCACCGATGCAGCCGTCGATCAAATTTGTCATTTCGACACATGACGGCCTCATGGGAAAAATCTCGCGAAGAGATGCTGCGCATCAACTCCTTTGTGCAGCAGAGCGATCAGCCTGTTGAAGCGTCAGGCGATAGATCCTGCGTCGCGGCGAAGATTATCCGATCCCTCGAAAACACAAATTACCCGGTAGGGACTCGAACCCCAACTGACAGGACCAAAACCTGTTGTGCTACCATTACACCACCGGGTACGGTGCTCTACGGAGAGTCTAGTCGTTCCTGCGAGCAGGACAAGCCCATTCGTTCCGTCCTTCGTGAAGACACACCATCGGGGAGAAAGGTTCTCATCTCGTGACAGCCACCACTGCAGTAAATCGCTATCAGATTGACCAGTTAACGACGGTTCCCAGCCCGGCGCTGGTCGTGTTCCACGACCTCGTTGAGCACAACATACAGGTCATGCTGGACATTGCAGGGAGTGCGGATCGTCTGCGTCCTCACTGCAAAACGCACAAGATGCCTGCCGTCACCCGGATGCAGTTGGAGAAGGGGATCGCCCGGCACAAGTGTGCGACGTTTGCGGAAGCTGAAATGCTAGCTGAGGCGGGCGTGACCGACATCTTTCTCGGCTACAACCTCGTCGGCCCCAATGTCGAGCGGGCGGTTGCCTTTCTGAATCGGTATCCAAAGGTGTTGTTCTCGGTGACGGGGGATGATGCATCGTCAATTGAGCAGTTAGGGTCTGCAATGAATGATGCGGGCTGTTTGATCGGGGTGCTGCTCGACATCGATCCCGGTCGTCAGCGGACTGGCATTCCTGTCGGACAGAAGGCCCGTGAACTTTATGCTCTCATCGATCGCACGAGCGGGCTGCGTACAGATGGACTGCATTTGTACGACGGACATCAGCGTCAACAGGATTTCGGCGAGCGATTCAAAGCCGTTGATGCAGAATGGCAGAAGGTGGCTGCGTTCCGGGATGAACTGGTCGAAGCAGGACATCCCGTCCCTCGCATCGTGTGCGGAGGTACGCCCACGTTCCCGGTGTATGCCAAGATCGATGATCCGGCGATCGAACTCAGTCCGGGGACGTGTGTGTTCCATGACTCGGGATACGGCAATGCGTTTCCCGACATGGATCGGTTCATCCCGGCGGCTGTCGTGTTGACACGAGTCATCAGCCGTCCCACCGCCAATCGAGTGACGTTCGATGTCGGAACCAAGGCAATTGCCAGCGATCCCCCGATGGGACAGCGGGCCTTTTTCCCTGAGATTCCGGATGGAGTACAGGTGATTCACAATGAGGAGCATCTCGTCATTGAGACGGATGATGCGGACCGCTGGTCGCCGAGTGACGCGACGATCGCCATTCCCTCTCACGTCTGCCCGACCGTGGCCCTGCATGACACAGCGGTCGTAGTCACTGAAGGCAAAGTCGTCGATCACTGGCCGGTGACAGCCCGGACGCGATGCATTCACATCTGAGTTGTCGGCTCTTCGATCGCTTCGTGCCCTCCCTGCACGAGGCGGCGGGTCATCAGAACTTCAGCGACGAGCAACAGCAACACGCCGAGCAACAGCAGTCGCCACAACTCGGACGGGGCCTCTTCCTCTGCCATCCCTTGAACAATGCCTTCAAGGGATGACACGAACTGGATGTGATGATTCTCAGACAGGCGTTGCCGTTCGGGTGGTGACAGCGGCGTCAGGTCGGACTCATGACGGTCTGAGTGAACCACGAAATATTCCGCATTGCCCATCCCCGGATCGTTGGGCTGTGCTCGATACACCCCCGGCAGACTGGTCTCACGGAGACCGAGACGTGCTTGAGGGCCGATCCCGAATTCCTCAGCAGGCACTTTGCGTCCATCGGGCGTTGTGAACTCCACCGTCTCCGCATGCGCGGTGCCATTCATGTTGCCGAGCATCAGGGGGATCCCCGGCTCGACGTTGCGGCCGGAGGTTCGCGACGCCAGATGGAACACGATCTCATGCAGGAATGGAACGAAATCGTTCTTCGCGGGGAGCGTGCTCCAGTCACTGTCGAGGGGAGCAGCCAGTTGGACCACGGTCCCTTCGCCGAACGCGTGGGTCACGAGGAACGGATCGCCGGTGTCGAAACGAGCCACGATCGATGGTGGACCGGGATCAGTGTCGGACTCTTCAGTTGAATCATCCGTCGTCGCAGGAATCAGCTTCCACCAGTGAGCGAAACGGGCCTCCGTGAAATCAACACCGTTTTCTCGACGAAACCGAGTCAGCCACGAAGCCTCCAGGCTACTTGTCTCGACATTGACATCCCCCAAGTCGAAATCACGCTCGTTGCGAACGATGTCGAATCGGGCCGGTAACAACCCCTTTCCTCCGGCGAAGAACCTGTCATTGTATGATTCAATGTCAACGTGATCTCCGGCAGCGATCACCAGTCCGCCTCCGTGGGAGACGAATCTTTCGAGCAGGTCAATCTGTGTCTCCGTCAGTTGAGATACGTTGGCCAGAAACACGACTCGCTGTTGTTCCAGTGCGGCTTCGGTGAGCTGTGCGGCATCGATCACCGACGCGACCACCCAGGGGGCATCACTTCCGGACGGAGTCAGGGCAGCATGCAGGAAGAACGTCTCGCTCTGCGTGCGATCACGGTGCAAGTTTCCGTCAACAAGAAGCACGGGGATGCCTTCAGCAACATCGATCGCTGCATCCGACTGATTATCCCCCGGCAGATCATCTGCATCCAAAGAGACACTGACAACGTACGAGCCGACTGTCTCAAAGCGGTGTTCGAAGACGACGTTTGCTTCTCCATTCGGCGGAAGACTGAGGGCGATGCTTTTGTCGCTGCGACGCTGACCATTGATGGCAAAATGCACTTCACATGTCGTGGATTTGCCGCCCCATTGACGGACCTTGGCCTCGATTCGCAAGGGAAAGCCGGGAACCGTCAGGTCGCGGGAGAGTCGCAGACGGTCGACCGAGAAGTTGGTCGGTGTGTCCGTCTGCTGCATGCCGACATCAACGACCCAGACATGGGGAGGGATGCTGCTTTGGCTGATCGTCTCATCAAACCGCCTCCACGAGCGTTCATCCTCGGGCGACCAGCTGAGCCGCTGGGCGTCGGTCATGAGGATGATGTCGTGGTCAAGATGCTCACCGGTCGTAAGGAGTTGGGCCGCTTTCGTGAGAGCCGAGACTACGGAAGACGTTCCAGACGGAGAGGGCAGGGCATCCAGTTGTTCCCGCACGAGGCGGAAGTCGGTCGTGGGCCGCTCGATGAGAGGCCGGACCTTGTCCCGCGCATCGAGCAGGGTCACTGTGTCACCGCCTGCCAGTTCCTCGAGCAGTTCGAACGTCCGCTGAATGGCAGCCGCGTGCGGAGTGACTGCGTCTCCCTCCCAGCCCATGCTGTACGAACCGTCGATCACAACCGAGACGTCACGAGGCGTTGATCGTGAGAGTTTGCTGAACCATCCTCCCTTGGCCCACGGTCTCGCGAGCGCTAACGCCAGCAGACAGATCAGCCCAATTCGCAGAAGCAGCAGGAGCAACTCTTCCAGACGAATCCGTCGCCGCGTCCGCCGTCCGACCTCAAGGAACTGCATGGCCCCCCAGGAGACGACATCGTACTTCCGTCGGCTGATCAGATGCACAACCACTGGCAAGGCAACGCCCACCAGTCCACCGAGCATCAGGAGATTCAGGAAGCCAAAGGTCATAAGTCCCCAAGTGTAGCACGCCGCATTCCGGCCTCGCATCTCCGCCATACCTGAGAGGATTGCGACTCAACAACGAGGCGTGTTAGTGTCGATGCGTCCTGGACCACAAACGGAGGTATCCGATGTCTGATCGCAGAACATTTCTACAGGCGGCAGCTGCAACGGGATTGGGATCGTTTCTTGCACAACCGGCATCAGCGGCTGAGGGGCAATCGCACAGAGCGACCGATCTCACAATCACCGAAGTCAGAATCACTCCGATTGCTCTGCCCGATCCACCCATCCTCGCAGCGTCCGGATGTCACGGGCCGTACTTCTTGCGGAACATCATCGAGATTACGACCGAGGACGGGGTCGTCGGGATCGGTGAAACGCGTGGTGGACTCAAGCGGACGGAAGGACTGCTGGCTGCGGCCAAATACGTCGTTGGGCAAAGTGCCTTCGCTTACCGCGCTTTCCCCGCACTGCTGACTGAAGAGACTGCGAAGATCAATGATCCGGCAGCTGCCGACCCCGCTGTCTATGCAGGACTGGAACTTGCATGCCTGGATGCCGTAGGCAAGGCGACAGGTCAGTCACTCAGCCGTCTGCTCGGCGGACCCGTCCGTGACGAAGTCGAGTTTGCGGCCTACCTGTTCTTCCGGTACGCAGCCGACCATCCCCGGGTGTTCGACGACGAGCACCTCGCGGACAACCGTGGCCACGGTGACAAAGCTCTCGATGACTGGGGTGAAGTTCGCACACCAGAAGCGATGGCCAACATGGCGAAGAGATGGCGCGAGCGATTCGGATTCAATGCGATGAAGCTGAAGGCGGGTGTGCTGCCGCCGGACGTGGAACTCGATGCACTGAAAGCGATCAACGAGGCCTTCGCTGGCAAGACTCCATTGCGGATCGACCCCAATGGACGCTGGACAATCGAGACGGCCCTCCGCATTGCTCGTGAATTGCAGTCGATGCCGCTCGAGTACTATGAAGACCCCGTCGCGGGTCAGGAGGCGATGGCAACAGTGCGTCGCGAGACGGGACTGCCGATGAGCACCAACATGTGCGTTACCCGGTTTGACCATATTGCTGATGCCGTGAAAAACGAGCCGGTCGATATTGTGCTCTGCGACCATCACGGCTGGGGCGGCATCCCTGCGTGTCAGGCTCTCGGGACGCTCGCGGACTCGCTGGGCTGGCGGCTCTCACAGCACTCCAACAATCACGCCGGTCTGACGATGGCCGCGATGACGCATGTCGGCGCTGTCACCCCGCAGATCGTGCATCCCAGCGACACCCATTACCCCTGGCTCGTCGAAGGAGCCGACATCATCGAAGGCCCGAACCTCAAGTTCGAGGGCGGCAAGATGAAGGTCCCCAACGGTCCCGGACTGGGCGTCGCACTCGATCATGACAAGCTGGCTCGCGCGCACGAGGTCTATCAGAAGTCCGGGATGCGCGAACGCAATGACGGAGTCACGATGGAGCGTTTTGAGCCGGGATGGACACGCGATCTGTTCTGATGCGACCATCCACGCTTGCGGTGTAGCGCGACTAACACGCTCAACGAAGTAGCTGGATTCGCCAGAATTCAGCTGGGTCTATGTCGTGCGGCTGTCTGAACTCTGGCGAGTTCAGCTACAGAAATGCTAACGCAACATGCCGCGGGCGACGATCGGCCATGTCATTTCGACGCGGCCGTTGCGGGTGATCTGGAACTCGTCGTGCAGGACCGTGGTGTGGTCGCTGTAACCGGGGATGAGCAGGAGTTTGTCGCCGATCTTGATGTCGCGTGACTGTGGACCGAGTTCAATGGTGCCGTGCTCGGCACTCAGACTCTTGACGACCGCATCCGGTAGTGAACGTCCTTCGGCTGTGCTGTGGACCTGCGGCGGATAGATGTCCCAGTGCAGCGCCTTGCGACCAGCGTCGATGATGGCTCGCTCCAGCGACGGTCGACTGACGACCGTCGCAACCAGTCGCAGTGATGGTTCGAGGCCGGTGACGCCGCAGCGTTCGAGATAGAACGGATCAGCAAACACCCCGCCCCCCGCCTGTAACTCGGTCACGACGTCGCAATCAGCAGTGATCTGATACGATCCGGTGCCGCCCGCACTGACGATGTCGCAGCAGATGCCGTGTGCCAGCATGGCCTCTCTGGCGTTGGCGAGCAGTCCGATCGCTGCGTTGATCTCGCGACGTTTTTGATCGACATCCTCAATCGTCAACAAGTGTCCCTCGTAGCCCATCACCCCCACGAGGTCGATCCCCGGCAAACGATCAACCGCCTGCGCTAATTCGAGTGTGTCCTTGCCTGGCCGGACGCCGACGCGGTTCATCCCGATGTCCATCTCGATCACCACACGACAGGTCACTCCTGCCCGTTGACAGACCTCGGACAGAGCTTCAGCCTGTGCAAAATGATCGCAGCAGACGACAGGATTCGCTTCGCGACACAACTCGGCTAAACGCGCGAGCTTCTGAGGACCGACCACCAGATTGGCGATCAGAATGTCCGTGATTCCCGCATCTGCATACACCTCGGCTTCCGAGACCTTCGCGACCGTGACGCCGGTCGCTCCAGCGGCAACCTGCCGCTTTGCCACCTCGGGCGTCTTATGACACTTCGCATGCGGTCGCCACTGCTTGCCGCGCTCGGCAAGGAAGGACGCCATCCGATCGATGTTCGTCTCAAGCGTGTCGATGTCGAGGCAGTACGCGGGCGTATCGAGTTCAGTGAAGGCTTGACTGATCGGGGACTCAGGCATGGGCGTAAGCCTCATTCGCGGCTGCGACTCCGGCACCCGGAGAGGATTGATGCCCTTGAGCTTTCAGGCAGGCTTCGAGGGCCGCGAGGAACACGAGGACGTTTCGTGGCGTGGAGGCTTCACCCATGAGGCCGATGCGCCATGTCTTGCCGGCGAGCGGGCCGAGTCCGCCGCCGATTTCGATGCCGAATTGATTGAGGAGTTGTCCTCGCACAGCTTTGTCATCGACGCCCTCGGGGATGAGGACGGCATTCAGCATCGGCAGGCGATGGTCCTCTGCGACCGCGAATTCAACGCCCATTGCTTCCAACCCGGCTCGCAGGGCAAGGTGATTGCGGTGATGTCTGGCGTGTCGTGCTTCCAGCCCTTCTTCGAGCACGATCCGCAGCGCCTCGTGCAGACCGTAGTTCATGTTGATGGGGGCCGTGTGATGGTAGGCCCGTGACTTGTCGCTCCAGTAATTGCGGACCATGGTGATATCGAGATACCAGCTCGCCACCTTGTGCGTCCGTTTGTCGATCACATCAACGGCCCGATCGCTGAACGTGACAGGGGCCAGACCGGGCGGACAGCTCAGGCACTTCTGTGTGCCGGAATACGCTGCATCGATGCCCCATTTGTCGATCTCGATCGGACAGCCGCCGAGCGAGGTCACGCAGTCGACGAGCAGCAAGGCTCCTGCATCATGCACGATGTCTGCGAGTCCATCGAGCGGTTGCCTGGCTCCAGTAGACGTCTCCGCGTGCACGATGCCCAGCAACTTGGGCGAGACGCGTTTGCAGACGTCCGCGATCTCGTCAGGAGTGAAGACTTCTCCAAACGGTCGCTCGATTGTCGTGACCTCTGCGCCGCAGCGAGAGGCGACGTCGGCCATGCGTCCGCCGAAGACCCCGTTCACGCAGACGACCACACGGTCGCCCGGCTCGACGAGGTTGACCACGCACGCCTCCATCCCGGAACTGCCCGTCCCACTGACGGACATCGTGAGTTTGTTCTCGGTCCGAAAGACCTGCCGCAGCATCTGCTGGGTTTCATCCATGATCTGCAGAAAGTACGGGTCGAGGTGACCGACAGTCGGCGCAGCCATGGCCGAGAGCACACGGGGAGCAATGTCGCTGGGTCCGGGCCCCATGAGGATCCGGTTGGGAGGCGTGATGCAAGAGGGGAGGTTTGGCATGAGGAATTCGGATCTTTGAATTTAAGATGTCAGATTTGAGATCTGAGATTTCAGACTTGATGTTTAACCTTCAACGACCTGTCGGTCCTTCACCAATTGGCTGATCTGCTTGAACTCCGGGATGTCAGAGCGTTCGCACCACTCGAACATGACGGACTCCGTCGTGGTGATGACGGCACCAGCGTTGGCCATCCGTTCGAGGCCGATTTGCCAGTCGAGCTTGCTTCGGCTGCCGACCGCATCAGCGGGGACGAAGACCTGGAAGCCGGCTGCCAGCAGATCGAACGTCGTCTGCAACACGCACACGTGAGCTTCGATACCGGCGACGATGACCTGTCTCTGCTCACATGTCGACGGGCTTCCCCAGTTCAGCACCTCAGCACAACTGAAACGGAACTTGTCGGGGCAGTTGCCGAGGAGTTCGGCAAGTTCGGGCGTTGTGCTGCCGAGGCCCTGCGGGTATTGCTCGGTCGCAAACACGGGCGGACCGAGCAGGCGTGCTGCTTTGATGAGAGTGAGGCAGTTCTTCGTCACCTGCGGCGACGAGGCGATGAGCGGGAGCAGCTTCTGTTGCATGTCGACGATCAGCAGCCGGCTGTCGCCACGCGAAATCAGGTCGACACTGCGCACATAGGGTGGGGAAGGTTCTGTCATGCCCCGATGCTATGGCGAGTGCGGAATGAGTGCAATCAACAAAGTCGCCATCACGCTCCGCGTGATGAGCGGATCGAGGGTGTGGCTAGAATGCTGCTGGACGCGTGAGAGCGAGACTGTCATCACGGCGGAGCGTGATGACTACTATCGGGCGTCCCACCACCAGCGTCCGGCGGGAAGTTCGGGAGCCTTCGATTGAGCGGCCACGCCGGAGAGGCGAGGCGACGGCTGATTGAGCGTTTCGTCGGTCACGATCGCCATCAGGTCGACCTGGACACCGCCTGCGACCTGAACGACAACATCCTTACCGTTGTAGACACGGTGGTTGACGACCGAATCACATTCGAGGGGTGTCGCGTAGTGAGCCGGCTGATACTGGCCGCCGCTGGCGAATGCTCCGCGATCCCAGTCGATGCGGTTGTCCAACCCCTCGTGACGAATCAGAGCTGCAACCAGTGCGAGGTCGAAGACGTTCTGCATGTCGGCGAAGATCGGATCAACAGCTGCAAGCTCATCGTAGTGCTGAGTGAAGTTCGACGCGAACAAACGGTTTGTCGGCTCCGACTTGCCGGTCGGCACGTGCTCACCCTGCTCGTTGAGGAACTGATTCTCCGACTGACACAGGACGGACGAGCCGCGGATCTCGAAGGCGTTGTGGTCATCCGAGTGCAGGACCTGCTCGTACTTCATTGTCAGCCACCAGCGGAGTGCATCGATGGCACCGGTCTCCTGATCGTTCGTTTGAGCAAGCAGATCGAAGTAGTTCGGGATGCTGGCGACCGGCTCAAGTTTGCCGATACCGATCAGTTTCATGCGGTAGTCCGCCTCGACGATGACACGGGCGGCCCGTGAATCAGCGGGAACTCCGTAGATCTCAATGTCCTGTCGACCGAGTTTTTCGCCAAGCGTTTTCACCCAGCGGTTGGTACGACGGGAGTCCAGCGGTCCGTTCGACTGCGAGGTCTCGACGAACTGTTTGAGGTCCTTGAGTCCATCCTGACGCGGGTTGATTGAGCAACCGAAGACACTCTCGCCTTCGGGTGAGAAGGTACGCAGGACTGTCACGAGGTCGTCCAGCTGGAGAGTCGGGTGCTCGCTTTCTGTTCCGACGGTGTCGCCGTTGGCGGTGTATTTCCAACCCTCAGCCGGACCCGCGATGACGACCTCTCCCGCATCGGGATAGACGAAGACGTAGTGGACTTCGGTCAGTCCAGCCAGTCTGAGCATCGACTCGACGACGGGTTGACCGGATGCCAGTCGTTCCGAGACCGCACGCTCCAGACGTGTCAGTGAGACCATCCGCAATTCGGACGGTTGGGCCATATCTTTTTGCAGGTCAGCCTGACGTGAACGTACGCCGAGAGCTTCGAGTCGACCGGTTTGCTCGCGAGCGGAAAGACGAGCCAGCAGACCCAACGGATCAACACGAACACCGTTCGGTTCCCAGGTCGTGGTCCCACCGATGCCGTCGATGTCCTGCCAGGGACCTTCAGTGTTCTCCTGAATGAGATCGATCAGCTGTTGAAACTGGGCTCCGTTGCCGCCATTCAGTGATTGCAGTTCGGCCCGCTGCCGTTGTGTTCGATCGCGAACTTCTGCATCCGGAATACTGCGGGCAGCCCCGAGTGCAGCACCGAAATCCCCAGTATTCATCTGGGCATCGGCCACCATTTCCAGCAAGGCCGAACGTTCCGCAACATCGGACGCTTGCCTGGCTGTGGCCAATGCTGGACCCATCTCACCTGCAGCAATCTGTTGCTTCAGAAGATCGAGTCGTCCCTCGGGCGTCTCGACACTGAGCTCGGCAGCCGTCACGGACGCGCTGATCAGCAACAACAGGACGCCCGGTCCCCAAACAGATGATGGTCTGAACATGTTGATCCCTTGGTGATCGCTCAGGCTGAAAGTCGCAAAAGCGGGTACTGTTGTGATTACGCGACATGTCCCTCGAACGGGAAAGGACACATCACCGGGAGGCGACCACTTGGAGCGAAGAAGCGGGCGCCATCCTTAGGATCGTCGTCCGGGGGAACACCGTCAAGAACTTTTCGGCAAATCCTGCTTGCCTTTGGCATGAAGGAGACTTGTGTCGAAAGAACGTGCCCAGTCGCTAGAATGCCGGAACTCTGACTCAACCACACGATCGGGTTCGATTGTAGCGGATGTTCGGAAGATGACGGCAGGTTGTCATCTTTCTGATGAAGGATGCCTGAAGTCAGAGCGTTTCGCTGCTGTCTGTCCTCGCCTCAAACAAGTTTCCGCTGCCCGCTCATGCCCGAACTTCCCGAAGTCGAGACGATGGTTCGTGGATTGCGACCGCATGTCGAGGGGCGACGGATTCTGAAGGCCGCTCGATGCCGATGTCGCTACCGGTCGATCGACATTTCCCCCGAGTCTCGTGTGATCTCCAGACGTGCAAATGGTCAGCTCATCACCGAAGTTCGGCGGATGGCCAAGCGAGTGATCCTGGAACTGGAGTCCGGTGATGCATTCGTCATCGAGCCGCGCATGACCGGGTTAATGCTCGTCAGCGATCCTCCCGACCGGAGTCATCTGCGGTTTGAATGGCAACTCGGAGAACGAGTGGCAGGGGGGCAAGATGGCAAATCAGATGAGCGTGACGGACGCCTGTGGTTCTGGGACCGCAGAGGGCTGGGGACGTTGCGTCTCTACTCGCCCGATGAGATGGAGATCGCACTTGGCCCTCACAAGCTGGGACCCGACGCACTGGCGATGACGCTCGACGAGTGGCGTGAACGGCTGCCGCAAACTCAGCGGGCTGTGAAAGTCGCATTGCTGGATCAGAGGCTGGTCGCGGGCATCGGCAACCTGTATGCCAGCGAGATTCTCCATGTCGCTCGCATCCATCCGGAGCTTCCCGCACATTGCCTCAAGACATCTCAAGTGAAACGACTGCACGAGGCGACGCAAACCGTCCTGCAGACAGCAATCCACTACGAAGGCTCAACGCTCGCTGACGGAACCTATCGCAACGCTCTCAATCAGAACGGCAGCTACCAGAACGAACATCGTGTCTATGCCCGATCTCAAGAGTTGTGTCCGACCTGTGGAAAAGCGACCATCGTGCGCATCGTGCAGGCTCAGCGATCAACGTTCTTCTGTCCGAAATGCCAGCAGCTCAAACGCTGACATGTTGTTTCCTCCAAGGCAGACTGAACGTGTGTGCTCATTTCATTCGGTCACTCTGCGTTTGATCTGGTCACGCAGAGAGTCCAGAACGCGGTTCAGTTCGCTACGGAGGTGAGCAGCATCTTCTTCGTATTGTTCGTTCCGACGGGCGTTGAACATCACTGCGTAGTCGATTCCATCCAGCCGTTGCTCCATCAGGGCGGTCGTCGTATTGGTCATACTGCCCATGTGATAATACCAGTAGATCTCTCTTGGTCGGCGTTGCTCTCCATTGATCCAGTAGGCATGCATGAAGTGGCATAATGCAGGGGCGGAAGCTGCCAGTCCTCCCGCCGAGTCGCGAGCGGCCATGTTGAATCCATTGCCGTTCGGGTAGAACACTTCGCTGCGACCTTGGCCCGAGATGTGCACTTCCGTCGTGCCGAGTGGCTCGAAGACTCGAGATTGGACAATATCGACGTAGTTCTGACCGGTCGCCTTCTCAATCACACGTCCGAGCACGAGATAACCGAAGTTCGAGTACGCGCGTCTCTCTCCCGGCGCGAACTGAAGAGGCTGAGAGAGCATGTACTGAATAATCCGGTGTGAATTGGGACTTTTGTTGAGATGCATCTCCTGCTGAATCTGTTTCAATCGATACATCGGATCGAAAGTCTCCTCCCGATCCCAGCCCCCTTGATGGTCGAGCAAATGCTTGACGGTGATTTTGTTTAACCTCTCATCCCCGAGTTCCCCGTCAAAAGGACTGAGACCGAGGAAGGGAAACACTGCCAGATCCGCATCCAAATCACCCGAACGAATCAGCGATTTGACGACCGTCGCTGTGATTGGTTTGGTGTTGCTGGCGAGGCGAAAGGTGGTGTTCGGCAGAGTTGGTGTTCGGCGTCTGCGATCGGCCCATCCGTACCCGCGTGAGTAGATCACCTCTCCATGGTGGCTGACAGCAATCACCGCTGCCTTTGCAGCCGAGAGGTCCATAAACTGGAACACGATCTCGTCGAGCGGAGCATAGGCTGGATTGACGACTCCCGTCGTGGGACGTTCTTCGGCAATACCCGTTTGGACACAGCAATTGCCGGAAAGCAGGCTAATGGTGATCGTCAAGCCAACGTAGATGTGGCTCGTTGCCCATGCGACTGCACGATCGTACCGCGCATTGACTGAAACCGTGCCCCAGGGGCCCCTGCTGGTTGACACCGTGTTACACATCACACGTTCTGACCGCCTGTTCAAGTCCTGCGAACGCATCTCCGGTCGGGATGAACTCTTGCCCAACGTAACCGTCGTACTGGATGTCGAGCAATGCCTGCATCACGGCCGGATAGTTGATCTCCTGACGTTCATTCAGTTCTCCCCGACCTGGATTGCCTGCGGTATGTACGTGAGCGATGTTTTCCCTGTGTTCATGAATCCGTCGAATGACATCGCCGTTCATGATCTGCACGTGGTAGATATCGAACAGCAGCTTGAACCGCGGCGATCCGACACGGTTGATGATGTCGATGCAATACTCGGTGTCATCCCCCTGATAGCCGGGGTGTCCTTTCATCGGATGCGAATCGTCCCGCGTGTTGAGCATCTCCAGACAGAGCGTGACACCTTTCTGCTCAGCCTCTCCGACGATCTGTCGGAAGAACTCCACACAATTGTCGGCTCCCTCCTGTTTGGTGAGCCCTTTCGCCATGCCGGTAAAAGTGATCAGACGTTCAACGCCGAAGTCCGCACACTGTTGCAAACGTTCGGTGAGGATGTTGCGACAGCGATCCCATTCGTCTCGATTATTCGGCCCCAGGCGAAAGCCGTGACTTCCTGCGATCGCACAGGTTAATCCGTGCTTTTTCAACGTTGGCCAGTGTGACGGGTCGATCAATTCGACGCTTTGACAACCCAGCTGCACAGCCTTTCTGCAGAACTCGTCGACATCGGGCCAGGCTTTGCTGTAGCACCAGTGGACAAGGGACTGTTTGATGCGACCGTTGTGAGCGACCGGTTCTCTCTCCGCAGCTTTCAGCTGACTGTGCATGATCGTCGCTGCTCCGATTCCAACCGCTGACTGCAGGACTTGTCGGCGGTCGACAGAGGTCCCCGGATCTCGATCAGTCATGGCTTGTCACTCTTTTTTGCAGGAATGTGGGTCGACCGAATTGTCGGTCGAGAGTCTCAATCACCATACGGGAGCCCCCTTCAGACGACAATCGATAACACATCCCACAGTGACCTCGACACGATTCACATGATCCGCCAGCAGACGGGAATCCGGTGTGTACGTGGTGTGACCTCACATCAACTCCATCTCCGCTATTCCGGTCTGGATTCCCGCGAACGCGGAAATGACGTTCACAGTGCGTCTCCGACGCGATTTTCCTGATTCACCAGCGGAATCTTGACACCCTCACAGGCCGTTCCTAGCATTCAGGAGGAGTTTGCACTAAGAAATCTGAACTTTTGCTCACGGCGTGAACCACCTTGCAGACAAGGTTGTCAGCAATGTGACAAACGTACGGTTGCATCCCGTTTCAACGATTTTTCTGTGTAGTTGGTCGACGATATTTCCGATGAAATGAGTCAGACCGGATGAGGGTGCCAGCATGATTGGCATTCAAATTCGAGTGGCGCCGTAGCCAAGCGGCCTAAGGCGACGGATTGCAAATCCGTTATTCCCCGGTTCGAATCCGGGCGGCGCCTTTTGAGCGGAAGGTCTTCAACACGTAGACCTTCCGCTTTGTTTTGCGCTCATCATCAACCTGTGCAGGGTGACTTGCCCGATCGCATGGGTTACCGAGATTGACGGGTTCTGTGGAACCATGCAACTTAAGGAAGTCTCGGCAACGAATGCCGATCTTCCTGCCGATGTATGGTCATGATACCCTTCCCTCGTTCTCACTTGTTCGGGGGGCATGTGAAGTTTCCGACCGATGGTGACCGAATGGCTGTTCTCCCGAGGCTTCGACTTCTCATCGCCGCGATGCTGGTTTCGCCGTTCCTCCTGGGACAGGCGACGACGGTTTGCGCTCAGACGCAGATTGCCGCTCGGATTGCAGAGACCCCGGAGTCCAATCCGCTCTTACCCGCACTCAAGCTGGGCCAGAAAGCACTGACATCCCTTGATGACGTTGCTGACTATGAAGCGGTATTTGTCAAAAAAGAAGTGGTCAACGGCAAGCTGATCGAGCAGAAGATGCAGATCCGGTTTCGCGAGAGACCATTCAGCGTGCGATTGAAGTTCATCGAACCCAATGAAGGCCGCGAAGTGCTCTACATCGACGGGCGAAACGGCAACAAGATGCTGGTTCAGGAAACAGGTCTCGCATCACTCGTCGGACCGGTCTCCCTCGATCCGCGTGGCTCAATGGCGATGCAGTACACCCTGCATCCGATCACCCAGATCGGCGTCAAGAATATGCTGAACCGCGTGATGGACCATTGGCTGGCTGAGCGATCGAACGAAAGTGTTTCGGTCAAGTTCTATCCAAATGCCAGGATCGGTCAGACCGAGTGTCAGGTTGTCGAAGCCACTCATCCAACCGAGGGGCCGGCAACGAAGCCGCATCGTGTCCGTCTTTATGTCGACAAGAACAATGGGATGCCGATCCGCGTACAACACGTCACCATCCCTTCACGCGCGGGTGAGCAGGAGTCCATTATCGCTGACTACGCGTATCTCAGCATGAAGACCAACATCGGCCTGACTGACAAGCAATTCGCGATCGGTCAGTGAGCAGAAGCTGATGGCAGCTAAGTGAATGGCGCTGTGTCCGCTTATGGGACGGTGGGACGTCGGCCGGGACGCAACAGAGACATCGCAGTGACGCTCAGCTTGGTTGTCCTGGAGAGCGTGATGCGGTTAGTAAACACGTCGTACTGAAGACCTTCGATCCTTCTCAGAAGCCGCCCGTAAATGCCCATCATGGCGGCGAGGATCGGTCGACCGGGCGATTTTAACAGAGAATGAAGTTCTCCCCCCTGTCGGTAGTAGCTTCTGGCCCGGTTGACCTGAAATGCCATCAGTTCCCGGAACTGCTCATTGATGCGTCCTTCGCGAAGATCCTCCTCGGAGTAGCCAAACCTCACCAGGTCTTCCTGGGGGAGATAGACGCGATCGTTCTGAGCATCCTCACGGAGGTCTCGGAGGATGTTCGTCAGCTGGAACGCCAGCCCGCAGTCAACTGCACGATCGAGAGCGACAGCATCATCGAACCCCCAGATATGGATGCAACACAACCCGACTGCCCCAGCAACGTGATAACAATAATGGGAGAGATGCTCGAACGTCTCGAAGCGGGCCGGTCCAATGTCACTTTCAACTCCTTTGATGACCGCATGCAGATACTCCACAGGGATCTGATATCTCCGCTGCACGTCCATCATCGCTGAAACGACAGGATGCGAAGACGGCTCTCCCGTGATTGCTGCATCGATTGCGCCCCGCCAGGATCGCAGTGCTGCCGTCCGCTGTGCAACCGACCGGGACAAGTCGTCCCCCAGATCATCCGTCACGCGCATGAATGCGTACAGGGCACACATGTCGCGAAACATCGGTCGCGGGAGCGTCAGAAAGCTGAAGTAGAAGTTACGTCCGCTGAGCTTCGCCAGTTGCTGACAGTACGCAAACGAGTCAGCAAGCATTGCATCCATGGAAAGCTCAATGGTTACCCGCGTCCAATCGAAGCAAAACTGTTCCAGATATGTCGAGTGCAGGTGGTCATGAACATCCGTGCAAGCTGTCGCTTACGAACAACAGGTCTTCGATCCCACACGCGAAAGCCGATCCTCTCGACTTCTGCCAGAATCTGCAACCCGCCACGAATGAACAGTTCGATGTCAACTCGCATGCGACCGCTCATCGCATGCACCAGAGGCATGCCTGCGACGAGGAATTCACGGGCTCGCTCAACCTCGTAGGACATCAACCGCACAAACGCCTCATTGGTGACATGGTTTCGAAGCATGTCAGGCGAGTACCCAAATCGGTCACGGTCCTCACGGGGCAGATAGACTCGCCCGATGTCGAAATCACGGGACACGTCCTGCCAGAAATTGGCAAGTTGCAATCCGGTACAGATGCTGTCCGACCATGCTTCCGTCTCGTCACGGTACACCCGACACAACCTGAGCAGAATGCGCCCGACCGGGTCTGCACTCCGGCGACAATAGTCGCGCAGCTCGTCGAACGTGTCGTACTCCGTGACCGTCTGATCCTGCACGAAGGCATCAATCAGATCTGTAAATGGGGTTTGCGGGATGTCAAACTCCGAAACGGTGGTCCGCAAGGCGATGAAAACCGGGTGCTGTACTTCACCGGCATAACACCTCTGAAGTTCCCCCCGCCACCACTCCAGCAACTGAAGCGATCGCTGCGAATCGTCAAGCTCGTCACCCAGATCATCGGCCCAGCGACAGTAGGCATACACATTGCAGAAGTGCTGTCGCAGGTCGCGGGGCAGCAGCCATGACGCGACGGGAAAGTTCTCGTAATGCGTCTCCGCGAGTCGGCGACAATACCCTTCAGCCTCGTCGAGACTGAGCGGAGGGTGCGTTGGACAGTCGGGTCCCCAGATGTCGAGTTCTGAGATGACATCCATGGACTGTCCCAGCAATATCAAGAACCTCAAGCAGGACTACTCTGCCTCAGCTGATCCGCCCAAAGGAACTGTATAGAAGGGCACACCGTTGATCTCGCCTCGTTTCGCATTTCTGGGGATGCGAGGAAGCTCGTCTGCCAGAGATCGCGGTACTGTCTCCAGAAGGGGAGCGACACCAGCAGCCTGCTGCACGCCAGATTGCCCTGCCTCCAGAGCTGTCACGCGAGCTTCCAAAGCGGCAAGCCTCTCCTGCAACTGCTCCAATGAAATGGAATTGGGATCGCCCTGTGCTGCGCTGTCTCTCGCCAAAGTTGTAATGAAGGCCGTGATGGCAACCAACAGAATTCCGGACAGCAAAGAGCCGCGTGATCGCATGACGACATTCCTTCAAGGGAGGGGAGATCTGTTGAAGAGTTTAGCGGCTGATCCCATGACAACGCGAGGGCGACTCGTTGAGACGTCACGGCCAACGATTTTTTCAAACTGGGCAAGCAGGTCCACGGGAGGGCGAGTGTCCTGCCGAGCCGCAAGAACCATTCATCGTTCAACTTGCTGCGCGGCTCAGCAGGAGCTTCGCCCTCCCAATCCTTGCTCAGCTTGTTGAGAGCGTTGGCCCTGGTTGAGACGTCTCCTCTTTGATCCTGCGAAATCAAGAACTCAATGTTATGTGTTTTCGCTCACCACTTATCGATCGGCCCGTTGGGCACCTTGAGGAGTGCGGTCGGGATGGATGTCTCGCGTTCACCGTGGCGGTGGTGGATCTCCTGCACAATCGCGTCAAATTCAGAGAAGGAATCGAAGCGACGCAATCGGTCTTCGAGATCTTCGGGAATGCCCAGTCGTGCACCATACCAGCCAGCGAACTTGCGAAACAGGAGACAACTGTACTCAGCATGTTGTCGCGTCATCAGCGTGAAGTGACGCACGAGAAAATCGATCTGTTCCTCCGCGGTCGGCTCCGTCGGTGACTCGCCCAGATTGACCTGTGCGAGCTTACGGAAAATCCAGGGGTCGAGCATCGCACCCCGACCGATGGCAACCGCGTCGCAGCCTGTGACAGCCTGCATCTGCTGAGCGTCTTCAACGGTTCTTACATCACCGTTCCCGATGATCGGAATGTGGTCGACGGCCTCAACCGTCTGTCGGATGCCCTCCAGATCAACCGTCCCATGAAACCCCTGCTGTCGTGTACGACCGTGCAAGGTGATCGCTGCTGCACCAACCTGTTCGAACGCACAGGCTAACTCAGGAGCGGTGATCTGGTTGCTGTCCCAGCCGAGCCTCATCTTGACGGTGACGGGAATCGACACTGCCTCAACGACGGCAGCGACTGTCGCCTGTGCATTCTCAGTGTCGCACATGAGTCGCGCACCGCCGCCGTTTCCATTCACCTTGGCCATGGGGCAGCCCATGTTGATGTCAACGGCCTGATAGCCATGCTCCTCAAGCCAGCGAGCCGCCTGCACAAGTTCATCACGGAGACCGCTGAAGATCTGCACCGACAACGGTCGATCATCCGGATCGGTCGCAATCAGCGCCATCGATTTTGGTTTTTCGGATACCAGCATCGATGCCAGCACAAGATCCGTCGTTGCCAATCCGAGTCCCCCCAGCTCTCGAATCGCCATCCGAAACGCCAGATGCGTGTATCCCGCAAGAGGAGACAGGAAGTAGCGGGATGGAATGGTGCGCAACCCGATTTCGATTTCCGCAGACTCCACTTGAGTATCTGTTTGGGGTGATCGCATGAGAGATTGAGGCACGCTAGTCGATTATACCCAGGGTTCTCAGCACCTGAGCAGTCTCACAGACTGGCAGGCCGATGACGTTGCTGGGACTGCCAACGATTCGTTCCACGAACAGGCTGCCTGCTCCCTGCAGGCCGTAGCCTCCCGCCTTGCCGCGAGGTTCGCCCGTGGCGAGGTACCAGTCCAGCCACTTGCCGCCATCCGCCCGGAACGTGACCTCCGTCGAGACCACCCGCTCGATCAACTCGTCACGGGGACGGGAGACACAGAGCGCGGTGATCGCTTGATGAGGGGCTCTCAGGAGATACCGCTCGAACCACTCACGCACGACGTCGGCCCAGGTGTCATCATCCGGAGGCTGTCCAAGGACATGCGTTTGATTCTGTTCGTCAAAACCGACGATGACCGTATCAGCTGTGATGATCGCGGATGTGAAGTCTGAATTGGGCTGGTTCTCAAGTTGGGCCGTCACATCCGCATGCTTGGTCCGTGCAATGTCGATCAGCAGCCGTGAGATTTCATCGTACTTTCGGACACACGTGAGATCCGCTTCCAGGGGATCGATTGGCGGACAAACGACCACGCGATCCTCGCCAACCAGATGACACATCAGTTCATAACGTTGTGGCGATCGTGAACCCAGTACGATGTGCCCGTCACTCCTGCTTAGCTTCGGAGCGGACATTCAGTCAATTCCCCAATCGAACTGTCGACACCGCCGGAGCAGGCTCGTCTCGGTGAGATCGAAATGCAGTGGCGTGACTGCAACATAACCCTGATTCACATCCCGTACGTCGGTCTCTTCCTCCAGATGGGGACCTGATGGCGGATCGATGCCACTCCAGTAATAGGGACGACCGCGGGGGTCAATCCGCTTTTCGACAGCGTCGATCGGTCTCCGGACTCCCATCGGTGCGAAACGGACGCCCTTCGGTCCTTCGGAAGTCGTGTCTGGATAGTTGATGGTCCAGAGTCGTCCTTTCTCAGGAACCCGTTCCAGGATCTGTCTGATCAGACTGCGGGCATGTTCAGCCGTTGCGTCATAGTCCGGGGGTGTTCCCTGAGAGAGTGAGACAGCGATCGACGTGATGCCGAACAGGGCTCCTTCGATAGCCGCTGCGACAGTGCCGGAGTAGAGCACGTTGATGCCGACATTCGATCCGGAATTGATGCCGCTGACGATCAGGTCTGGCTCCTGCTTACAGAACTCGACGACCCCCATCTTTGTGCAGTCAGCCGGGCTGCCGTCGAGAGCCCAGCCAAAGTGCTGACCGTCCTTCTCAACCTCTTTTGCCATCATGGGATGGAGATAGGTAATGCGATGGCTCATCCCACTCTGCTCGACCTGCGGGGCAACCACTTCTACGTCGCCCCACTCGCGTAGGGCCTGATGCATCGCATGCAGCCCAGGGGCATGAATCCCATCGTCGTTCACCAGAAGAATTTGCATCGATTCGTCATTCCGTCCCGTTAAGTCTCTCTCAGCATCATATTTTGATCTGGCGTCGATGGTAGCAGCGTCGGCAGTCAGCTCTCAATGGTGTGTTCGTTGATCGCACGACTTCATGTTCCCCCTTCCAGAATCTACAGATGTTCGGCTTGAGTGCATCTGGCAAGAAATCCGGAATCCCGTCTTGTATGTGGGACCTGACTCGGTTGTTCAAGTGATTCGAGCAAGCCCGCAAAGTCTTCCCCGCTTACTCAAACCCTAGCAGACATTGGTCAGCTTGAACGTGCAATAAGACCGATCAGGCAAGACAGGCCAAGTGATGAAGCTCTGCGAATGTCGCAGGACTTTTGACCTGTTCCACCACTGTCGATTGCAACGCGTGCCTCTGTTCAATTGGCAACGACCTCGAGCATTCGCGGACAATCACGGAGATGAGGTTTCACAATGTGTCGACTAGTAGTCTTGTATCAAGCGCCGCGCAGTGGGCTTCGACGGAAAGCGAGAGCTATGAGTCATTCGTGGGTAGGGAGGACCCTTTGTCTCGTTTGCTGTATTGTTCTGGCAGGCGAGCCCTTTGCTCATGCTGAGGATGTGCGGGTTGACTTTACTGCATTCCGTCCGCGTCTCTTCTCTCGCGATTCGAGTGATGAAGAGAAGGACGACAAGAATCGCTCCGCTTTTCAAGAGCCGATTCATGCTCCTCCATCCTGGAACGGCCCGGCGACCCAGCTGGAAAGTTCAGCCGCTGCATCGCAGATCCAGGACCCCTTGATGCAACTGACGGTCAAGGCGATTGAAAAGACGCAGCGCCGGTACATGGATGCGAATCAGCATCGACCCTGGCAGATCATGCACGGCCTTGTGGGACTCCGCAGAGACCTCGAATTGCGAGAAGGCAATCGCAAGGTGAATGCGATCGAATGGCTCTCGAACGGTGCGACCTTCAGAGGGCAGCACTGGTTTGAAGTGACCGAGCATGGCGCAAAGGCTCGTGGCTACAACGGGACACCCTACGAATTCGAAGGGCACGTCAACCAGACCCTCGCACTGCTCGCGATGTCGAATCTGCCGGCATCTCATCAGTTCAAGGTTGCAGGGGGTCGCACCATCACCATGGCCGATTTAGTCAATCACGCCAAACTGCATATCACCACCCGCGAGGAAATCACCTGGACCTTATGGTTTCTGACCCACTACGTGGACATTGATGCGGAATGGACCAACGTGGACGGTGAACTCTGGAGTATCGAAGAACTGGTGAAACTGCAGACACGTGCCAACGTGTTGACGGCACCCTGCGGAGGTACACACGGACTGTTCGCGATCGCTTATGCCAGAAATGCACATCTCTACAAGCATGGCGATCTGCGTGGCGCATGGCTTGATGCTGACCAGAAGATCCAACGATATATCGAGTTGGCCCGATCACAACAGAATCGAGACGGCAGCTTCTCGACCGAGTACTTTAAGGGGCCGGGATACAGTCGGGACTTCAATGAGCGATTGAAGGCTTCCGGTCACATGCTGGAGTGGCTGATGATGTCCCTGCCTCATAAGAGGATGAATGAACCCTGGGTTCGACGGGCTGTCGCCTCCGTGGCCACCGACCTAGTGCACAATGCAGCACGCCCCGCGGAAACTGGTCCGATGTATCACGCGGTGCACTCGCTTGTGCTGTATCGGGATCGCATGGTGCAGTCTGAGAAACCGGAAACCAAGTCACTGGCCGAAACCAAGCCGGCAACTCCGGAACAGCTCACAGTCTCGGATCACATCGCTGAGGTACCGAACAATCCGAGTCTGACTGAGTCGTCTCAGGAACGGATCGATCGAGTCATGAAAGCGCCGCCCGTCCCGGAGATTCCCGATCCTCCGATGACAGCCGAAGCTGATTCAACAACAGTGGCTGAGACACTGCCCAGCATCACACCTGAAATCGCAGATGTTCCCGAGAAGTCGGAAGTCTCCGTTGCTGTGGATGAGGAAAGTCTGTCACAGAAGGCGGCGAACCACATCGCACGCACGCTCAGGAAGTCTCTCCCCGAGAATGGTAAAGTTGCAGAAACCTCACCCAATGAATCCAAGCAGCAACCGGAACTCATTGGACCGTCTCTGGAACCAGTCAAGATCGCGATCGAGCCAAAGGGTGAGCCGACCGTTCGCTAGTGTCACACGAACACGTGACGCGGGGCAAACTGTCGCAGAACTGCTTGATACTCAGCAATTGCGAGGAGCTGTCGGTCATCGGTTACGAGGGCACACGTCTCCCCATCCGGGGGAGGCGTCGCTGTGCTGCACGGTACCGGACGCCCGTGGCGAATCTGTTCTACGACTGATGGATCGCACGTAATCTTCGTCATCCCTCCGACACCAGCACTTGCCGGAAGCATGACGTTCGGTAACGTATCTCGGGAGACGACGTCCGGCGAGACCGCATGGTCGAGGTGAAAGTCGCCAATCCTTGTGCGGACGAGCGAGCTCATCACCGCACAACTCCCCGCTGCTTTGGCGATGTCACGTCCCAGAGATCTCACATAGGTGCCCGTCCCGCAGTCGATGTCGAGCACCAAACTTTCGGGAGTGAACTTCACGATCTCCAGTCGATGGATCTCGACCTCACGCGGCTTGATCTCGGGTGCCTTCCCTTTCCGTGCCAACTCGTAGGCTCGGCGTCCCTTGATTTTCACGGCTGAGAATATCGGCGGCGTCTGTTGAATTCGACCAACGAAGTGAGGCAATTGCTGTTCAATGTCGGAAAGCGTGAGAGGACGCGCGTCACCACAGGGGCGGAGATCACTCTCAATGTCGTCCGTGTCGCTCGTCTGTCCGAGCAGGAACTCGGCCCGATAAGATTTCGACAGGTCGTGCAGGAACGGAGTGAGTCGCGTGGCACGACCGATCGTGAGAATCAGCACTCCTGTCGCTAACGGGTCGAGGGTCCCTGCATGCCCGATCTTGGCCGGCTTCACCAGCCGCTTGACGTGATCGACCGCCTTCCTTGATGACCAGCCTTGAGGCTTGTTGAAATTGATCAGGCCGAATGGCTCTTCAACGATTGCCATGAGGTCACAGAGTTTCAGACCGTCTGCTGTGAACGCTGCTGATGACGAGTCAGTGCCGCCTCGACAAAGCCAGCAAACAGCGGATGCGGCTGATGCGGTTTCGACTTAAACTCCGGATGATACTGCACCGCCACAAACCACGGATGCTCGGGGATCTCGACGACTTCGACCAGGTGCCCGTTCGGGCTGGTCCCTGCTGCGATCATGCCGTGCTCTTCAAGTTGCCTGAGATAATCAGGATTGAACTCGTAGCGATGACGATGCCGCTCCGAGATCTCTCGGTGGCCATAACACGCCGCAGAGATCGTCCCCTCTCGCAAGACACATGGCTCAGCTCCGAGCCGCATTGTGCCGCCTTTGTCAGTAACCGTTTTCTGATCCTCCAGGAGACAGATGACCGGATCGGGTGTGTGTTTCTCGAACTCACTGCTGTTTGCCTCCTTGAGGCCGAGCACGTTGCGGGCGAATTCGATCACCGCACATTGCATCCCGAGACAGATCCCGAAGAACGGAATCTCACACTGTCGTGCGAACTCAATCGCCTGCAACTTCCCTTCGATGCCGCGTTTGCCAAATCCGCCCGGCACGAGCAGTCCATCGACCCCCTTGAGCAGGGCTTCCGGCGACTGACGCTCAATTTCCTCCGCTTCAATACGCTTGATGATCACGCGTGCCGAGTGCTCAAATCCCGCGTGATCGAGCGACTCGTAAATCGATTTGTAGGCGTCGAAGTGATCGATGTACTTGCCGACGACGGCAATCGTCACGTCGCGCTCGGGATGCCGGATTCGCTGCATCAGGCTGCGCCAGTCGTCAATTTGCAGGTCGTTAAGAGGCAGCCCCAGTTTGTTGATGATCAGCTTGTCCAGCTTGTGCTCGACCAGTCCCAAAGGCACCTCGTAAATCGAGAACTCCTTGTCGACTTCTTCAATGACCGCATCCTTTTCGACATTGCAGAACAGTGCGATCTTCTCCGTATGCTCGCGTCCGATGGGGCGTTCCGTGCGCACAATGAGCACGTCCGGCTGAATACCGATTTGCCGCAACTGTCCGACGCTGTGTTGTGTCGGCTTGGTCTTCGCCTCACCGGCCGCTTTGAGATACGGCACCAGAGTGAGGTGAATGAACAGGCAGTTCTCCTTGCCAATCTCCAGAGGAATCTGCCGAATCGCCTCCAGGAACGGCAGTCCCTCAATGTCACCGACGGTCCCCCCCAACTCCGTAATAACCACGTCGACATCCGGCTCCGCCAGATTGAGCACGGCTGCCTTGATCTCGTCGGTTACGTGAGGCACGACCTGAACGGTCGCCCCGAGATACTGTCCCTGACGTTCCTTGTTGATGACGCTCTGGTAGATCCGCCCCGTTGTGTAGTTCGACTTCCGGGAAAGTGGACTGTTCGTGAAGCGTTCGTAGTGGCCCAGGTCGAGGTCCGTCTCCGAACCATCATCGAGCACGTAGACCTCGCCGTGCTGATAGGGACTCATCGTGCCGGGATCGACGTTGATGTACGGATCGAGCTTCTGCATCCGCACCGTCAGGCCCCGACGTTCGAGGAGCAAGCCAATGGATGCAGAGGTCAGTCCCTTACCCAGCGAACTCACAACGCCGCCGGTAACGAAAATATGTTTGGTCATGGAGTGTCCGTTGTCCGTGGTCAGTTGTATCTGTGGTCGGTTGTCCGTACCGTGAACCGAGTTTGCTAATCGCTTGATCTTCGACCATCCGATGTCATGGGCCGTTGATCTCAACGGACGACGGACCACTGACAACGGGCAGCCGCTAGGCACGTTCTCGCTCGACGAACCGAGCATAATCGTCGCGCGTGTCGATGCCAACCGCTGCCGACCGAACAATGCCGACCTGGATGCTGGCACCTGCCTCCAGGGCACGCAACTGCTCAAGTTTCTCCAGCTGCTCCAGTCGGCCCGGAGGCCATTCGGTATAAGCCAGCAGAAACTCGCGGCGGTAGGCATAGACACCGATGTGAAGCAGCCAGGGGGACTCTACTGCATAATGCTGGTCGCGCAGCCAGTCTTCCGGGAGCCCATCACGAGCGTGAGGAATCGGTGCACGGCTGAAATACAGCGCCCTGCCATCCGCAGCCCGCACCACCTTCACACATGATGGGTCGCTGAGCACCAGTGGGTCGTCGATCGGAGTCGCGAGCGTCGCCATCTCCACATTGGCATGAGTACGCAGCGTCTCGACGAGATAATCGATGTCTCCCGGCCGAAGCTCCGGTTCGTCCCCCTGCAGGTTGACGATGATGTCTGCATCCGGGCAACTGCGACGGACCACCTCTGCGATGCGGTCTGATCCGCTCTGATGCTCACCCGTCATCTCCGCCCGTCCTCCGAACTCGCGGACGACATTGGCGATCTCCGGTGAGTCGGTCGCAACGATCACTTCGTCAATCGAACCGACAGCACAGGCCGCCTCCCAGGTGTGCTGAATGAGCGGCTTGCCCGTCTGATTGAGCAGCAGCTTGCGCGGAAGCCGAGATGATTCCAGCCGCGCCGGAATGAGACCAATGACCGACATATGACGACGCTCCTTCGTTGCCCCGTAAGATGCTGCTTCTATCAGACGCTCAACGGGAAGTCAAAGACTGGGATTGGGAATTGAGGATGGAGAACTGGGAATCTCGCAATCACAGCCATACGTTGTTGCATCCTCCATTCTCAATCCTCCATTCTCCACCCAACATTTCGCATTACTCGTCCAAAGGCTCTAAGATAGACCCATTCCCTTGCACCACCCGAATAAGGTCCCCGCCATGCTTCCGGAATCGTTTCGCTGCTTTCATGTCCGCAAAACCGGGAACGGATTAATCGAATCCTCAGTCGAGTCGCGACCGTTGCATGAGTTGCCGCCGGGGGATGTGCTGATTCGGGTGCAGGCCTCTTCGTTGAACTACAAGGACGCCCTCGCCTCTCAGGGGAATCCCGGAATTGTTTGCAGTTTCCCACACGTGCCCGGGATCGATTCCGCCGGGACAGTCGTGGCGAGCGAGTCCGACAGGTTCAAGCCGGGGGATGCTGTCATTTGTACCGGTTACGAACAGGGGGCCGGTCGCTGGGGAGGCTGGGCCGAATTCGTCCGACTGCCGGCCGAGTGGATTGTGCCTCTTCCCCATGGACTGACACTCGACGAGACGATGATTGTCGGCACGGCCGGCTTCACCGCAGCTCAATCGGTCCTCTCGCTGGTCGAACATGGCATCAAACCGGAGAGCGGCCCGGTCGTGGTCACTGGGGCCACTGGAGGCGTGGGCGTCATCTCGGTGATGCTGCTCGCCAAGCTGGGCTATCAGGTGACAGCCGTCAGCGGCAAGCCGGACCAGCACGACTGGCTGCGCTCTCTTGGTGCATCCGACGTCATCGGCCGAGAGGAAGTCAACGATGACTCGGACAGGCCCCTGCTCAAATCCCGCTGGGCCGGAGCGGTCGACACCGTGGGCGGCAATACCCTCGCAACTCTGATCCGCTCACTCAATCACCGAGGCTGCGTCACCGCCTGCGGACTCGTCGGAGGCACCGACCTGCCGCTGACGGTCTTCCCATTCATCCTGCGAGGCGCCAAACTCGACGGCATCGACTCAGCCCAATGCCCCTACGACCGCCGCCTGCAAATCTGGAACCTCCTCTCAGGCGACTGGAAACTCGACAACCTCCAAGACCTCGTCACCGAAATCTCGCTGGACGAAGTCAAATCAACGGTCGACCAGATGATGCAAGGCAAGACGCACGGCCGGCACATCGTGAGGCCGACGTAAGGCAGTCCTGTATATGCTCACCGCGATCATTCGTTCTCACGATTCGATCCCATTTCTGATTCGTCATGCAGAGCATGACTCTCTGGTCCGACTATCGATGATTGTCAGGTAACATTGTTATCATTCCGCGTGAAACAGGGGCATGACACCTGACGGTTTCCGATTGTCGGACCACTACGCAACTTGGAATTGCTTCCGTCACTCCTCATCGCTCGGTCGGTCACCGAATGGGATGTCGTCAAATCCGCTGTGATCTTTGCCGCCGTCATCGAATCCGTCCGGCCCGACGCTCCAGAGGAGGAATCCGCCATCGGTCCGCTTGTAGCGATAGAGCTCGTCCGAGTACGGATCGATCGGCAACTCATCCAACTGCTCCGGGACGAGTGACTCCAATGAGTCCGGAAAGCTGCCGGTCTCCGCCCGATACTCGGCGAGGGCGTACCCTGTGTCGACGAGTTGCATCCGAAGCTTTGATTCCTCTTCTGCGATGACAACCCGATCGACAGCAGGAGCGGTGAAGAGAACGACAATATTCGCAGCCGACTCCTTGAGTGCAGATCGTAGTCCGAATAGCAAAGCATGGGCTTTGTCGATTTCATCGGTCAGCATCTTCGTCTCACGTCGTTCCCAGATCGCGTTCAAATCCCGCAGACGCGTTGATAGATCAGGTTCCTGCATAGCGATATGGATTTCGTCGTAATGCTCGTTGAACTGTCGCATGGCTTCGTTGGGATCCAGTCCCCACCGCATGGCAAGGCCAGAATTCTCATCATCGAATTGGAAGCGTCCATCATGCATCCCTGCGACCAAGTCCAGTGAGTTAAACCGCTCACCTTTATCGATGATGTCGCTGATCGGGTGAAAGGCGGGCAGCAAGGACAATCGCTGCCGGTGGTTGTCTGCTTGAAGTGTCGTTAGTCTTCCGCTGAGAATGATCTGTTCATCTCCACCAATGGCATGTTTCGAATTGTTGTGGGCCGTGATTGAACCAATCAGAGCCTGGTGACGTGAGACTAATCGCGACAATCGATGGCAGTCGAGTGTGTGATCGAGAGCGATGTCGATGTTTCCTTGCTCAAGCTCTCTCATTGCGTTTGCCATGATCAGGCGTGCGGCGGTTCTTGACTTATCCGTGATATCAAGCAACGAATCCAGCAAGCACTTGCCGTCCGGTGGAATCATGGGCGAGAAAAAGTGTGACTTGCTCGATGCCGTGAGCATGGTCGCCAATGGCTTCCGATTTGCGTCCAGCCACTGTGCGACATCTGGATGCTCATTGGGTGACCAGGGATGAGTGTGGACTTCCATTGCCACGTTAATGCGCTCGGACATCTTCGGATTCGTGCACCAGTCCGACCCGTCTTGCTCCATGAATTCGTAAAAGTCGACGTAGTAGTCCCCTTCGAGCGGAGGCATCTCGATGCCGAGTTGTTGGAAGTAGTCCTCGCGGATGTCTTCGTTGATGATGCCGGGGCCAAAGGCGTGGATAAGGTCGACCGCTGCGTTCTGGTCCGGGGCCACGCCTTTCGACCATTGTTCGTTGAGGTACGCGGCATAGTCAGGCGTGCCGTCTCTTCGCAGGGGGCCGTCGATGTAGCTCGTCTCGGGGCCAATCTGCAAGCGGATCGGCATCAGGTCGACGCCGATCCGCAGCACGACCAGCACCGTGATCGCGATCCCAATCAATCGCTTACCGGTCACCCACGAACGGCGAGGCGGCTCTGTCTCAGTGACATCTGTAGACATGGGAACTGACTCTCTTGGATGGACGAATGCCGGAGCCATAACTATGCGTACGCCGATCCAGTGTTCGCAGATCAATAGAATCCCGCAAGAATGTCGGCTTAGTCACAGATTGCACCGACAATCTGCGATCGACGGCGAAGCGATCAGATACATCTTTGGTGACCGTTCGCAGAACGGTTTAAATCTCCCTTGACATCTCAGTCCTGTAGGTACGCTCACCGCGACCATCCGTTCTCACAATTCGATACCATTTTCTGATTCGTCATGCACAGCATGACCTACTGGTCAGACAGTCGGAAACCGTCAGGTGTCATGACCCTGTTTCACGAGGAATGACAACAACGTTACCTGACAATCATCGATAGTTGGATCACTACGCAACTGGACATTTCGAGTCCACCGTTGATCGCTAAAAGTCATCATCAACCCATGGTGAGTCATCGTGTGTCACTTGGAACTCAGTTGGTTCGAGCTGACTCATCATCGAACGAAATAACTTCAAGCTGTATGCCATCCCGTATAGACCTCCATAGATGCCAAACGCCAATGCTGCGAATCCACCCAAATAGGAGACCAGACCTCCGATTGAGGGATCATCGTTCAAAAGAACAATGAGCCAGCAACCGATGATGACGGCAAATACCGACAACGCTGCTCCGACGATCAGCCCAAGCAGACCTGCGAAAGTGGTCAATGAAACCCTTCCCAGTGGTGACATGGTTTACCCTCTCTGAGCTTCCCGCATGCGACTCTCAACGTACCACGATCAGACACTTATCGGGGTCGAAAGGGAAGGGTCTTGTCGTATTTCTGTATCGGTCAGGTGCACAGTTCAATGGGTCAATGTGTCGTACAACGTCGGTTGCAATGCACAGTTGTCCGGGGCTGGACGAATCAGCAGGAAAGAAGCTCAGCGATTGTAGGCATTCACCGTGACAGATCGTACGGCAGTCTGCGTGTGGCGATGGTGCGACCGATCTGGGTCCACGCACCCGACTCGGCAATTCCTCGTCGCTGCCGAGACGGTCAGAGCGATGAAATTTCGCAGGTTTGTCGAATTTGATACTTGTCGGGCTTGGCAGGCCTCAATACGATTCCGCCCGGTTGCAGGTTCACGAATGTCATGATCCTGAGCCCTGACAGGGAATTCGCCAAGAGGCGCGTGAGAGGGGCGGAGTGACATTCGCCGGCTGAGATGATGCAAGACGAGTTGCCTCGGGCGGTTGCCCGGGAACTGGATGACCGTGGGTTGAATGGCATCCCGGTCCTGTTGTCCACACAATCCGACCTGACGGTCCAGGGGGAAGAGCGACGGCACTGGTTGATCGCCAATGCCGAGCATGTGGCTGTCGTCGCTGACGACCCGCAGCCGTGCGTTGTGAACTCCGTGCGAGTTGCGGATGTCGATCGCTTCCGGGCTCACAGCGAGGTCGGCTCCGGGTTTCTGCAGGCGCATGTCGACGATGGCTGGGTGAACCTCACCCGGTACTCCAGCGGCCTGTCCCCCCGTTTCCATAAGGTTGCCGGGAAGCTCGAACAGCTTCGACAGCACGGAGAACTCTCACTGGATGCGGAGGACGCTGTCGATCTCTTGCGGTGTCGTCAGTGCGACTGGAAGTTGAGTACGCCCGGCGAGACGTGTCCCCGGTGCGTTCCCCGCAAGGCCATCGTCGCACGCCTGGCTCAGATGCTGCGTCCCCAGTGGCGGGGGGCGTTGGCCATGTTCGCCTTGATGCTCCTGGGAGTCGCCGCTGAACTGGCCCCTCCCAAGTTGCAGCAATACCTCGTCGATGATGTGCTGTCGTCCGGACAGGGAACACCGGTGGCGTCCGAACTGATGACGGCTCTTCTGATGGTCGTACTGGCACTGGCGGGGACGCGGTTCCTGCTCGGTGTGGTGGCCTACTTCAAAGGGCAGCTCTCCAGCCGAGTCGGTGCTGAACTGACCCACCGCTTGCGAACGGAACTCGTCTCCAAACTTCACGAACTGGGTGTCGGCTACTATGACCGTCATCAGGTTGGCTCGCTCACCAGTCGGGTCGTCCATGACAGCGAAGTGCTACACAGCCTGCTGCAGCAGATCACCGGCGGGTTCCTGTTGCAGATCGTGCAGGTCATCGGAGTAGGGGTGATGCTGTTCACGTTGAACCCGCGGCTGGCAGCGTACATGCTTCTGCCCACACCATTGGTGATTGGTGGCAGCTGGTTTTTTTGGCGACGTGTGTATCCCAAGTACTATCGCTACTGGGACGCCAGCAGCAAGCAGGCCGGGACACTCAGTGGCATGCTGGCCGGCATTCGAGTCGTCAAGGCGTTTGCTCAGGAGTCACGCGAGTTTGATCGGTTCGCGAAGACCAGCGATACGCTTCGCAGCACGCGGATTCACGTTGAGGAGTCCGGGTCAGCCTTCTCAGCCGTCATGCAGATTGTATTCAGCCTCGGTGCCTTGATTGTCTGGTATGTGGGAGGTCGTGATGTGCTCGCGGGGGAGATGACACTCGGCTCATTGATGGCGTTTCTCGCCTACGTGGCCATGTTCTATGCACCGCTGGCGACACTCTCGCAGCTGACAACCTGGCTGACGAGTTTCATGACCGGCTGCAACCGGGTGTTCGAACTTCTGGATACGCCCATCGAAACACGTGAGCCGACGGCACCCCAGGCTCTGGATCGTCCGCAAGGTCACATTCGCTTCGAGGAAGTGACTTTCGGATACGAAAGCCATTACCCCGTTTTGAAACAGGTCGACTTCGAGATTCAGCCCGGTCAGACCATCGGCATTGTCGGGCGCAGCGGCAGCGGGAAGACGACAATCGTCAATCTCATCTGCCGCTTCTATGACGTCAACGAGGGCCGAGTGCTCATCGATGGCGTCGATGTCCGGGACCTGTCGGCAGGCGAACTGCGAAGGCACGTCGGCATCGTTCTGCAGGAACCGTTCCTCTTCCGGGGGACGATCTGGGAGAACCTCGTTTACGGAGAGCCTGGTGTCAATTGTGAGGCGGCCATTCGTGCTGCCAAGGCTGCACAGGCTCACGATTTCATCCTTCGCAAACCGCTGGGGTATGACACGTGGCTGGGTGAGCGTGGGTCGGGTCTCTCCGGTGGTGAGCGACAGCGACTCTCCATCGCCCGGGCATTGTTGTATGACCCGAAAATCCTGATCCTCGATGAGGCGACCAGCAGCGTCGATACCGAATCGGAAAAGGCCATTCAGGATGCTCTCCGCGCCCTCGCGAAAGGCCGAACGACCATCGCCATTGCTCACCGTTTGACCACCCTGCGTGATGCCAACCGGATTCTCGTGTTCGACCAGGGGAAACTGATTGAGCAAGGCAGTCATGCCGAGTTGATGGAACAGGACGGCCACTATGCGCGCCTCGTTCAGATCCAGATGCAGCTGTCCTCAGACTCCCCCACGGACCATGTCGCCCCGAGACTCACTGCGACAAACAACAATGGCACCATCTGTTCGGAGGAGGACTCAACGTCTGATCAGCAGGTCGTCAGCGATGAGCCAAACTGGTTTCATCCCCGGTCGACGAAGTTCTCTACCGACGGGTTCAACGGGCTGTCGGTGCAGAGCGGCGACGGTCCGGTTTACCGCGGGGTCTTCGCGGTCAGGTTGTTCCCGGCAACGGAACCGGACGGGTTCATCAGCCTGCGGACTTGGGATCTCGACGGACATGATCAGGAGATTGGTATCATCCGCCATCTGCGAGAGTTGACCGAGACTGACCAGGCGCTCATTCGCGACGCACTCGACCGCCGTTACTTGCTGCGATCGATCGTGGGATTCGATGAGATTCGACTGGAATACGGCCACTTGATGATCGATCTGCGAACATTAGACGGCCCGCGACCAATCATTCTGAGGTGGGATCGCAGCCAGGTCCACGACTTCGGCAACCACGGCAAGATTCTGATCGACGTGAACGACGACCGTTACGTGCTCAGCGACATCAACCGCCTGCGCACGCGTGAGCGAGAACTGTTCCAGCGACACATCTACTGGTAACGCACCGCTATTCCCACTCAATCGTCGCGGGGGGTTTGCTGCTGACGTCGAAGACGACACGGTTCACGCCGCGGACATCGTTGATGATTCTTGTCGAGACGCGTTGCAGCAGGTCGTAGGGCAGGCGGGACCAGTCGGCCGTCATGAAGTTGTCGGTGTTGACCGAGCGGAGGGCGATCACATCTTCGTAGGTGCGAGCGTCCCCCATTACTCCCACCGTTTGAAGCGGCAACAGCACAGCAAAGGCCTGTTGCACGTCGCGATAGAGACCCGCTTTGCGGAGTTCGTCGATGAAGACAGCATCCGCTTCCCGCAACGTTTCCAGGCGTGTCTCCGACACTTCACCGAGACACCTCACAGCCAAGCCTGGACCAGGGAACGGATGTCGCCAGATGAGGTCCTCGGGGAGGCCGAGTTCCAGACCCATCTTGCGGACCTCGTCTTTGAACAAGTCTCGCAACGGTTCGATGAGTTCAAAGCCAAGTTCTGCGGGGAGGCCGCCGACGTTATGATGCGATTTGATCGTTGCCGCAGGGCCGTCTGCATTCGCGCCGGATTCGATCACGTCGGGATACAGCGTGCCCTGAGCGAGGAAGTGAGCATCCGGAATGGACTTCGCCTCGTGACGGAAGGCGTCGATGAACAGCCGTCCGATCGTGAGTCGCTTGGCCTGCGGATCGGTGACGCCTGCCAGTTCGTCGAGGAAGAGCTGGCGGGCATCGACGACGTGCAAGTCGGTTTTGAAGTGGTCGCTGAATTCCTGACGAACCTGTTCGCGTTCGCCTTTGCGGAGCAGCCCGTTGTCGACAAAAATGCAGGAAAGCTGCGGGCCGATCGCCTGATACAACAGAGCCGCAGTGACGGACGAGTCGACGCCTCCGGAGAGGCCGCAGATCACACGAGACTTGCCGACACGTTCACGGACACGTGCGATCTCTTCTTCGATGAATGAGCTGATCTTCCAGTTGCCCGCGCAGCCGCAGACATTCTTCACGAAGTTGCCGATCAGTCTGCTGCCGAGTTGGGTGTGCGTGACTTCGGGATGAAACTGAAGTCCATAGATCGGTTTGGTCTTGTGACGGATGGCCGTGTTAGGACAGGTGTCGGTCGAGGCGAGCGTGTCAAAGTGTTCGCTGAGCCCCTGCACCTGATCGCCATGCGACATCCACACGGTCAGCTCAGGGGGAATTCCCTCCAGCAACGGATCGTGCTCAACGACGCGACAGGTTGTGTGGCCAAATTCGCGCGATTGCCCGGGGGAGACCTCACTTCCCTCCGAACGGCAGATGAGCTGCATGCCATAGCAGATGCCCAGGATCGGGATGCCCAGATCGAAGATGGCCGGGTCGGGCTGCGGGGATCGCTCTGCGTAAACGCTGGCCGGTCCACCGGAGAGAATGAGTCCCTGCGGCGCGATCTCACGGATGCGTTCAGCCGACAGATCATGCCTGACCAGCTGACAGAAGACGTTCTCTTCCCGCACCCGCCTCGCAATCAGCTGAGCCGTCTGCGAACCGAAGTCGAGCACGAGCACGACTTCATCCCGTCCCATCGTTTCCGGAGACCCACCATTTTGCTGCTGACTCGACACGTCGTCACCTCTTGACGTTTGACGAAGCGAAACGACGATTCTAGCCGCGAAACGTGAGAATACAATCGGGCTGACTGGCTCTGTCGGCTTTGGCAGGAATGTTCATTTCACGTGAGCGGGCTTTCGATTCCCTCGACTCCGTTTCGTTTTTCTCGGTCGGTCGATATGGTGAAAGCACTTTCCCACGTCAATGGCTCGCCTGTTGTCGTGGTACCTCTCTGCAGAATCGGACTTTCGATGTCAATCTGGTTTCAGCCGGTGGATGTGGCTGCCGCAACCAAGTTCAGCCGGAACACGGTCAGTGAACTTCTGGGGATCGAGTTTACTGAAGCCGGGGATGACTTCATCAGGGGCCGGATGCCTGTCGATGGGCGGACGAAGCAGCCGGCCGGGTTGCTGCATGGGGGGGCGTCGGTTGTGCTGGCGGAGTCCCTGGCTTCGTGGGGGGCGTGCTTTGTGATCGACCCGTCAAAACAGTCCTGCGTTGGACTGGAAATCAACGCCAATCATCTTCGTGCGGTTCGGGACGGACATGTAACCGGGACAGCCCGTCCCATCCATCTCGGCAAGACGACACAGGTCTGGGAAGTCCGCATCCACGACGATCAGGACCGTCTCTCCTGTATCTCGCGAGTGACCATGGCTATTCTGGACACCCCCTTCCGTCCCGCCTGACGGTCACCGTTTGAACCCGCGACGATTATCAAATCCGTTTGTCAACGACGGATTTTGTCAAGCTCTGCGGGTTCTAACGACGATGCCAATAAAACCGGATTCTTCGGAATAATCCGCAGAGGTTCTCATATGATCCGGCAAGACATCAGTCGTCACACCTGCACATCTTGCCGGTGTGTCTTGGGGGGCATGGATGGTCTGCAATCGATTCACACAAAAGGCGGTCAAGGCACTTCGTTGTCTGACTGTTGCGACATGCTTGAGTGGCTGGGCCTACGGCGATGACTCATCTGGGTCGGTGTACCTTGGTGATCTTGACGGAGGCCCCTCATATAGTGCGACACAGTATGAGGGGGAGATGCTCTGCCCTCCGTACATGATGCCCCCTGCGATGCCCGGTTATCCTTCGATGGCTCCACCGTCGATGCCGACTCCTGCGATGCCGTCTCCCAATGGCTCGTCGACGTCGCCACAGATGTCGCCTGCCCAACCGTCGCAGACATCGCCGCCGTCGTCCTCCACGACACAACAACCGTCAGCGTCTCAGCAGCCGACTGCTCCCCAACAACCGACGGCGCCAGCCATGGCGAGACCGACTTTTACCCCTTCACAGACGACGACCGCTGCGACGTCGCCGCAGGCATCGGCTCCCAACATGGTCGGTGACTTTTTCGGAGCCACGACGACGGAGCCGATCATTCTTCCCGGAGCGATTCTGACCCAGGCGATCTTTCTGCAGCCGGGACTTCTGGATCCGGGACTCGGACTGCTGGACTACTTCCGAGCCGTCAACGATATCGACATGGACATGCTGCTGGAGACACAGCCCGAAGTCTATCTGGCCATCGACTCCGCCGGTCAGCCCGTCTCGGTCTCGACGGCGTCGGTGGATCTCGGTCAGCAGATTCTCAACGAGTTTGACGGCACCAACTTCACAGGCGATGCGGCCAATCTGGTGCCGATCGATCAGGTTCCTTTCGTCGCGTTGGACTCGGGCACGACAGCCGATGTCCTGCAACAGACTCCGGAGAACGACGGCGTTGTTCTTCCCGCACAACAGCTGTTCAACATTCACGATGCCCTGTTTGTGCTTCTCCCCAGTCCTGGCTCCGGTGGTGGGATCGGACGTCAGAAGTTCGTCGAGAACACGAGTATCCTGCCGCGTGACAGGGTGTTTCTGAACTACAGCGGATTCACCAACGTGCCGTTGACCGTTAAGGGCGAGAATGTCCACCGGTACGTGCCCGGTTACGAAATGTCGTTCTTCGAGCAGAAGATGTCTGCCGAAGTGCGACTCCCATTTGCAGCAACGCTGGACCACGACATCAAAGCGGATGGTTCGACCGACACGAACGTGGTCGAGTTCGGCAACGTGGTGACGACCCTGAAAGCTTTGGTTGCGAAGTCGTGCAATTCAGCGGTAGCCGTCGGCGTGAGTGCGACGTTCCCGACGGCCTCGGACATCACAGTGCATGATGCGTTCGGCAATGAGTTTCTCGCTCTTGAAAACACATCGGTCCACGTGTTGCCTTTCATCGGAGCGAACCATGTCAACGGACGCTGGTTTGCCAACGGCGTTGTCCAGGCCGACATCGACACGAGCGGCAACCGAGTCCTTGCCCGAAACGATGTGACCGGAACGCTCCAGGAAGTGGATGAACTTCATGACTCTGCATTCCTGTACACCAGTGCTTCATTGGGTTACTGGGTGTATCAGAACGGAAGCCAGACGACGATGTTTGAATGTGATGGTTCTAAACAGATCAAGCGAACCGTGTACGCAAGCGACACTTGGATCACCGGACTCGCGCCGTTTGCGGAAGTCCACTGGAACCGCTCACTGGAACCGGGTGAGCCGGTCGACGTGGGGAACAACATTACTGTCAAGAGTTTCAATCACTTCTCGCTGACAAACCTGGTTCTCGGTGGCGTGATGAGGTTCGGCACCGGCGGCACGCTGTCGGTCGGTTGGTCGACGCCGATCATTGGCGATGACGATCGTCAATTCGACTCCGAGGTGCGGGTGGCGGTCGACTGGGCATTGTGAGTCGGCAAATGATCGACTGTATGGCGTGTCGCTAATCCGCAAGCGATCATCGGATTCGCAAGGCGATCATGGCGTTGACTCGGCCTCGGTGGCATCAATGAGGCCGTTGCGATCGGTGTCAAACTGATCGAAGGTCGCACGTGGGCCGAGGAATTCTTTCCAGGTGACATCGCCGTCCTGATTGCGGTCCATGCGTTGAAACCACTCGGGGCCTTGAGTGACCGGCCGCAGGATCGGGAGTCGTGCATCGGCGTTCATGGCATTCATCGCCCCTCCGCCGGAAAGGTCGTCGAATTCAGCCGGACGCGTCACTGCGAATTCGAGTGTGTACTTCGTGACCAACTCTGATTCGGCCAGTTTGCCGTTGCCATTCCGATCCAACGCGAGAAGCGGATCGATCCCGCCATGAAACTCACGCGGACTCAAACGTCGGTCGTCGTCACGATCAAGCGCTTCGAAAAGTGACGTTGTGTCGTTCTCAATGATCATCTCCAGTCGACAGCGGCTGAGCAGGGCGCGTTGATCGATGAAGGTGGCGATTTCATCTTCGCTGATCCGCTCGTCGTGATCGGCATCGACGGCAGAGAAGCTCGCATCGTCGATCTCCAGCTTGCCGAACTCCTGAGCGTCGAGATGCTTGTCGCGATCGGCATCGGCATACTGGAATTGCAGCCTCAGATACCGGGAGCTGATCCCCTCAATGCTGCCTTGTGCATTGCGCAGGGTTGCATCGACATTGAGTTCGCCGAGGGTCATTGCCAACAGACGCCGACTGGATTCTTCCTTGATGTCCACATGATCGGAAGCCGTCTCCGAATCGGCGACGACCCGTTTGGGACGGCGACTCGGGAACTGAATCGTGATGACCACGTCGGGCTGAGGTGAGTTCAGCTGCTGCTCCCATTCGACGTCCGACATTCCGTCGCCGTATTGAGATTGCAATCGCCGAACGACGTCCACTCGATCGGTATTGTCGTTGAGCACGATGAAGGGGGACTGCTCTGCACGCATCGACATCATCTGAGATGCCTGCATAGATGCGGGAAACGGTTGCAACTCAGCGGCGCTCAGTGTCTCGTCATCATCGAAATCAAACGGCTCCAGCAAGGCCAATCCCTCGGTGAGTTCGTCGGTCGACACCTGACCATCGTCGTCAACATCCAGTCGAGGGTAGATCACGACGGTCTGCGAGGCTCGTCGCTGTCGTCGTGAGATGGAAAGGCCACTCCCCATCGCGGCGTTCACGTGTGCGGCGAATTCCGCCATCGAGACCGTTCCATCCGTCGGTGCAACGTCGAAACGTCGCCACTCGTCGCCGACCTCTCCGGTGACGTCATCGAAGCGTCCGAAAGTCAGCACGTGCGGAGCCTCGCTGTCATCAAGCACCCCGTCCGAATTCGTGTCAATTTGATCGAACCATAGGCCTGCGTATTGAGCACGATTGTCCGCGAGCGTCTGCCCCTGATCGAACTCGACATGCAAACGCATGAAGACGGGCGTCTTCGGTTCGAAGACCAGAACGTTGAAGTGGCTATTCGTAGTCGCAGTTGACAGCTCACCCGCTAACAAGGTGTGTACGCTGCACAGAACGATCAACGGCACGAACCAGCGAGAGTCCATAGGGCATCTCCTCCAGGAACACTATGATACTCGTCTCATCCTCGAACTGGAACGACTGATGTCGCAGGCGACCATTCGTGAACCGGACTGGAACGACCCCGCGGATTGTGAGGCGGTGGTCCATCTGATCGATGCGTATGCTCAGGAGCCGATCGAAGGAGCACAGCCGCTCCCCACATCAAGCCGGGAAAGGCTGATCGACGGGTTGCGGAATGAGCCGGGAGGCTTAGTGTTGCTGGCGACGGTGGATGAGCAACCGGTGGGTATTGCCGTCTGTTTTCGAGGGTTCTCCACGTTCGCAGCACAACCGCTAATCAACATTCATGATCTGGCGGTGCTGTCGGAACATCGCAATCGAGGGATCGGCAGTCGACTTCTGGAGGAGGTCTGCCGCCGCGCTC
>JAGQQG010000319.1 GCA_020426325.1 Planctomycetaceae bacterium | reverse complement strand
CCGGGTTCCCATCGTTCGGGTCCTTCCCTGACCTTTATCCCGATGACCTGACTCCGAACCCGTCGCGGTATGGTTGACTCTTTACCGGCCATTCTCGGCGGCATTAACCAGCGTCAGAATCGCCTGTTTCAGATGCTCCGGCAGGTCCGGCCAAGCGTTCACCACCGGCAGCAGATCGGGGGGAATTCGGTCGATTGGCACCATGCCAGACACCATGTCGGGGGAGACGTTTTTAGTAATCTGTTTCACTTCAATGGGTTCGGGAGTTTGATTGCTGGTTTCGAAAACCAGTGTGGGTTCACGCTCACCGGGGGTTCGAATCCCCCCCTCTCCGCTTGAAATTACCCGAGTTTTACCGGTATTCCCCGGAGAATTCGGGTTTTTTGTTGGTCGTATCGGTTTCGATTTCCGGTCCCCCTTCAGTGCAGGGAGAGGAACCGAAACGCTTGACATGGCGTCAAATTCCACCATGCCAGACACCATGTCACGACTTCCTTTGCCGTCGGTCCCCGTCGCCCGGAGTTGCTGATCGATCTTTTCCTCTCCCATCGGCAACCGAGGGAGTCCTTCCACGGCGGATTGCAGGTCGTGAATCCCAGCGTGCGTATAACGTCCCAGAG
>JAGQQG010000318.1 GCA_020426325.1 Planctomycetaceae bacterium | reverse complement strand
CCTCGATGGGGTCGCCGAGCGGCGGCGAGCCGCCCGTGCCCATGCCACCCGTCCCCGCCATGCCGCCCGTCTCGCCCGCGCCGGTGCCCGCTCCGCCGACCGAGGAGGTCCCTCCCGAAGCGGTGGTCGAGGAGCTACCGCCTCCCCCCGCGTCGCCGAAAGTTGCCTCCGAACCGCAACCAAACGCCACGAAGGCGCCGGCCACGGCGACCAAGCCGTAGAAGCTCCGCATCTCGCAGGTGAGGTTTTCAGCAATCGCCGAGCCGCGCAAGGTCCACGCGTCATGGAGGTGCTCGCGTTTCTGCGTGTGCCGGAGATTGCACCACGGAGACACGGAGGCACGGAGAGAAGAGGGAGGGATTTTTGGATGGCTTGCCGAAAGCGCCTCCTCGCTGGAGCAGGCTTCGAAGATCTCCGTGTCCTCCGTGTCTCCGTGGTGAGCCTCTTCAGATCCCTCGAGCATGGGAGGTTGGACAACCGCCGGTGGCGATGCGATCGTAGGCCGGATGATGGGTTGGCTTCGTTTGGGATGGCGGGTCGCGGCCGTGGTCGCGCTCACGTCGGTGGTGATGGCGGGTGCCTGCGGCGGCGACGAGACGAGCAGCGGCACCAACACCGGC
>JAGQQG010000317.1 GCA_020426325.1 Planctomycetaceae bacterium | reverse complement strand
AAAAAATCCAGCCTCCCCGGCAAGCTCATCGACTGCCGCTCCAGCCGCCCCGAGGAAGCCGAACTCTACATCGTCGAAGGCCAGTCCGCCGGCGGCACCGCCATCGCCGGACGCGATAGTCGCAATCAGGCCGTCCTCTTCCTCAAGGGAAAAGTCCTCAACACCGAATCCCTCACCGCCTCAAAGGCCATGGACAATCAGGAAATCAACGACCTCGTCATGGCCATCGGCTCGGGCATCGGCTCCGACTTCGACATCCAGAAACTCCGCTATCACCGCATCATCCTCCTGATGGATGCCGACAGCGACGGCAACCACATCAGCACCCTCCTCCTCGGATTCTTCTTCCGTCACATGCGGGAAATCATCCGCGCCGGAAAACTCTTCATCGCCCTTCCCCCCCTCTTCCGCATTGATGTCGGCAAGGAAAAACACTACGCCCAGGACGACGCCCAAAAAGAGGAAATCCTTGCCTCGCTCCCCGCCAACCGCAAAGCTGAGGTCTACCGCTTCAAGGGACTAAAAAAAAAAAAAAAAGAGAAACTCAAGGAAACCGCCCTCGATCCCAAAACCCGCAATCTTATGCGTGTCGCATTCTATGCCTAAAAAAAAAAAAAAAAAGT
>JAGQQG010000316.1 GCA_020426325.1 Planctomycetaceae bacterium | reverse complement strand
GAGATGTTGATATTCGGACGACTGAAGCATGGTCGGATGAATTTCACCGGCCAGCAGACTGCGCATCAGATTCGCTTTAGCACGAGGGCTGGCTTCTTCCGAGGCTTCCAGCCGGAAGAACGGGCACATGCGCAGCTCGTCCTGTTGAGTCCGGCACATCGCACAGCCGTCGCAGTTTTCTGCGGCCTGAGCCAGCTCTTCGGGTTTCCAGTTGAGCTGCAATTGAACGAGGTCGTCATGGAAGTCCGTCAGAACCGGCCGCATGCGTGAAGCCGGGATGGTCTTCTGCTCGGTGATGATCTTGCCGGGATTCATCAGGTTGTGCGGATCGAAGATGTCCTTGACCTGGCGAAACACAGAATAGAGCGGTCCGTACTGCTGTCCGACAAAGCAGGAACGCGAGAGACCGTCGCCGTGTTCGCCACTGATCGTGCCGCCCAGCGATAAGGCGATTTCATTGAAGTCGCTGGCGAGCGCGGACAGCTTCGCGGCATCAACCGCCTTTGGTGTCGTCATGAACGGACGCATGTGGATCTGGCCCGAGGCCGCATGCGAATACAGCGAACTGGTGACTTCGTGCTTCTGCAAAACTCGTTGAACGCGAATGAAGAATTCACGCAGAGC
>JAGQQG010000315.1 GCA_020426325.1 Planctomycetaceae bacterium | reverse complement strand
CAAGCATTTCCCCGACTTGCCGTTGATCGAGGGCACCGAGGTCATCAACCCAAAGGTCAGCCCCGACGACCAAAAGCAGCTGACCACCGACTACACGAAGCGGGCGGTCGAATTCATCTACAAGAACAAGGAAAAGCCGTTCCTGCTTTACGTCGCGCACGCCATGCCGCACGTCCCGCTCTTCGTCTCGGAGAAATTCCAGGGGCGCTCGCCGCAGGGGATCTACGGCGACGTTATCATGGAGATCGATTGGTCGGTCGGCCAGATCGTCGAGGCGCTGGAGAAAAACGGGCTGCGCGAGAAGACGCTCGTCATCTACACCAGCGACAATGGCCCCTGGCTGTCCTACGGCGACCACGCCGGCAGCGCCTACCCGCTGCGCGAGGGCAAAGGCACCGCCTGGGACGGCGGCGTCCGCGTCCCCTGCATCATGAGCTGGCCCGGCCAGGTGCCCGCCGCCCGCACCACCCGCGAACCCGCCATGACCATCGATCTCGTCCCAACCGTCGCCGAACTCATCGGCGGCGAGTTGCCCGAGCACGGCGTGGACGGCAAGAGCATCCTGCCGCTCATCCGCGGCGAAGAAGGCGCGAAGTCCCCGCAGGAAGCCTACTACTTCTACTGG
>JAGQQG010000314.1 GCA_020426325.1 Planctomycetaceae bacterium | reverse complement strand
TATTCCCAAAAGCAGCGATTTGAAGTTGACCGGTGTCATGACCTCATCCGGAACCAGTTCCAGATCGGTTGCGGAGAAATTCGGTTTCTCCCACTGTTCCCCCACAGCGGAGGATGTGCTGGACGACGATGCGACAGCAACTGTCTTCATAGCCACCCGACACGACTCCCATGCGAAGTATGTCAAGCAAGCGGTGACCGGGGGGAAACATGTATTTGTCGAAAAGCCGCTCTGTCTCAATGAAACTGAGCTGCATGAGATTGTTGATTGCTGGCAGGAGCGGAAACCGATTTTGATGGTCGGCTTCAACCGGCGCTTTGCGCCATTGGCGGCAGTGGTAAAATCCCAGTTCGGCAGTGGCAGGATGTCGATGATATACCGAGTAAATGGCGGGCAGATACCATCCAATACCTGGATTCAGGACAAGCAGCTTGGTGGAGGGCGGATCCTGGGCGAGATGTGCCATTTCATAGATTTTCTGATATTCATGAACGGCTCGCTGCCGACTCGGGTTTTTGCAGCGGCAATGCAGGATCCGAATGATCTTGACGACACACTTTGTGTCAATCTCTCATTCGAAAATGGATCGATAGGAACCATCAACTATTTTTCAAACGGTGCGAAGT
>JAGQQG010000313.1 GCA_020426325.1 Planctomycetaceae bacterium | reverse complement strand
GATCCAGCTCGGCCTCGTCGGGCGAGGCGGGCAGGGCGGCGTGCTGGCCGAGAAGGTTCGGGCCGTCGGCGTGTTTCATGCGCGACAGATAGGCGCGCGCCGGAGCTGGCGCAAGCGCGCGAAAAAAGCCGGCGCCCCGGAGGACGCCGGCCCGATTGCCGCGCGGCGGCGCGGGCGTCAGACGCTCCAGTCGTCGACGGCCTTCTTGGCCTGATCCTTGGTGTAGCCGTAGCGCTCCTGGATCTTGCCCTCGAGCTGGTCGCGCTTGCCGTCGATCTGCGCGAGATCGTCGTCCGTCAGCTTGCCCCATTGTTCCTTGACCTTGCCGGTCATCTGCTTCCAATTGCCCTGCACCTGATCCCAGTTCATGGCGATCTCCTCGTGATTGGTGGAAATAGCCGCACGGGCCCGGCAGCCGGAGGCTGACCTTAAACGGGCCGATTTCGTGCGGAGTTCTGAGCGGTTTGCGCCGCCTGCAGACAAAACGTTCGCCACGGGGCCCGGTTCCGGCTCCATCAGCCTCTTTGTCACGGGCCGCCGCCTTTCCCTCGCGCCCACGGCGCAGTAAAAGGCGGCGCGCAAAACCTTTCAGATTCCCATTCCGAGGCCGCTCATGACCGACATCATC
>JAGQQG010000312.1 GCA_020426325.1 Planctomycetaceae bacterium | reverse complement strand
CACGCCACTGCGCCTCGGCCAGGAGTTTGGCGGTTTTGCTCGCCAGTTGGAATTGTCCATCGAGCGGGCTGAGCGAGCCTTGCAGGCCGTCCTGGAACTCCCGGTCGGAGGGACGGCCGTTGGGTCCGGCATCAACACTCACCCAGAGTTCGGCTCACGAGTTGCCAAAGTCCTCGCGGATGAGACTGGCATCGCCTTCGTAGAAGCGGCCAATCACTTTGAAGCGAATGCCCAGCGCGATGGTCTCGTGGAATGTCACGGTCAACTCAAGCTGATCGCCACCACGCTGTTCAACGTGTCCAACAACATCCGCTGGCTCGGCTCGGGACCTCGTTGCGGATTCTATGAGATCCAGCTTCCCGACCGTCAGCCCGGAAGTTCCATCATGCCCGGTAAGGTCAATCCGGTAATGTGCGAAAGCATGATGCAGGTGGCCGCACGCGTGATCGGAAACGATGGCTGCATCACCATGAGCGGCGCTGCCGGTGGTCAATTCCAGCTGAACATCATGATGCCAGTCATGGGACAAACGACCCTGGAAAGCATCACGCTGCTGGCCAACGTAACCAATGCGTTTGTGGAGTTCTGTGCCGAAGAAATGGAAGCCAATGAAGAAGCCTGCGTCGCT
>JAGQQG010000311.1 GCA_020426325.1 Planctomycetaceae bacterium | reverse complement strand
CACGGCGGGCTTTGCATCGCGTCGGTAGGATGCACGATGCCGCGCCCCATAAGCCGATGCCACAAACGATTCGCGATCGTGCGTGTGAAGCGGCCGTTGTCGCGGTGAGTGAGCAAGGCGGCTAGTTGGCGAAGGCGTTCGGGCTGCGGCGCGTCGGCGTCGACTTGCCCGAGTTCATCGAACAACCACGACGGCTGGGCCATCTTGCCCGTCGGCTTATCACAACGATGCAGTTCGAGCGGACGTTGCGAATAAATCGCCGCCAAACCATACGCTTCGTCCAATGTCCAGCGGTCGATGAAGCTGTCGTGGCAGGAGGCACATTTTAGATTGATGCCCAGGAACGCCTGCCCGACGTTTTGGGCGAACTGGATCTCGACGGTTTGCCCGGCGCTCACTTCGCCGCGCCACCGAATTCCGTCGGCAAAGCCCGCGCTCTCGGGCGTGGGCGGCGCGATCAATTCGCGCGTGAGCTGGTCATACGGTTTGTTCGTGACGAGCGCGTCGTACAGCCACTTCGAGATTTGCTTGCGGCCGCCGGTGATAAAGCCCGTACCGGCGTAATCGTTTCGCAGCAGATCATTCCAAAACGTGAGCCAATGTTCGGCATAGTCGATGTCGCGGTCGAG
>JAGQQG010000310.1 GCA_020426325.1 Planctomycetaceae bacterium | reverse complement strand
ACATCCACACTGGTGATGGCAGAACGTCCGCCGGAATACTTGCGGCCCACGTACCTGCATCATCGTGGTGAATACCTCCAGCCGCGGGACGAAGTTCAGCCCGGCATCCCGGAAATACTGAACGCAGCCGGAACCGCCGATCCCCGCAATCGACTCGACTTTGCCCGGTGGCTGGTTTCCGACGACAATCCGCTGACGGCACGTGTTGTGGTGAACCGTCACTGGGAAGCTTTTTTCGGAACAGGCATCGTCAAAACCGCCGACGACTTCGGAGCACAGGGAGATCCTCCGTCTCATCCGGAACTGCTGGACTGGCTCGCGCTGCGATTTGTCGACAGCGGCTGGGATGTCAAGGCATTGATGAAGCTGATTGTTACCAGCGCTGCGTACCGACAGTCATCCGTGGCGACAGCCGAACAGCGAAAGCTGGATCCGGACAATCGGCTGTTGTCACGTATGTAGCGATTTCGTCTGTCAGCCGAGATGATTCGGGATCAGGCGCTGTCTGTGTCAGGACTGCTGGTCGCCCGCATCGGAGGACCGGGAACCCATCCGTATCAGCCTGAGGGACTGTGGGAAGACGTTTCCTACAATGGTGATGAATC
>JAGQQG010000030.1 GCA_020426325.1 Planctomycetaceae bacterium | reverse complement strand
CATTCCGCGATGTCACGATCCTGTGGCAAGCGATAGATTGACGATCCCCAAGTCCCCAAGTACCAATGTCCCTCCACGCATGTCACCCAGAGGCTATTCCCGCTAAACCCTCCCTCAGGGCGCCGCCTCGAAGAAATGCATGCACGATGCCCCCACACCAACTTCTCGATTTTCGTCACAAACAATCCGGCTTCTACGATGCTCTTTTTCAACGCTCGATATTTTGCAGGCGACATTTCCTTTCCTCACGACATCGCGTACGGTCGTTCAGTGAGTCTTGTCAGGGACAGGGGACTTACGTCCCCCGCTCGCCTTGGTTGCGTCGATGATTCAACTCGTCCATGCGGCGAGTGATCTCAGCTTCGTAACCACGGTCGGTCGGTTCGTAGTAGGTGCGGTCGACGCCGAGGTAGTCCTGATCGACCCAGCCCCCTTCTCCCGAGTGTGCGTACTCATATCCTTCGCCATGCCCCAGTTGCTTGGCGCCACGGTAATGTCCGTCTCGAAGGTGCATCGGCACAGGAAGCACACGCTGCTGGCGGACGTCGTCCATCGCAGCGTTAATCGCCATGTAGGCCGCATTTGATTTCGGGGCAGTGGCGATGTACGTCACGGCTTGAGCTAAAGCAATGCGGCATTCGGGCATGCCAATCCGGTCGACGGCTCCCGCAGCAGCGTTTGCAATCACGAGTGCCTGCGGATCGGCGTTGCCGACCTCCTCCGAGGCTGCGATGACTACTCGTCGAGCGATGAACCGTGGATCTTCTCCCGCCTCCAGCATGCGGGCCATCCAGTAGATGGCCGCATCCGGGTCACTCCCTCGCATGCTCTTGATGAAGGCACTGGCTGCGTCGTAATGCTCGTCCACACCGTATTGAATGGCCTTCTTCTGGATCGATTCCTGCGCCACCTCCAACGTGAAGACGGACTCCTCGTCGGTCAGCGAGAGGACTCCGATCTCCAGTGCTGTGAGCGCTCGCCTCGCATCGCCATCGCAAACCTCCGCGAGGAACCTCAAAGCATCGTCATCGACTTCGATCGGAATTGCTCCGAACCCTCGGTCCCGATCGGTCAATGCGGATCGAAGTAACGAGAGGATATCGGCCTGAGGGATCGTTTGAAATTCAAACACCTGCGAGCGGCTGACGAGAGCAGATACGAGTGCGAAGAACGGGTTGGCTGTTGTTGCTCCAATCAGTGTCACCACGCCGGCTTCCACATCGGGGAGAAGCACATCCTGTTGCGTCTTGTTGAAGTGGTGCAACTCGTCGACGAACAGGACCGTGCGTTGTCCTCCGGTCTTCAGTCGATCGCGGGCCTGATCCAAGGCCGCCCGCAGTTCCTTCACGCCGGACGAAGCAGCATTCATCGGGACGAACTTTCGCGAAGACTGCCGAGCGATGATCTCTGCCAGCGTCGTCTTGCCGGTGCCTGGAGGGCCGAAGAAGATTAGCGACCCCAGCCGGTCCGCATCCAGCATCCGTCGCAGCAGCTTCCCTTCACCAAGAAAGTGTTGTTGTCCGACGAACTCATGGAGCGTTCGCGGGCGCATGCGAGCCGCTAGCGGCATCGCCGTCTCAAGATGGGCCACCTCCTGCTGATCGAACAATCCGGCCATAGCTGTCACTCATCCATCAGATCGCGCAGGAAGTCACAATGCTCCAGATCGGCGAATCTGACTGCCTCTTCGACTACTCAGATTTCTCCGCCCGTTTGGCACTGAAGTAGTACGCCAGCACCTTCGAGAGCAGGCGGGCTGACACGAACTCGTTGACTTGTGTGCCGAGCATGGGGACCGTCTCCACAATATCGACGCCGACCAACTTGCAGTGATCGTTCTGATGCAGCAGCGCTCGCAGGTACCGCAGCATCTGCCACCATGCCAGTCCGCCCGGCTGGGGTGTGCCGGTGCCCGGACAGAGGTGAACTTCCAGCACGTCGACATCAATCGTCAGATAAATGTTGCCCCGCAGATTGCCCAGCGTCGAGCAAAGTTCTCGTTCACGATCCGGATCGTCCGCGAGTCGTTGAGCGCCGTATGTCTGTACGCGGCGACTCTCTTCTGCGTAGCGGAGTTCGTCCTGTTGCACGGAACGAATTCCCACTCCGACGACGCGTGCCCCGTTCTCGACAAGCGGTCTCATTGCACACGCGTGTGACTGCTTCATCCCTTCGTACTCGCTCCGCAGGTCCGCATGCGCGTCGAACTGCACGACTGTCAGGTCTGAGAAGGGAATCTTCTTCGATTCGCAGAGGCCACGGACAACGGGAGGGGTGATGCTGTGCTCACCACCGATACTGACCAGCAGACCCGGATGCTCCGTCACCATCTTCGACTGACCGAAGAGCCTGACGAGATAGGTCCCGGTCGTGTCTCCCTCAGCCGGAGAGAACAGAGCCGCGGTGTGATATTTCAGGCTGTCGAGCGAGAAATCGACTTCTTCATCCCAGACTTCGATTTCCTGAGATGCCCGAAGGACTGCGTTTGGCCCTGCTGCGGTCCCGTGACCATAGGAGACAGTTCCCTCGAAGGGGAGCGGCAGAATGATGACATCCGCTTCCGTGATGGGTGAACGATCCAGACCCAGAAACGGCTTCGTTCCCCGCAGATCATTGCTCATGGTCCAACTCCTCGAACAGAGCTTTCATTAACAACGGCCAGGCCACAGTGGCATCCGCATACACCTCAGCAAAGCGTCCCCCTTCCGAGGGAGGAACAAACTTGCCCCAACTCACTCCTTCCGAGTAGGTGCACCCCGAGAGTCCTCCCCAGTGTACCGGCTCGGGACAGATTCGCACGCCATATTGGAATCGTGGCGGACGAAAGCTGGTTCCCACGCGATGGTTGGTGATGTCGATGAACGGGGCGACTTGCTGTGCCCAGTTACGAGGGACTCCGCCGCCGATCGTAAAGATGCCCAGACGCTCAGCCTGCCCAGCCAGTCTCGCGTACTGCAGCAAGTCGAGGAACGGGTTGAAGGTCGGCACTGCCTGCAAGGCTTCGTCATGCGAAAGTTTCGACGGATCCTGCCCCTTGAGAGCTGTGCCCATGGCCCAGGTGGCCACGTCCAGACCGACTTCGCTGTCGGTAAAAGCCGGAATGAACACCGGGACATTCTGTTGAAATGCACTTCTGAGAATGCCGGGCCCCTCATCCAGTTCGTCCAACCGCCTGCCAAGTTCACGACACAGCCGAGCTGAGGACCAGACCCCCTCCGGCGGCTCTGTCTGGGTCAACACCGATCGGACCAATCGTTCGACATCGTTGAGATTGGCTTCCATCTCCAAGGTGTCGTAGATCCGGTTATACCCCTTCTCGAACAGAGCCGTGTCGTCCTGTGACGGATCGGTCCGGTAGTGTGTGAGACCAATCGACTCCGTTAGACCGTGAGCGATGAGGGCTCCCGTGGAAATCACAGCCTGCACGAGCCCGCGATCCAGCATGTCACAGATGATGCGTCCCTGCTTGGCGACCGTCATCGCACCGGAGAGCGTGAGGACGACCAGACACTTCTCATCACGCACCATTTTGCTGAGAACGTCAAGAGCTTCCCCCATCTGACGACCGCCGAACGCCGTCCGAGACATCGCTCTCAGCAGGCCTGCAAAGGAATCAATGTCGTTGAGAGACAGACTCTCCAATGGCTGCAGACCATCCGCCCGCCCATCATGCAAATCGCGATGTTCCATCCCATACACTCCCCATCATTCTCATGAACCGCATCAATCGTGACCGAGCGTAGGAACGACCAACTGGAAGCGTCAAGCAACACACGGATTGAGATTTCGCAGAGCAATCAGGAGGTTTCGTGATCGTTCGCAAGACAGCATGTGCACCGCATGTCTCGCAAGGGAGTGGTCGCCCTCTGAATGCCGCCGTTCAATACCGACCAGATTTCAGAACAACACTGCAGGTCTCGGGGCCGCATCGTCGATGCGTCGCACAACGAGACGAACCCGACAATTCCGTATCGATGAACCTGGAGGACATTTGCCCGGCTTGGTCTTCAGACCGTCGTTGACCAGTTGTCTTGACGGTGAGTAAGATCGGATCTGTCGAGTGCGGCCGGTCGATGCGTCAGGAGTTCCAGCGTAAAGGCGAGAGACCGTTTGCAGTCGCTTCTCGTTTGATTTAATCAGTGTAAGAGTCGCTCGCAAATCGGGGCAAACGGGTGAGTTGGTCTGCATCCTCACCGGGGCGCCATCGAGCGAAGAAGGGTTGAGCTGTGGCTGTCCTGAGAGTTCTCTCTGGTGATGAGACGGGACGTGTCGTGACGCTCGCCGAGGAACGGACGATTCTCGGTCGTCATCCCAACTGTCAGGTGGTCCTGGACAATGCGGCCGTCAGTCGGCACCACGCGCAAATCCTGCAGAGTCACGGGACCTTCTATCTGGAGGATCTTCGCAGCCGAAATGGAACGTTCCTGAATGGTCAACCGCTCGACAGCCGAGCCTTGCTGAACGACGGCGACCAGATCCGAGTGTGTGACATTGTCGTTGGGTTCCAGCTTCGGGACGACTTCCCTCCTTCCAGCCTGGTTCTGAGAACGGATACTCTCACCGATCCCGACCCGAACTCGACTCGTGAAACGCTGATCAGATCAACGGCACCAGGGACATCTGTCAGTGATCCCCTGATGACCTCCGAGATCGAGGAATTCGACACCAAACACGTGGTCGCAGACTCCTTCGATGATGATCTTTCCTCCATCATCGCCAAGGTTGATTCGAGCCGAATGGCGTCTGATGCCATTCGCCTGGGTCCCAACTCAGATGTGAAGCTCAAAGCCATCTTGGAGATCAGTCAGGCGCTCCGGAGAGAACTCGAACTGGATGCGGTATTGCCGAAAATCCTGGCCGTGTTATTTGGCATTTTCCCTCAGGCTGACGAGGGATTCATCCTGTTGAGAGATGCGCAAACAGAGAAAATGCGGGTAAAGGCCACGCGTGCTCGCGGTGGGAATTCGACCGACGAAGTTGCTGTCAGCATGACGGTCGTTCGACAAGTGATCGACTCGGGAGAGGCCCTGTTGAGCCGTGACGTCCTTGACGATTCGCGATTCAAAAAGAGCACGAGTCTGCCGCAGTTCAAAATTCGGGCCATGATGTGCGTCCCCCTGATGGATGCCCGGCAGGAAGCGATCGGAGTCATTCAGATCGACACGCGCAGCTCCGATCCGGGCTTTACCGAAGAGGACTTGGACCTGCTTGTCGCCGTCGCTTCTCAGGCAGGGATGGCACTTGAGAATGCCCGGCTTCACGAGGCTGTGCTCAAGCAGCGGGAGATCGAACGGGATCTCGAATTTGCCACTCAGGTCCAGCTGGGATTTCTTCCCAAGGAACGCCCCAAAGTGCCAGGCTATGCGTTTGCTGATTACTACGAAGCAGCAATGAGCGTTGGCGGTGACTACTTCGACTACATCGCTCTGCCTGATGGAAGACTGGCAATCGCGTTGGGGGATGTCGCAGGGAAAGGGATGCCCGCAGCCCTGCTGATGGCGCGTCTGTATGCATCGACACGCTTTGAACTCTTCACTTCAGATGATCCAGGAGAAGCCCTGAGCCGACTCAATAAGGACATCACTGGTAGCGGGATTGGTCATCGGTTCGTCACCTTCGTCGTGATGATCCTGGAACCGGCAACGGGGAAGGTCGTCGTGGTCAACGCAGGACACATCCCTCCCCAACTCCGTCGTGCCAATGGGAAGGTTGAGCCCGTTGCGAAAGAGGAATCGGGTCTGCCGCTGGGGATCATGCCCGAACAGGAATACCACGCAGTGACAGTGCAACTGAATCCTGGTGATACACTCTTAGCGATCACTGACGGGATCACCGAGGCAATGAACGACAAGCGTCAGATCTACGGTCGTGAACGCTTGAAGAAGTGTGTCGCAGCTGCCAAAGGGGGAATCGTCGCGCAGGTGAAGGCGCTCATTTCCGATGTCGAGACCTTCAGCGGCGGCGGCGGCTCGTCCCGTGATGACACATGCTGTGTCGGTGTCGAGCGATTGGCTCAGGCCGAATCGAAGACCTGAGAGACTCATAGACTTCGCTTCAGGCACCGAGCGTTGGACTCTCAGTGATGGCTGGTCTACGATACCGTTGAGGCGGAGTAAGTCCTCGACTTGTTCCAACTCACCGTATCAGCAAACATCGAAACTGAGGACTGGACCCATGTGTTGTGTGTTGTGCCGACGAGTGATTGTCGTGCTCCTGTTGATCTGCCCGTTCGTACTGGTCGGGTGTCCTGCCAAACCTGCTGCACCGCCTACATCTCCTGAATCGGGAAGTGCCTTAAGTGGAGGTGCATCAACTGACGTCGAAGATTCGACAGAGATGGACGAGCCAGCAGTCGAAGAGGTCGCGGATGCCGCGGAACATCAAGGACCAACTCCGGTCGAACCGACTCCCGCTGAACCAGCTCTCACAGAGGAACCAGAACCAGCCGACGAGCCTGCCACAACGGAAACACCGGTCGCAGCCGAGCCGCTGCCGACGTCGGTGATGCTGGGTGATGAGTCTCTTTATGCAGGTGTTCCCGGTGAGGGACCGTTGAGCGTCGAAGAAATCAAAACCTGGCTCGCAACCCCCGGTATTCATGAGTCATTGTCGGTCACGCTGCCGCTTGGGTTAAGCCTCGGACAGAACGAAATGAAAGGTCTGGATGTTAATCCACTGACTCGTGCGAAGATCGAACTTGGGCGCCAACTCTACTTTGACGGACGACTGTCATCGGATGGAACAATTAGCTGCGGAAGCTGCCACGACCCTGCACAGGGCTGGGCCGCCCAGACGCAGTTCGGCGTGGGTGTTGACGGGCAAACGGGCAATCGCAATTCGCCCGTGAGCTTCAACCGCATTCTCAGTGGTCCACAGTTCTGGGATGGTCGAGCCGAGTCGCTCGAAGCACAGGCGGTTGGCCCCATCGCGAATCCCATCGAGATGGCAAACACTCATGATGCAGCTGTAGAGTCGGTGAAGAACATTGAAGGCTATCGGCTACAGTTTGACGCGGTTTTCGGAGAGGACTCGGTGAACATCGATAATGTCGGCAAGGCCCTCGCCACCTTCGAGCGGGCCATCGTCACTGGTCCTTCACCATATGACTACTACGCAGACCTCAAACCATTCCTTGACCAGTTCCCGTCGGAAGAAGATCTCGCTGACCTGAAGGAAGACGACCCCGATTTGTTTGCCAAGTACGAAGCAATCAAGGCTCTCTCAGAGGAACATCCGATGTCGGAGAGCGCCATCCGTGGACGTGATCTGTTCTTCAGCGACAAGGCGAATTGCACGGCATGTCACGTTGGAGCGAATTTCACCGATGAGAAGTACCATAACCTGGGTGTCGGCATGGATGCGGAAGAGCCGGACCTCGGTCGCTTCGTGGTGACGGGTGAAGAGAAGGACAAAGGAGCCTTCAAAACGCCTACCGTTCGGAATGTCGAATTCACCGCACCTTATATGCATGACGGCAGCCAGAAGACTCTCGAAGAGGTCGTCGAATGGTATGCCAAGGGAGGACACCCGAACGAATGGTTGTCCGACAAGATCAAGAAGCTTGATCTCACGGATCAGGACAAGGCCGATCTGGTCGCCTTCATGAAATCCCTGAGCGGTCCATTCCCGCAGATCGAGCAGAAGCGTTTGCCCGAATAACGATCACGAGAGCATCGTCAACGTTCAGCCGCATCCAAAAATGATGCGGCTGAACGTTGTTGTTTGGTGGAGATCAATCGCCCTCAACTGGCGTCACGTGCGGGAGATGATTTGCCGTCCTGATTGAATTCTTTGTTGCGACGGAATTCGACGGTCTGATGCTTGAGCGAATCGTCTTGAGCTGACAAGGAAGGTTGGAGCCTCAGGGGAAATCGTACTGAGAAAGTGCTCCCTCTGCCGAATTCACTGTCGAGTGTCACCTCTCCGCCCAACAACCTTGAGAGTTCCTTCACAATCGAAAGCCCCAAGCCGGTGCCTTCGTACTCACGAGTGAGTGCATCTCCGTCTCCAGGTGCCACCGTTCCTTGTCGGAATTTCTCGAAGATCATGGCCTGATCATCAAGAGGAATGCCCACACCTGTATCCGCGACCACGATCACAGCAAAGTCTTTCGCTGTGACGTTTCTTTGACGGTCATTGGCATTCGTCCAAGTCGACAACATCCCGGAAGGCTCCCAGAGAGCCTGGACGTAAATCCGTCCTCCCTCTGGGGTGAATTTGACAGCATTGGATAGCAGGTTATTCAGGATCTGTTGAAGTTTGCCCGCGTCCTGATGAGCCAGTGGAAGCTGTGGATCAACCTCCCATTTCAGATCAATGTTCTTCCGTTCGGCGAGCGGTCGGATGCTTGACGTTTGCCGCTCGACCAGATCCGACAACGAGAATTCGACGACGTGCAGGTCCATGCGGCCGGCCTCAATCTTGGCCAGATCGAGAATATCGTTAATCAGGGTCAGTAAATGTTGGCCTGAGGTGGAGATGTTCGTCAGGAATCGCCGCTGTTTCTCGTTGAGATTGTCTGCGGTGGAGAGGACATCGCTGAACCCGAGAATGCTGTTCAGCGGCGTGCGAAGTTCATGGCTCATCGTCGCCAGGAATTCGCTCTTGATCTTGTTCATCTCATGCAAACTCAGGTTGGCCTGCGCCAGTTCGTCGACCTTGGCATCGAGGTTGTTGTTGACATGTTTGAGTTCGTCCTGCACGGTCACAAGATGCCTCAACATGCGATTGAAGGCATGGCTTAACTCTTCGAACTCATCGCCCGTACGGATGTCTGCACGCTGATCCAACTCACCATGAGCGATGGCATCGCTGACATCCTTCAGGTGCAGAACAGGTTTGACGATCACATACCGGACAATTGCATAGGCGGCTGCCATCGCCAGCGAAGCAGTGATCAATGCCATAGCGATCAGGATGGCGTTGTTCTTCTGGACCTCGCGGTTCGTCTTGACCAGCGGCATAGAGATATGAGCGACCCCCAGCATGTCGCCGACTTTCAGATCGGGATTTCCCTGTCTTTCAGCGTGACACACAACACACTTCTGACCCGCGAGGACGACCTGGTAATACTCGAATTTTCGGTCTTCGGTATTTTCGATCGTTTTTTCGAGCGGGACATCCGCCGGCTGATCAGACTGTGGATTAGTCTCTTTTCGAGCCTCTTCGTACAGGGCCATGAGTTCCTGCACCGCCAGACGCCCGCTGCGATCGCCCGCTCGTTTGTCCGCTGGCGGAATATAAGCCGTTGTCGAATCTGCCGAGGCCTCCCGACCCTGGGGTACCAGAGGCCGCAGCAGTTCAAACGTGTAATCCGGGGCCGCCTGCAGGGCATCAGCCACTTCCTGAAAAATCGGAAGGTAATCCTCGTTGAGTCCCGCTTGGGGGGCGTGGTATGCCAGAATGCTGGGGGCAACCAGCAAACTTGCCTGCTCGCGGGTTTGCTCTCGAATGATTCGCAGGTTGAGTTTGGCGTAAAAGTAAAAGCTGCCCGTGATCAGGAGCATCAGTCCCCCGCCAAACAGGAAGCGGCACTTCCGCTCCAGGCTCGTCTCCCCCAGGAGGCGTTTGACGGAACGATATGACATGAAGCTGGGCTCCTGCATCAATCAAAGGCACAACAACACAACGTGCCTCGCGGGTACTTATCGTAGCCAATAGCCCCGTGCCGGCGGTATAGCGAGTTTCGGAAAGGAGATACAGAAATTCTCCCCTCTCATGAAACAGCCTCTTGCCTCTCCTGAGGTCATTCACCCCTCTCAAAGTGAGAGTCGGTCTCTCCCTCTGACAGCATAATGGGTATAATGCGGGGGCAACTGTCGACGAAGAAAAGGGACGCAGACGATGCCACTGAAAACTCACCCGCCAGAGGAGCCTGCGCTCAATCTCACACCGATGATCGACATCGTGATGCTACTGGTGATCTTTTTCATGGTCGGAACACAATTCACGAATGCCGAACGACAGTATGAGATCGATTTGCCGTCGGTCTCCATCGCCCAACCGCTCACAGCCCTGCCTGACGAGATTGTGGTGAATGTGACCCGTGAGGGGTCTTTTTACGTCCAGCAAGAAGCGGTCACCATCGATCAGCTGAAAACGATCCTCAAGGAAGCCCATGACCACTATGCCGACCAGGCGGTCGTCGTTCGTGGAGATGGAGCTGTCAACTATCAGCGGATCATGGACGTGCTGAGCCTCTGTCAGCAGGTGCAGATTACGAATGTGCAACTGGCGAATCAGCTTGCCCAAGAGGGAGGCCCATGATCCAGGGCGCCTTTGACCCTTCGATCCAGGTGACACGCCTGTTCGAACTGCTGCTGACGATCCTGCAGCCCGCTTTCTGGGGGTTGCTTTGCCTCGGCTTTGTCCTTGCAGGGGCACATTTCCTGACCATGCTCGCAACCCGGTGGGGAAATCGTCAGGTCTCCAGCAAAGCCCTTTTCTTCTCGCTGGCTGTTCACATCTCGATGGGATGCGGACTTGTCGCTCTCATTCCTGAGTACCGTGGACGACTACTCAAGTATCTGGACGAAGAGGAACCACAGCCAATTGAGATTCAGGCGATCATTTCCGAGAGTCCGCAAACGACGCATCAACTCCGGAGCGGCAACACGCCCGTCTGGGAACAACTCCCCAGTACGGTTGCAGAAGACCTCACGCGCTTTGACCGCACCATGGAACCGGTCGAACTTGATGAAGGGCCAGCGCCGCGTCCTGAACCGGTCCAACTCGATCAGCGGCGTCTCAAGGACGTGACCGTCCTGCCCGAACAGCCAGTCGAATTACCGGAGCAGCAACTGGCTGCGATCGAGGGTGCGACTCAGCAGGCGGTCCTGCCATTGGAAGTCGAGACTCCTGAGCAGATGGCACGCGAAGAACAAGCCGTTCCTTCACCGGAACGAGCACGGAGCGATGCCAACACGCCGGCAGCGGTTCAGGAGCCCGATCTCGACAAGCCCAAGTTCGGTGCTGTCGACCGTCCTCGTGAGGACTATCTTCCCGAACCGGACGTGGCCTCCATTCAGGCTCGTGCTCAGGAACTGGCCAAACTTCAGGAGCGAGATGAGACCGAAGACATCCGGAATCGTTCCGGTCCGGCCATGATTCCATTAGAGGTCGAGGAGATTGGACGAAGTGAGGAACCGGATGCTGAAGGTGAGAAATCGCTTCCCGGTCGTCGTGAGTTCACACGTTCCCCTGCCCGTTCCCCCCGAGAGGCGGCAGACTCTGCCCCGGAGCGGCAGCGTTTTGACATCCTGCCGCAAACGCCCCGGCCATCCAGCGATCGCCCCCTCGCGACGCTCGACGGGACTTCCACGAATCCGAACCGTCCGCCGGAATTCCCTGAACTTGAGCGACAGAACTTCGCGCCGCTCCGGCAAAGCGATCTGGAAAAGGTCCCCGCAACATACAAACTCCGCAGCTTGGAAGAACGGAAGCTTGCCACACGTGAGTTCGGTGGAACCGAGGAGTCGGAACGGGCTGTCGAAGATGCATTGAAGTGGTTTGCTGCGACGCAGAACGCAGAGGGTTACTGGGATGCGAGTCAATTCGGTGCCGGCACCGCTCCCAAAGGGGAACGAGAGACCGCGGGGCGTGATGCAGACACCGGAGTTACGGCCCTGGCGACGCTCGCATTTCTCGGAGCTGGCCACACTCCAGACAAGGGCGAGTATGCTGGCACGGTCAAACGTGCCTTGGAGTGGATCATCAGCCAGCAGATCGACAGCGGCTATCTGGGAGGCAAAGCCGGTTTCGTGGCTGGCATGTATTGCCACGGCATGGCCAGCTTCGCCCTGGCAGAAGCTTATGCCATGCGCACGGAGGCCACAGACGGCCAATGGCTCAAGCAGCCTCTCGTGAAAGCCATCGATTTCATCGTCAAGAATCAGACACAGGACGGCTCTTGGCGGTATGTGTTTCGCAAGAACACCTACGGCGACATGAGCATGTTCGGCTGGCAATTGATGGCATTGAAGAGTGCAGAGATGGGGGGCGTTCCTGTCCCGACCGATACCAAAGAGAAGATGATCCAGTTCCTCAAGGACATGAGCCGTGGCCGCGATGGGGGGTTGGCGGCCTATCGTTCGACGGATGCCGTCTCCGCCTCAATGACGGCCGAGGCACTGTTCTGCAAGCAGATGCTGGGGCTGCAACGATCACACGCGTCCAGCAACGAAGCCATCCGCTATCTGATGCAAAACCTGCCGCAGCGCACCTCTATGAATTATTACTTCTGGTACTACGGGACGCTCGCAACGTTCCAGTACGGTGGCGAGGCCTGGCGTCGTTGGAATGAACAACTTCGTGACCTGCTGGTCTCTGAACAAGTGACTGAGGGACCGTTTGCCGGCTCCTGGGAGCCTCGTGGGGAATGGGGACCGTACGGGGGACGCGTCTACACGACGGCGACCGCAACGCTGTGTCTCGAGGTGTACTATCGCTACCTGCCGTTGTATCAGTCCGGTGGAAGATACGATGCTGCAACCCCTCGCCCCTGATAGATTTCAGTTTTCGCTCGGATATGCGAGAGGGTGGTCAACCGATGACATGGTTGGAGTGGTACAACGGCCTTGAGAAACCTTCGTGGACTCCGGAGCCGTCGACGATTGGAACCATCTGGCAAGTTCTTTATCCAATCATCATCGTCTCGTTTGGTGTTGTCTTTCTTCAGGTGGCCCGACGGAAACTGCCGTTGATGGTTGGGGTGCCGTTTGCGATCAACCTGGTCGCGAATCTCGTCTTCACCCCGATACAGTTTGGGCTGAGGAACCTGCCACTCGCTGCACTCGACATCCTGATTGTCTGGGGAACAATCCTCTGGATGATGGCCTCGATCTGGAAGCACATCCGCTGGGTGGCAGTTGCTCAGATGCCCTACTTCGTCTGGGTGTCCATTGCCACCGTGCTGCAACTGTCAATCACGTGGTGGAACTGGACGAGCTGAAGCCGACTTTTCGTCCGTGGCTTATGAAGGTTCGTCCTCGCCGAATCCTGATGACCTCGCTTGCATCGTTCCGGTCATGCGATCGATGGCTGTATGTGCAGGGTGAATCTCTCCTGTGTGTCGCCGTTCGATGATCAGATTCTCCAATTCTTTCCGGGACAGCGAGGCTACATCGCCATTCGGGGTCGAATCTCCCCTTACGGTCCGGGAATCCACACAAAAGCAACCATGCGTTGACTGCAGTTAATTGAAAACATGCGCAGTCTGGGGTATTTATGGTTGATTGCAAGGTTTGAAAGAGGGAGTCGCCAATTCGCGTTTGAGGAGGACTTTGCAGAAGTTTTGTTTCTTGGCGACTGATTTCTGTCGGTTCAACTGATTGCGGGTCCATGTTCCTCACTCATCTACTTTCCTTCCTGCGACGTTGCCGACGTCGTGGGAAACTCTTCCAGCGACGTCGGAACGTCTTGCTCGCGGGGCAAACCATTCAGACGCTCGAAGCCCGCATGCTGCTCGCCGCTCCTCATCCGATTGACCTCGGGGCATTGAATGGCGTTGATGGTATTCAAATCAACGGAGTGGCGACGAAAGGCCGGCTCGGCTTCGCAGTCAGCGGCGCGGGTGATGTGAATGGCGACGGCTTCGATGACGTCATTCTCGGTGCCCCATTTGCGTCCCCATCGGGTTTGACGAATGCTGGCAGCAGTTACGTCGTGTTCGGGTCAGCCGCTGGCATCCCGCAGGACTTCGACCTCGACCTGCTCGACGGAACAAACGGATTCCGATTGGATGGGCGAAATATTCATCATCACTCAGGGCGGACGGTAGCGAGTGCTGGCGACTTCAATGGTGACGGCTTTGATGATGTCCTCGTCGGTGCCAATGCGGCCTACGGTGGTTCAGGAGAGACATACCTGGTGTTCGGGAGTGATCAGCCGTTCTCAAGTGTCATTCCTTTGGGAACGCTGAATGGCACTGATGGCTTCCGAATCGTCGGAGAACATTTCAGCGACAGTTCAGCAGTGTCCGTGCGGGAAGCGGGGGACGTAAATGGTGACGGATACTCGGACATCATCATCGGTGCTTTTGGTGCTGATCCGGACGGCCTTCAGGATGCTGGTGCGGCCTATGTCGTATTCGGTGCCGCATCTGGTTTTCCATCGAAGTTGCACCTCAATGACCTCGACGGAGCGAACGGCTTTCGTATCGTGGGTGATGAGGCGGGTGCTCGCACCGGTGTCTCGGTCAGTAGAGCCGGCGATGTGAACGGTGACGGCTTCGCGGATGTCATCATCGGAGCGGATGCGGCCACTGCGAACGGCATGCAGCGGGCTGGGCAGAGTTACGTTGTGTTCGGTAAGGCTAATGGGTTTGATGCAAGCCTGAGTGCTTCTTCACTGGATGGGACGAATGGTTTCCGTATTCTCGGAGAACAAGAGAAAGATCGAGCCGGCGGCGCAGTCAGCCGCGCAGGGGATGTGAATGGAGACGGCTTCGACGATCTGATCATCGGTGCCTGGGGGGCAGATCCGAACAACCTCGTGAATTCGGGAGCGTCATACGTGGTCTTTGGCGGTGAGAGTCCACCGTCATCGGAACTGGAGCTGTCGGCTTTGGACGGTAGTAATGGATTTCAAATTGACGGTCAGATGGCTGGCGATGCGACCGGCTTTGCTGTCAGCGATGCGGGAGACATCGACGGCGACGGGTTCGATGATCTGATCTTTGGTGTCCCATTTGCTCAGCAGGAACCTCACTTCCGAACGGGAGCCACTTCCGTGATCTTCGGAGCGGAAGATGGATTTGATCCGATAATGCAACTTTCGTCTCTGGACGGAACGCAGGGGTTCCGCCTTGATGGGATCGATTCAGCCGACTATTCGGGGTTCTCGGTGCGGGGGGCTGGTGACGTAAACGGAGATGGTTTTGAAGACTATCTCCTTTCAGCCGATCGAGCTGATCCCAACGGTCAAACGTACGCGGGGGAAGTTTATCTGCTGTACGGCAAGTCGTATGACAACTCAGGCAGTACGCAAGTCGGAGACGACGGTGATGACACGCTCTGGTCCTCGCTGGGTGAGGCAAAGGACGTTTTGGTCGGCGGGCGGGGAAGTGATCTGCTGATCTCGGACGGCGGCAATGATGTGCTGCGAGGTGGAGAAGGTCATGATGTCATGGCCATTCCGAACGCCGACTTCTCTCAACGACGTGTGCAGGGAGGAAACGGCATCGACACGCTTCGATTGGATGGCAGCGGCCTCACGCTTGATCTGACAGCCATCGCTGACAACCGCATCACGGACGTCGAACAAATCGACATTCGCGGCATCGGGAGCAACACACTTGTGTTGGATGCCCGCGAAGTGCTCAATCTCAGCACACACAGCAACACGGTGTCAGTGCTCGTCGACGAGGACGATCTCATCGACATGGGAACAGGCTGGACCCGGCAGGCTGATCAGGAAGAAGGTTTCTATCTGTTCGCGGTGTACACGCAAGGTTTAGCGACTGCACGGATCCTGCTCTCGGACGTCTGGATCATGGATGACGGCGATGTTGGGTTCTCCACGGCAGGCACCTGGAACACGCCCGTGCTGCCGAATGGTCGTGACGGGGATCTGAAGAACTCGTCATCCATTTCTGGATTGAAGGTCGCACGCTGGGAGTTCAGCGGTCTCCCCCGAGGAAATTATCGCATCTCGGCAACGTGGCCAGCACATGACAACCGTGCAACCAACAGTCCGTTCAAAGTCCTGGATGGTGTCGGTGGACATGTTCTGCACGAAACAACGATCGATCAGCAGCAGCAGCCGGATGATTTCTCCGACGCCGGCAGTGACTGGGAGGACCTTGTTATCGTCGAGGTCACAGGGGATACAATCGTGGTCGAACTGTCGAATGCAGCAAACGGATTCGTGATTGCTGATGCCATCCGACTGGAGCCGACGAACGAACCCGCCCAGCCACCGCTCCCCTTCGAGGCGATCATCGACGATGGAGACGACGGCTTCTCGACGACTGGCAACTGGAAGCCTTCCGCTATTCAGCACGGTCATGAACTGGACCTGTTGCACAGTACAAAAGGGATTGGAACGAACACGGCTACTTGGACGATCACAGGCCTGACACCGGGAGCTTACCAGGTCTCGGCAACCTGGTCTGCTTTCTCCAATCGAGCGACTAATGCTCCGTTCGCGATCTCCGACGGCGCAGAAGGGCCTGTGTTGCAAACCATCGCTGTGAATCAACAACAAGCCCCCAGCGACTTCACGGATACCGGAAGTAACTGGCAGGTGCTCACTGTCGTAAGTATCACAGGCTCGGAATTGATTGTTGAACTGAACGACGCTGCCAATGGTTACGTCATCGCTGATGCCATTCACATACGAAGTGTCGACGATTACCCCGGGAGCGGCTAATATGGGGCACTAGGTCGGCTTCTCCCTTTGGTGGGGCATCGTGCATGCTGTCTCTGTTCACCAATCCCGGCGCGACTCGCCGTCAGCTTGTTCAGATGTCACGGCGGGAGGCATTGGCTTGGGGGAGTTTGAGCACGTTGGGACTGTCGCTGCCGAGCACGCAGGCAGCAACCGTTGCTTCACCAATCAGTCATCCAGCAACCGCTAAGCGATGCATCTACATCTTTCTGTGCGGGGGGCCATCGCAGATCGACATGTGGGATCCCAAGCCGCATGCTCCCGATTCGATCCGCGGGCCGTTCAATCCGATCGCGACGAATGTCCCCAGCATGCACATCGGTGATCTGTTGCCGCTGACAGCTCAGCGTGCTGACAAGTTTGCGATCATTCGGTCGATGACCCACTCCTCGAATGCGCACGACATCGGCATCAAGTACACGTTGCTGGCTGACTCGACAGACAAGGGCCCCGCAGACCCTCCATCACGCAGCGATCATCCCGGAATGGGAGGCATCCTGCGAAGCCTGCTGGGTGAGACAGGTCGCCTGCCAGCCTGGGTGACGGTCCCGCGTCCCTTCACGACCGGCAGCCGTTACTATCGAGGACAAACCGGCGGTTTCCTCGGGGCGACTCACGATCCGTTTTTGATCGATGAAGACAAGAAGGACTCGCTCGCCGACAAGTCGTTCAGCATCCGGTCCCTGAAATCACCGACTGGCGTTGACGATGTGCGTTTCGACTCCCGGCGGAGCTTACTGCAATCAATTGATCACGATCTCCGACAAACGATCAACTCTGCAGCGACGCATCAGCTGGCAGGAGAATACGAAAAAGCGTTTGACCTCATTGCCTCACCGGAAGTGCGCGGTGCTTTCAATCTCGAACGCGAGCCCACCTCGCTCCGCGATCGCTACGGTCGCAATGAGTACGGACAAAGCTTTCTCCTCGCACGTCGCCTCGTCGAGTCTGGAGTGAGGTATGTCAATGTGTTCTGGACGTACTTTGGTAAGGATGGATGTCAGTTCAACCTGTGGGACAATCACGGAAGCGACAAGGACGTGTGTGGAGGTTACAACAGCGGAGTCGACATGATCCGGGGCGACTATTGCTGTCCCGCTTTCGACAAGGCTTTCTCCGCCCTGCTTGACGATCTGACGGAGCGCGGCCTGTTGGACGACACATTGGTTGTCGTCACAGGGGAATTCGGTCGCACTCCGAAGATCAACCAGTATGCAGGCCGCGATCACTGGTCCCCCTGTTACTCAACGGTTCTGGCAGGCGGCGGCATCCGGGGCGGCGCGATCCATGGTGCGAGCGACGAACATGCCGCCTACGTGAAGGACTCACCGGTCCGTCCGGAAGACTTGGGAGCTACAATCCTGCATGCATTCGGATTCTCACCCGATGCCGAGATCACGCATCCCACAGGCCGCCCTGTCCGCAGTTCCAAAGGACAGCCGGTTCGATCACTGTTCTCGTAGGCTGTGAGAGATATCCCTCGATAGTGACGAGAGATGGATCAGCATTGTCTCCCCTCCCAACCGGCGTTCAAAGCTCTCGCCTGCCCCCCCGCTCCAGAGACTTTCCGGATTCAGAGCATCGTCCGTCAAGTCCCACCCTGCACGAGTGTTGGACAGGAGAGGTGGAGCGACTATATTCGCAGGTGTAACGACGATTCAGGGAATCACGTGCGCTTTGTGAGATTCTTTACCTCTAAGAGGAGTATGTAACGTGGCAGTTTTGGTTCAGAAAGAAGCCCCCAACTTCAAGGCGACAGCCGTCATGGCCGACGGTTCCTTCAAGGACATCGAGCTGTCCGACTATCGCGGCAAGTACGTCATCCTGTTTTTCTATCCGCTCGATTTCACGTTCGTGTGCCCGACGGAGATCATTGCATTCTCCGATCGGATTGCAGAGTTCGAGGAACTGGGAGTGCAGGTGATCGGAGCATCAATCGACAGTCACTTCAGCCATCTCGCCTGGCGGAACACACCCCGCACCGAGGGTGGCATCGGCGACGTCAAGTACCCGCTCGTGGCCGATCTCAGTAAGAAGATCTCGCAGGATTACGACGTGTTGCTCGAAGGGGGCATCGCGCTCAGGGGTCTGTTCCTCATCGATAAGGACGGCGTCGTCCGGCATCAGGTGGTCAACGATCTGCCGCTCGGTCGCAGCATTGATGAGACTCTGCGCATGGTCAAGGCTTTGCAGTACTTTGAGAAGAACGGCGAGGTTTGTCCCGCGAACTGGTCAGAAGGCGCCCGCACGATCAAGCCGGCTCCCGCTGCGAGCAAGGAGTTCTTCTCTGCCGAGTACGCGGGGTAGAGTGTCCAACAGGATTGAGCGTTCGATTTGAACGATCACACAGTAGCACCCCGGCTGCTCGAAGCAGCCGGGGTGCTTTCGTGTTGACGGCTTGTCGAGAAGTGATCACTCACTGTTCTTTGCAGCAATGAGCGGATCATCGATCCGTTCCATGGCAGCTTTCAGCTTGGCGTTGAGCTCGGTGATCGCTGCCTGGATCTCGGGAGCGGTCGATTTGTGGAGATTGGTTGACTCTTCAGGATCCTGCTGGCGGTCATAGAATTCATCCGGGCGTTTGTTGCGGAAGTAGCGAATGAGTTTCCAGCGATCGGTCTGATAGCTGCGCATGTCGGCTCCGTCGCCGTCGTCTTCCCGCATGCGGTACTGGGCGAAGAACTCTTCATCTCCCTGGAATGATTCACCCTTGAGCAGAGGGAGTACGTTTCGACCGCGAAGGGTGGTTTCCGGCAGATCGACCCCAGCCATCGCCAGAATGGTTGGGAACCAGTCGAGATGTGAGACCGAGTGTGTGACGGTCGAGTCCGCTGAAATCTCATGAGGCCACTTCACGAGGGCAGGTACGCGGAGTGACTGTTCCCACATATTCGCACGATGGCCCTGATCGTGCTTGAGCAGCCAGCGGCCGTTCCCCTTGTGCCAGATCCCGTGATGACCAAGGTTGTACCCGTGGTCCGCCGTGAAGATGACGACCGTGTTCTCCGTAAGCTGGAGTTCGTCCAGCAGGTTCAACACGCGCCCGAGGTTGCGATCAACGGAATGCACGCTGCCAAGGTACTCCCGGAGCATGCGCTTGGTTCGCGGAATGTCGAGGTCCGGATAGTCAGGCTCGGGTAGCAGCGGGTCGAGCTGACGGAAAGGTGAAAGGTCGGCATCGCTGAGTGGCAGCCATGTGCGATCACCTTCCTCATTGGTTCCTGCATTGGCATGCGGTGCCCAGAAGTGCAACGACAGCGCAAAGGGGCCTTCGCGATGTCTGTGGATGTAGTCGAGAGCAAAGTCGGTCAGAATGTCGGGCGTCCAACCTTCGATTGTCCGCACTTGTCCATCGACCTCGACCTCTGGATTCTGCGAGACCATGCCTCCGTGAATAAACCCGCGAAACTCCTGATAGCCGATTCGAGTCGGATGTGATTCGGGGAAATCGCCGCAATGATACTTGCCAATCAATGCGGTCGCATATCCGGCTTTTGCCAGTTCACGTGGCCAGGTGGGGACGTCGGGTGAGAGTCCGGGAAGACCCTCATGCAGGCGGGGGAGGAAATCAGTGATGCCAAGTTCCGTCCCGTATCGACTCGTCAGGATCGAGACGCGGGCAGGACTGCAGACGGGCGTCGGAGTGTAACAGTGAGTCAACTGAGTGCCCTCGGCCCGCAGCCGATCCATGTTCGGTGTGACAGCATTCGGATCACCTGCGGCCCCCATTGCCCATGGTCCCTGATCGTCAGTCACGATAAACACGATGTTTGGATGTTCGCGTGCAAAGACCGGCAGTCCACTAATCAATAGCAGGGTCGCAATACTCACGGTGAACCAGCGTCGTCGGCATGCAGACAGCAGTGTCATATCAACTTCTCCGAGAGGAATGGCTCGTAACAGAATTCAAGGATCAAGCAACTTGTATTGTTGCACTTCGTGATGCGAAAAGTACGGAGCAGTCCGCTCGGGAACTTTGTCGTGAAACTTCCAGTCCGCGAAGTCCAGAATGGCTGTCCAGTCCGCAGGGGTGAGGTCGTGCTGGCCTTCCCGGAAGTGCAAAGCGTTGTTGTCAGCGGTACCAAGCAGGTCGAACACCGGCTGAGCCGCGCGGCTGGTTGATTCGTTTCCGACAGGATTCGCCCAGATGTCTTCGGTAGCGTCAGTGCAAATCAACGCCCGTGGAGCGACCAGCGCTTTGAGGAAGTGCTGATCAATGGGAAGCCGGTCTTCCTGGCCTGCGAACCAGCGGAGACGTGGATGGAACCAGTACCCAAACCGTTCGGGGCGGGTGATCAGTTCGAGCGTTTCCACCTTCTCCTGTTCGATCCGAAAACAGCCCGCTCCACCGCATCCCGATCCATTGGGAGCGACGAGACTGAAGCGTTCGTCGAGAGCCCCAGCTAAAAGCGCCATCTTCCCGCCGCGTGAGTGACCAACGATGCCGACTTTTGTGAGATCAACATCATCACGGGTTTCGAGGTAGTCGACGACTCGCATGGCTCCCCATGCCCAGACAGCGAGTGTCCCCCAGTCATATTCCGGATAAGCCTGCTGAGCCGGCCCGATGACATCAGGCTCATCAGGGTCGAGATCCTCGCGCGCGAACTCAACGAACAGAAAGCCTCTCGCAAGGATCGACGGCACTTCCTCAATGTGCCCCAGCGCGTGTTCCTCTCGAATGATGACCGGCAGTTTGCCGTCCGCCTGCGGCTTGTAGACTGCGATCCGCATGCGCAATTGATCTTGCGACCCGATCACTAGCGTCAGACGTTCCTCGGCCCCCTCACAGCTGGCGATCGGACCAGATGTGTGATCTTCGACCGTCACCTGATCCGGTCGCGGGGGCAAGTGACCGTACTCGTAATACTCAATCATGGCCTTGAGTTCGTCTCGCCTGCGTTCCCAATCGACGGCATTGTGGACCGGACTGCCATCGGAAAACGTCATCAACTCCGGCAGGTCAGCCAGGGAGGGGAGATCGTCCAAAGCTTCGGGTGGGGACCACTCTGCCAATGCGGGTTGGCTCGCCTCAGTGATCAAAGCCAGCGTCAGGAACAACGGGTAAAGTCTTCGGAATTTCATCATCCAATCATGGCAAATCCCTCGCTCTGAGGCGAGCTGACCGACATCACGTCCGGGGCCGGATATGCGTGTCGTAGGGATTTGGTCTGAGGGACAAAGCGTCGATTCGAGTATCGGGAGTTTGACGTCCCATTTCAGAGAGATAGCATTCGGGAGTGAGAGATCCGCTTTCAGACGTTTTCCTCCAAGAGAAGTCACGGGGTATGGCATGATTTACGGACTGATGTTTGTGCTGGCTTTAACCGTGTTGGGAGCTGCCGGAGCCATCTACCTGTGGGGCTGGATCGGCGTTGCCATCGTGGCAGCAGGCATCATGACGCTCCCCTGGACCGGACAACTGTTGGCTTCGCTGGTGATGCGTCTGTTTGTTCGCAGCATGCTGGCCGAGATGGCTGAACCGCTCCAAAACGCGGTCGTCACACTCGAATCGCTGGAACCTGCGGAGACTCCTGCGAACCTCGAGTCCAATGAGGACTATGCTGAAGAGATAGAACCGCTCTGGGGTGAGCGAGACTGGTTCCTGATGGAACTCACGATCACTCCGGCCGCAGGTCACGAGGATGAGGACGGGTTTCCTCATCAGTGGGATCAGTCATTGATCGTTCCGTTCATTCCCTCGAAAAATGGAAGGGATGACTTGAACAACGCTCTGCTCGCGGTCTGCGAAGTCGACCGATACGAAGTGTTGCATAACGGAAAGTGGCACAAGGAGGGACGTGTGGCATTCGGACCATCGCGAGTGCGGATGCATGTCGGCATTCCTCGCTTGGCTGGTCGGCTGCGATTTCTGTACTGCATGCAAACCGTCTTCGGAGAAATCAGTTTGCCCGAGCGTGAGCCATCACGTGTACTGGTTGCGAACTGAGAGCGAGTGATCTTTCAGCGATCTTCGTCGTGTGAGCACCTCCAAACGAGATGTTGGAGACACTCCGTTTCTTCTCAACTCGCTTGCGAAGCCGTCTCTCTTCCGTCAACACTGTCGATCTAAGTATCCAGGGTGACGGAATCACGAACCTCATAGACGACCCCTCTCATGAGCTGCGGGGGGGCATTCCACACATGAGACCGGTGCATGCTAGATTGCGATGATCTCAACAATGGGAGGATAAGCATGCTGTGGCGGAGAACAACTGCGACTCTCTTGCTTTTCTGGGTGTCGGTGAATTCCCTTGGCTCGCTCGCTCAGGCGGACACACACACTGTTCAACCCGGCGATGATCCACAGGCAGTGCTGGATCGTGCCGTTGCGGGAGACGAACTCATCTTCGCATCGGGACTGCATCAACACCGTTTGGGGAAACATCGGTCGCTGTTGTATGTCGACAAACCAATCACGATCGAGCTGAAGCGGGGCGCCGTGCTGAAGCTGGCGGATGGCGAGACTCAACTCGAAGCGGAGCCGGAGATCACCATCGATCACGGGGCTCCCAAGAAGCTCAACGACCTTGAAGTAGGAGGCGAGTTCGATCTGACGACTGGGCCAATCATCTTTCGAGTGCAAATTGATGGGGAGGGAAAGGACGGGCAGTCGGACACGTTCGAGTGGTCAGCAGGCGATGTGTGGGAAGAGTCACGCGGTACGAAAGTCCAGATCACCGGCGACTGGCAACCTCTCGCACATGGAGTTGCGATTCGCTTTGACAGCACGACCGGCCATAACCGGGGCAGCTTGTGGTTCCTTTCGTATGACGGGCCAGAGGCCTACGGCATCCGCATCGGTCATGGCACACAGCCGGAGTACGTCGAGAACGTTCGCATCGTGGGAGACGGGACGATCGACATGAACCGGTCGAACAACATCGTGCCCAGTGGACTGGTCAAGAACATCAATGCGTGCGTGCTAGTGCATGGCCGGGTCCGTGGAGTTCACATCGAAGGCATCACCATGACTGACACCATGCGGTCCGTCATGCTCTACGGCGAACACACGGGCGAATTCCTGCGCGGCGGTGACGTTGGTCCAGGCGAGTCGTTCGATGCAGAAGACATCACGATCGTCTACACACGCACGCTCAACCCTCACGGGGCCGCGTATCTGCTGGGGCATCCGTCCCATCGCGGACATCTCCGCAATGTCCGCTGCAACTTCAATTACATGGTCACAGGCAAGACAGCTCTGGAGCCGAACTTCCAGTTGGACCAGTACCAAGTGATCGGCAACATCATCAAGAGTGATGGACAGGCGATCCACTGCTGGCGAAAGTCGACCAACGGAGTCGTACAGGATAACATCCGGATCGACGACAATACGGGCAAACCGGTCGTCGTGGTCAACTCCCCCGGCGCGTGGGAAGACCCTGAGAACATCTCGCTGCGGAACAACCGTAACCATCTGAGCGACCGCGTGACGAGCGGAAAAGCTGAGTAGTGCATGGCAGTCGATGAGAGACACCTCACTTCGCAGACACGCAGCTGACAGTGACACCCACACGGGGCGCGTTCTCCCGGCGACATTTCGATCGTGACTGTTGGGACGATTGTGAGGATCGGGCAAGACCGGATTCGCATCGATCGAAGCGGAGCTGGAAGCACATCAGACGACCATCCTGTCTACAAAGTAGGGTCTTTAGTCGTCAGGAAGCTGTGTTTCCTGAGTGAGTTTATTGCCTTACTGGTCCGTATCGATGTCCGTTGCTCAACTCCCGGAGCGAACGTCTTCTGCCGACGCGCAGCCGAAGAGGGACCGCAAGTCCACTCAATCGGCCACACAGACCGTGCGTCAGAGTGGCGACGTGTGGATTGAGTTCGCTGAGCAACTCGAGGACATCCGACAACATCGACTGGACTGGGGAGACCTCGGACAACATGTGGCTGAGGCCAATGTGTTTCAGACATGGTGGATGTTACTGGCAGTTTGGGAACAACTGCCTCCGGACGAGCGTCCGCGAGTCGCCTTCATCTATGAGCAACCTTCGCCAATCACTGAGTCGCCCCTGTTGATTGGCGTCTTCCCTCTGGTGAAGCGGCGTGGCTGTTATGGTCTGCCCATCACGGTCTGGCAACTCTGGACACATCGACTGTTGTTTCTGAACACGCCCTTGGTAAGAGCCGGGCATGAAATCCCAGCACTGTCCGCGCTGTTTGATTGGTTGAAGGAATCTCGTTCCGCGACGGCGATCGAACTGCAGGGGATTCCCGGCGAACGTGCCATGTCACAGGCACTCATCCATCTGCTTGACTCAACAGAGCGGACGAGCTTTGCCGTGAATCGTTACTGTCGAGCGTTCATCCGACGCAGAGGAACCTATGACGACTATCTCGATTCCTTGCCGGGGCACACGCGTCGAGAGTTTGGCCGGCTGCGACGTCAACTCGAACGCATGGGACAACTGGAGGTGCGATCATTGAACTCCGGTGACGATGTCGAACCTTGGATTGATCAGTTCCTGGAACTGGAATCGCGTGGGTGGAAGGGGCGCGGGCAGACAGCGCTGAAGACTTCCGGAGAGGACGAGCAAATCTTTCGCCACATCACGCGGGAAGCAGGAAAACGCGATCAGCTGGACATGCTCGGCCTGTTTCTGGACGGACAGCCGATCGCTTTGAAGTGTAATTTCCTGATGGGACGCGGGGCCTATGCCTTCAAAATCGCCTACGACGAGAAGTACTCCAAGCAGTCGCCCGGCGTGCAGCTGGAACTGGAAAACATTCGACGTTTGCTCGAATCCGAACGAACCGACTGGATGGATTCGTGTGCGGTCGCGAGGCATTCCATGATCGACCGTCTCTGGAAAGAACGGCGTGTGATTGAGACCCGTCTCGTCTCGAGCGGCCGCTTCGGGAGCGATGCCCTGCTGGCGATGTACCCCGTCTTGCGTGCTGCGAAACGCGAACTCGGACGACTGCTGCCACAAGCGAAAAACTGAAAATTCTGTCTGCGACGAGTCCATCACAACCCTGTGCATTGACCTTCAAGAGTCCTCCCATGATTCAATCTGCTGAAACCTCAAATCGGTCGGAACCCTCTTGTCCTCCCGTCGCGGGTCAGAGACGTCTGCTGGACATCGATCCTGGTCTGTTTGCAGAGAAGTTCGGTCGGGAACCGTTCCTCATTGAGCATCAGTTGTGTGACCATCCATTGTTCAACGTGGATCGGTTATTGCAGCTGGCACAAACGCTGCCCGAGAAACACATCGAATACAACGCAGGGAATCTGCCCGTGGTCGTCGAGCCGGGAAAGACGCCCGCGAACGGCCTCTCGGCTGCGGAGACGATCCGCCGCATACGCGAGTGCAAGTCGTGGCTGGTGCTGAAGTACGTCGAGCAGGATCCGGAGTATGCCGATCTGTTGGAGCGATGTCTGGCAGAGGTGGCTGTTCATTCCGAGCCAATCTATCCCGGAATGTGCAGCCCACAGTCGTTCATCTTCCTGACATCACCCGGGTCTGTCACGCCCTACCACATCGACCCGGAGCACAACTTCCTGCTTCAGATTCGAGGGGCCAAGAAGATTCGCATGTTCGATGGGCGAGATCGCTCGATCCTCAGCGAACAGGACCTCGAACAGTTGTATTCCGATTCGGATGATCAGGAGCGCAATCTCCAGTTGGAGGACGCCAATCGCGAGAAGGGCTGGACGTTTGATCTTCAGTCCGGATACGGCCTGCATTTTCCGGTGACGTACCCGCACTGGGTCGAGAATGGCGACGAGGTGTCGATTTCGTACAGCATTACCTTCCGCACCCCCGACTTGTACCGCCGCCAGGTGCTCTACGCCCTGAATGACCGTCGACGGCGAAATGGCGAATCGCCGAGACCTGTTGGTGAAGCACCACTTCGGGAGTTCTATGACTTCCAGAGTTACCGCATCCGAAACCGACTCTCTTCGATGTTCAAACGAAGTTGACCTCGGGTTGGAATCCGTTGACGGTGGTGTGATACGCTGAGGGTCCCTGACTGACGATTCTGTCAGTGTCGTGACTCTTCCCCAGCAGTCAATCTCATGTCACATCTCCGCGTGCTGTTCGTTATCGTTGTGCTGTCGTCGCTAACCAGCAATGGCCAGTCGGACGAGTTCACGTACGTTGACGCTGAGGGGAAAGAGCAGACGGTCAACGCAAGGCTGGCGGGGACAGGCCAGGGGTTCCTGGCACTCGAACAGGACGACGGACGCTGGCGACTCGTTTCTGAGGAGTCGGTCAGCAAACGAGTGCCCGGTGATGATCCCACTCCGTTAACTGCTGAGGCGATGGCCGAACGTCTTGCTGAGACCTTCACCCCGGAACTGTTGAAGGTCCGCATTGAAGATCCCTGCGTCGTGGGTGTGGTGTTGACGGCCCCTTTACCGAAAGAGTCCGCAGAACGGATGGAAAAATTCCTCGACAAAGCCATGTCTCTCATGCAGTCGGTGGATCGTGTGTTCACCACATTTATGGACGACATGCAGATTCCGGTCGCTCCGCCGGAGTTTCCGCTCGTGATGCTGATCTTCGAGACCAACGAGGACTTCAACGAATACACCAACCTGACGACCGGCGGACGCGGACTCTCCGCCAATGCAATCTCCGGGTTCTATTCTGGTTTATCCAACTGGCTCGCCATCCGTCTCGACGAGTGCGATTCGTTTGCGGTCCCTTTGCATGAGGCCATTCATCAGCAGGTCTACAACCGCGGAGTGATGCAGAGGCTGGCTCCCATCCCCAAGTGGTTCGGAGAAGGCATCGCGACCGGGTTTGAAAACGATGGAGCCAAGATCAATGTCGACCCGACCCGTATCAATCGGCTGTATGGCGGCAACGCCCGTCGCAAGTTCTCCGTAACCTTCGCGGACGTCATTCAGTCGGACGACCCGTTTCATGGCGACGTGCTCGCCGGCGATGCCTACACACTCGCCTGGTGCCTGCACTGGCTCCTCGTGACGACGAAACCGGCGGAGTACACAGCCTTCGTTCAGCAAATGGGGACGATTCCTCCGCTTTCGCCCACGTCACAAGATCGACGCCTCAGCGATTTCCAGTCAACGTTCGGCATCTCACCGGGCGATCTGGAAAACATCATCGGTCAGCAACTGGCCACAGAATCACGCAAGCAGCGTGTGCGTCTCGAACCACGTAAGCCCGCAGTCGGCAAGCTCGTCACGCAAGACCAGATGGGAGTGCTGGAACTGGGCCTCGTCAGAAAAGGGAATGTCACCCAAGGAACCGGCAAGCTCAAGAACCTCTCGCCGTTTCGGACGCTGACCTTCGTCGTGCAGGTGAGACATGAGAACTGGGGGATCTCGTGGCTGGCTGAGGACGTGGCCCCCGGACGTCGCGTGGATCTTGAGCGACGCATGATGCCCCCATCTGCCAGCGGCGGTTACTCCGTTCAGATCAGATCGTTCGTCCCCGGCAGTGTCGAGGAGCAGAAGATCCGAGAAAGTCGGTTACCAGGTTCGGCGCCCGCATACCTCAGCTCACCCGTTGGCCCTTGAGCAGCGACCACAACTCACGTTGCCACGCGACCCCCGTGTTCTTCAGACCGGCTGCCTCAAAGTAGCTCAGCTGAGTCGCTGCCGTTTCGTGACAGTCATCGCCGCTCGAACGCGGCTCAGCGAACTGTTCAACGTTTCGCTTCCTCCATCCCCGCAGTGCATCGGCCATCGCTGGCGTGACGGCGTTCGTGTCGATCAGCCTCTGCATGTGTTCGGCCCAGCGCTCGACTTGCCCACGATACTCATCGTCTGCATCAGCCCGAACCTCGTCCCCGTTCAGCAACAAGCCGCCCGGACGCAATGAGTCGAAACATCGCTGATAACACTGCTGCTTCTCACCGGGGTCCAGATGATGGATGGCCGACATGCTCACAATCGCAGCAGCCGGCTGAGTGACGACGTCACGCCAATCGTCCTGAAGCCGTTTGCAAGCGAAGGCAATCCGATCCCCAAATCGCTCCAGCCGCATCGCAGCCAGATCGAGAAATGCCTGTGACTGATCGATGATTAAGGCCGTCGTGTCAGGCCAGCGGTCCAGCACCCGCTCAACCAGCCGTCCCGACCCACCCCCCAAATCGACCACCAGCCCATCCGCCGCCCCCGCGCATCCCATCTCCGCCAGAATCGCATCCTGCACCTGAACGTAACACGGATGCACAAGCATCGCCCCGGCATCATAACCGGCAGCGAGTTCAGACTGATTCCAGCGATATTCGGTCATGGGAGACTCCGCGATCAGGACACACGATCTCACGTAAGGTTCGAGTAGCAATTTGAAATCTCAGATTCCAAATCTGAAATAGCATGGAAACTCTACGCTTGTTACTTCACCTGCTCTCGTAATCTAGCCAGCTCCTGCATTGCCTGAAGAGGCGTCATGTTATCGAGGTTGAGGTCCTTAAGTTCGTCGACGAGGGGATGATGTTCGGGGCCGAACAGGGAGAGTTGTCGGGCGCCGTCGCGGGTGGTCTCGCGGGCGGGGATCGTCGGGCGGCCCTGTTTGTCGTGGTGGTCACTTTCGAGCGTGTCGAGGATCACACCGGCTCGGGAGATGACTCCGTGCGGGACACCAGCAATCCGGGCGACGTGGATACCGTAACTGCGGTCAGCCGCCCCTGGGACGATCTTGTGTAGAAAAATGACATCGCCCGCCTGTTCATGGACAGCGACGTTCCAGTTGGCGACCTGCTTGAGCGTCTGTGAGAGTTCAGTCAGTTCGTGATAGTGCGTCGCAAACAGTGTGCGACAGCGGACCTCATCGTGCAGGTACTCGGTAATGGCCCAAGCAAGTGAGATGCCGTCGTAGGTGCTCGTGCCGCGACCGATCTCGTCGAGGATCACAAGACTCCGTTCAGTCGCTGTGTTAAGAATGCGGGCCGTCTCCGTCATCTCGACCATGAATGTCGACTGACCTTTGCCCAACTCATCGCTCGCTCCGACACGAGCAAACACGCGGTCCGCGATGCCGATCGTCGCCGTCGCAGCCGGGACGAACGACCCCATCTGGGCCATGACCGTAATGAGAGCCGCCTGACGAATGTACGTGCTCTTCCCCGCCATGTTCGGCCCGGTGATGAGAGCAATTGTCGAGTGTTGAGTGTCCAGTGTTGAGTGTCCAGTGTCTTGAAGTTCGTCTTCACTGGACTCTGGACTCTGGACACTGGACCCCAACACAACATCATTCGGCACGAACTCGCCCGTCGGTTGCAGACGGTCGAGCACCGGGTGTCGACCGTCGCGGATGTCCAAGACCGGCTCGTCAGTAATCGTCGGACGACAATAACGCTGAGCCACCGCGAGCGTCGCGAGAGCGGTCAGCACGTCGATCCGAGCGAGCGTCTCAGCCGTCTGTTGCAGGCGACGTGTCTCTCCACAAACTCGCTCGCGCAGGGCGTTGAACAGTTCCTGTTCGAGCGCAATGGCCCGCTCCTCAGCTCGAAGTACCTTCTCCTCGTATTCCTTGAGTTCGGGTGTGACAAAGCGTTCCTCATTTTTGAGCGTCTGTTTGCGGATGTAATCGTCGGGGACCTTGTCGAGGTTTGCGGCCGTGACGCCGAGGTAGTAGCCGAAGACCTTGTTGAAGCCGACCTTCAGTGACGTGATGCCGGTCCGTTCGATCTGTGTCGCCTGATACTGTGCGATCCACTGCTTGCCGCCCCTGGCGAGGTCTTTGAGTTCGTCCAGATCGGAGTTGTACCCGCTGCGGATGACGCCGCCGTCGGTGACGTTGATCGGTGGATCGTCCACGAGTGCCACCTCGATGTCGCTGCGCACTTCGGGGCAGAGATCGAGTCGTGCTTCGAGAGTGTTGAGCAGTTCCGATGATCGCCCTGCGAGTTTGGCCTTCAACTTCGGCAGCAACGCGAGAGTGCGGGCCAGTGAACCGAGATCGCGCGGAGACGCCCGCAGCGTGGCGACGCGCCCGGCCAGTCGTTGCAGGTCATACGCCTGTTCAAGTTGCTCTCGAACGTCACGCATCAGCAGTGAATCGCACGTCAGTTCGTCGACGGCGTCCAGCCGTCGATTGATCGCGACCGCATCCGTCAGGGGATTCGAGAGCCAGTCAGCGAGCAGTCGGGCTCCCATTGACGTGACCGTTTCGTCGATGACGCTCAACAGCGACCCTTCACGCTGCCCTCCTCGTTGCGTCTGCGTCAGTTCCAGACTGCGGCGGGTCGCCTCATCGATCAACATCGACGACCCACGACGATGTGGTTCCAGCTGCGTGATGTGTCCTAGTGACGACCGCTGCGTCTCCTGCACGTACTCCAGCAAGGCCCCCGCAGCGGTGATCGCCGGTGACTCCCCGTCGAGATCAAACCCTTCCAGCGTTTGCGTGCCGAAGTGCTTCAGCAGTGTCTCGCGACAAGCGTTCGCTGCAAACGACCACGGCGGACGCTGGGTGAGAGTTGAGGGTTGAGAGTTGAGGGTTGAGAGTGCCGGGTCATTCTGAGCAGACTCAGGGAGGATGATTTCCGACGGTCCGATGCGTGTGAGTTCATCGAGCAGGACCGAGTACTGAGTGCCCTGTAACGATGAAGCCCTGTCAATCTCTCCCTCCTCCCCACTCCCCACTCCCCACTGCCTACTGCCCACTCCCCTCGATACCTCCTCGCATTGAAACCGTCCGGTCGACAGTTCCAGCCATGCGAACCCGATTGCATCCTTTGCCGGTGCGATCGCCGCGACGAAGTTGCTTTCCTTCGGATCGAGCAGCGATTCGTCAGTGAGTGTCCCGGGGGTGATGATCCGTGTGACCTCACGACGCACGAGTCCCTTGGCCGTCTTCGGGTCTTCGACCTGATCACAAATGGCTGCCTTGTGACCAGCTGCAATCAGTTTCTGGAGATAGCCATCAAGCGAGTGATAGGGAAAGCCGGCCATCGGCACCGGATTGGTCGACCCCTTGTCGCGACTCGTGAGCGTCAGCCCCAGCACCTTCGCGGCGATCTGCGCGTCCTCGTGAAACAGCTCATAAAAATCGCCCATGCGAAACAGCAGCAGCGATCCGGGCGTCTCCGCCTTCACCTCCGCATACCGCTGCATCATAGGCGTGAGCTTTGTGTCTCCGTTCTTCGCCATGTGGATGAATGTTGCCGTTGAATGATGGACCAGAACATCGAGTCTACCGAATCGCCTGTCGATCGTCTGCCGATGGACGACGTCTCCATGCGCGAGCGTTTGACAACCGCGAATATCGCGAATGGTGCGAATGACAAGAGAACGAGTCCACGAGTGTCAGAATTCGTCTCATTCGCGGTTCTTCATCACAATGTTCGATCGGTTTGCGAAGCCGCGGATATCCTTATTCCTTCGGACTCGCCTGTCGATCAAAGTCGCGTATGATGAAACAGTGTGAGAAAATATTGGTGTCTAATCAGTGGGCTGAGATGAACTTTGCAGAACGACCGCCGTCCGTTGCATGGGAGCCGATCAGCGTGCTCCAGTTGCCGGGGTGTGTGGTCTGGGGATGGTTCAAGCCAGCAGCGGCTCCACAGAGTGTCATGATCAATGTCCCCGACAACATCTATCAGGTGTATGGTCCGGCACTGACGTTGCGAATGGTCATGCATTCTACAGGTTTCGATGCGTCTCAGGTGCAGGCGTGGACCATTCAAGGGATTACCTACGAGTCGCAAAGGGGAGCGAATCCCCTGCTCGATCAACCCCTGCCGTATCCGGGACCGCAGGGGATTGCGATTCACTTCGGATCTGTTGCGACACCGACGATGTCGATCGCGCCAGCTCAATCCATGATGCCAATGCCCGCGTCATCCACACCCGCTACCGGCAACGAACTGTTCACGCTCGAAGCGATCGCAACGGAGTGGCAGTCCATCATCCTGCTGGAAACTCAACTCGATGCGGCCCGTCGTAAGCTGGGCGACATCCAGGGCCAGCTCAGTTCACTCAACCGCGATCTCGGCTCCGACGAACGACTCTTGAGCAGTGCTCAGGACAAGAAAGACTGGGAGGATGCACGTCGATTCCTCCGTGACAACCTGTTTCAGGTCGGTCGCTACATTCGGGAATACGACATCGGCGTCACCAGCTCGGCCGGCAATCGCAAGCACTTTGAGGAGGTCTATGTGCAATTCGTCGAGCCACGACAAGCCTTCCCCGGGATGGAGCAGGAACAACTCGCCTTCGAACAGCACCGCAAGACCGGTCAGACACTCCTCCAGCACATGCAGACCGCTCACGCTGCCGCTGCCCGCGACGGCATCCAACGCGCCCGCTCAGTCCTCACCCGCATCGCCGCCAAAGTCCGCACCGGTCGCCACAAAAGGTGATGGACGACATGAGAATCTGCGAACCTGCGAACCTTCTGCGATGTCGGGTGAGGTTGCAGGGCAGTTTCGGTAAACTCGGACTCGATGTACCAACTGACGAAACAAATCGGAAGCACGAATCACCGAAGAGACCACTTATTCGAGCTTTGAACATTTGGGCTTTCGTCATCCTTCTGATTTCGACATTCGACATTAACATTTCATGTCCAAACGCAGACGACACTCCAAGCCACAGGAATTCGCCGGCCAGCTCGGACCTGACGATGCGGTGGACCCGCGCAAATTCTTCGATCGCCGCACGCACGGTCGAGGCGATCGCAAGGCCCGTCAACTTTGCCGACAGGTCTCGCACACGTTGTCCTACGTCCTCAGCGGCGAGTGCGACGACGATACGCTCCGCAGCCTGTACGTCGAAAGCGTCGACCCGGCTCCCGACTCGTCCCGACTGCTGGTGACGGTCTCTTCACTCGACAAAGAAGATGACACGCCAGCGATCGACATCCTTACCAAACTGGCCGCAGTCACCGGCAAACTCCGCTCCGAAATCGCCGCCTCGATCAGCCGCCGCAAGACCCCCGAACTGATCTTCAACGTCGTCCGCCACGAAGACCTGCCCAAACCGGAGACTGGCGAACTCACCGAGGGAGAGGAACTGGATTGAGAAAAGCGGGACTGACCAACTAGGTCATATTCGCGGTGATACGTCGCTCGGTATTGAGATTACATTCAACTCAATGGCTTACCTTTCAGCAAAGCGCTGTCGCTGCAAGTCCGGTGATCTGATCACCGTGCGGAGTGCAGTTCTGGATGATGCGGCTGCTTTGATTGACCATTCAACGAGTGTTCTTCTGGAGAGCACCTTTCTGATTTCACAGTCGGATGAACTCACACTGACCGAAGAACAGCGGCAGGATTGGATCAGACAGCACGCTGCGTCTCCAACAAGTCTGCTCCTCGTGGCTGAGGTCGATGGAGCCATCGTCGGGATGCTGAACTTTGCCTGCGGTGAGCGCCGCCGACTTGCCCACCGTGGCACACTCGGCGTCTCCGTACGAAAAGATCACCAGTCAATCGGAGTTGGCAGTGCCTTGCTGGAAACGCTGATCGAATGGAGCGAAGCACATCCAGCCGTTGAGAAACTCTGTCTCGCCGTGGTTGAGACCAACGGGCCCGCGATCCAGCTGTACCAAAAGTTCGGTTTCGCTGAAGAGGGACGTCGTCAACGCGAGGTCAAGCTCGGGCCAGGACAGTACCTCGATGACATCCTGATGTACCGATTCGTCGACGTTGCGAAATAGATCAGAAGACCAGAAATAGCGTGCGGTCGTTGCGGACACCAATCGTTGTTACCGCGCTTTCTTAGGGCTCTGTTGCATCTGTTTTCGGAGGCGATCTTGATGCTTCTCATCCCAAGGGTCGAGTTGATTGCTGATCTCTCGCAGCTTTTCCTGATGTTGCACGCTCGTCTGCTGATCGCCGATGCTCGCATACAATTGCACGGCGATGCGGCGTAGTTCCCGGTCCGTCGGGTCAAGCCGTAGTCCACGCTCGGCTGCCTCGACAGCGGCCGGCAGGTCACCGGACTTAGCAAGCATGACCACATACGGGGCAAACACCGTGGCATCCCATGGGTTGAGTTTCAGATAGGCTTCGTAGCTGCGCAGTCCCTTGCGGAATGAACCGATTCGAGAGGCCATCAAGCCGAGGTTCAATAGGCTTAATTCGTCATGTGGATCGGCCTGGAGACCTGCTTCAAACAACATCGCGGCTTGTGCATCTTTCCCCGCATAGCTGCACAGGCCTCCGAGGGAACGCAACACATTCACGTCGTTCGGGTCGCGTGCCAATACAGCGTCCAAAGCCGCAACAGCCTGATCAAACAATCGCTGATCCCGATCCTCAAGCGCTTGTTCGCACAACGCCAACGCTCGAGCACGTTGTACCTCCCACTCCGGCAGGCGCTGTTCGCTTTCGTCGAAGATCGACCAGACCTTGCCCGCGTTTGAAGTTTCCACGACATCCGGACCATTGTGAGGGTTCCGCAAAACGCGGTGGTCCGAATGAGATGCATGTGGGATGTCGCTCGATCCCGACGAGGGCATATGGCAGTGGATACACGAGTTGAAAGCGGGCGGCAGTTCCCGTTCTGCAATCGGGAGTGAGCATCCGTGATCGGAATGACAATCATTACAGCGTTCACGGTAGAACGCAGCACGCTCGTCGGGATCGGGAGCTCGATGCGGATCATGACACGACGTGCAACTCATCCGCTCTTTGGAACCGCGAAAGCAGGCACTGGAATGCATCTGCTCGGCCTGACTCGTAAACGGAGTGGTTCCATCGGCTTCAATGGGCGTCGACGAAACGAACACCGTCCAAACGTCTTCAGTCGCCATTCCCGGCTGAAAATCGTGATACGATTTACCCTTTCGCAAGATGCGACGTTTCCCCTCGTTGTGGCATTGGTAGCAAATACTTTCAGCGAGATGCCCATCCAACTGAGCAGGATTGACGATCAGCAATTCCTCAGCAGATTCAACGTCGGTGTCCCCGTCGTCGGCCTCCATCTTTTCGACGTGACGCCTGCCCGGCCCATGGCACCGCTCGCAGCCAATTCCCAATTCCGGAAATGGCGGCTCCTCGAAATGGTTCGACGTGCCGTCACCGGCAGGAGCAACGCGGCCCGAATGACACTGGACGCAACCGTCACTCACTCGGCGATTGAAGCGTTCCCGCGGGTTGTCCTGATAACCCGGTGAGAGATCCCATTGATGTTTGCCGACCCACCATGTGATCGGAGACTCAAACATGATTCCACCGCGGTCGATCAAATACGTTTTGGCATTCCTGCCTGAACCGACAGCATAGTGCACCTCTTCTGATTGTTCGTAAACCAGCTTACCTTCGGAGTCGGTCATGAACTCGGCGTGAATCATCCGGTCACCGTCACGCTCCACTCGATGCTTGCACCCATGAGCCTCGAACTCAGAAGCATCGCCTTCCACAACTTCGATCTGAGAATCGTCAGCAATTGCTGCCAGCGTGTTTGCCATCGGGTGCTCTGAAAAGGTCTCTGCAATCTCGGAGTGACACTCAGCACACTTCTGACTGCCGACAAAATCGCCAGGCTGCCAGCGATCCTCCGGTTGCTCCTCGATCATCGCGATCTGCGGTTCCGTGGGCTGCCGAAGAGGCTGAGGCATTGGTTCCTCGCGGGAAGCCAGCATGTAGATCACCCCACCTGCGAGCACCACGACAATCGTCGTGCTCAGAATCAGTTGTCGTATCGGATGCTTTCCCGCACCTGGCCCTGAAGGTTTCTCGGAAGAATGATCAGATTTGAGTTGGTCAGACATAAAGAAAACCAAGTCGGAAGTGCATCGTGACAGGTTGCAATACAAGACTTCCGAAACAAAACAGGATGCGCCGCAGTTCGCATTCGTCTCAATAGGGCCACGCTATTCGCGTCGCTTGATGTTGAAATGCAAGCTATCCCAATCTGCGGTGGAACTCAACAAGTCATATCGATCTACTAACACAATGTCTCAGTCGCACAGCGAGTTCATGGTTCTTGGTAACAGAGCCGTTTCACTTTGTTTGGTTCCTCTGCTCTGCCACTGGACTTTTGAGGCTTCAAGATCGTAAACAACATACTGACCGTTCTTGCTGCAAGATTTCGCTCCCCGATGCGAAGGTTCAGACAAAGGTATCCTGACGATGAATCCACTACTGATCGCGACACTCATCGCAACTGCTGCCCCTGCTGAGCCTGTCTACTTCGACGAACTCGTCTTTCCGCCGGAGCCGATGCACAACCACAGTTCGAGCATCGTCGAGACGCCGAACGGCGACTTGCTGGTCGCGTGGTTCCGTGGTCACGGGGAGAAGACGGACGACACGCTTGTCATCAGCGGCGCACGCAAACGCAAGGGCGCGGACAAGTGGAGCGAGCCGTTCGTCATGGCGGACAATCAGGGCCTGCCCGACCAGAACTCCGTGCTCTACATCGACCCGGCGAGCAAGCTCTACCTGTGGTGGATCTCCTCCCTCGCCAACACCCGCGAGACCTACCTGCTCCAATGCCGCACCTCGACCGACTACGGGGCCGACGGCCCTCCCAAATGGGAATGGAACGACACGATCCTCCGCGAGCCGCCGAATCTTGCGGCTGTGATGGACAAGATGGCTGCGGGCGTCGATGAGAAGTTCGGCACGATGTTCGACTTCGAGGAGAAGTACCGCAAACGTCTCGAACACGGCGTGCGAATGGCGAGGACTGACCAAACCTATCTGGCCGAATATCAGGATGCCGTCTGGGGACGCCTGCCCGGCATGCTCTCCTGGATGCCCCGCTGTCAGCCCATCATGCTCTCGGACAACCGCATGCTGATCGGGCTCTACTCGGATGTGTACTGCACGTCGCTGTCCTGCTTCACCGAGGACGGCGGCAAAACATGGGAGTACGGCGAGCCCATGGCCGACTATGGATTGATCCAGCCTGCGATCATCCAGAAACAGGACGGCACCCTCATGGCCTACGGTCGAGACAAAGGCCCGCTCCGTTACATCCGCGTCGCCGAGTCCACCGACGGCGGTCTCACGTGGGGCAACTTCCACGACTTGAAGATTCGCAACCCCGAGTCGAGCGTGTCGATCAGCAAACTCCAGAACGACCACTGGGTCCTGCTGTGTAACGACCTGGACGGACGGGACGGACGCCACGGCCGCTCCCGCTTGACCGCGTACCTCTCCGACGACGAAGGCGACACCTGGAAATGGGACCGCTGCATCGAGGACAATCACACGCCCCCAGACGACAATCCGCACGCCTCCTACCCCACCGTCATCCAAACTCGCGACGGCCTGATCCATGTCACATACACCTACACGCCGAAACCCAACGAAACCATCAAACACGTCTGGTTCAACGAGGAGTGGATCAGAGCAGCCGAGTGACAGCGTTCTTAGGCAGGTTGGCACTGGTTGCAGCTGACACTGAGCGAGACTGATCTCACAGAAGCACAATGTCAACTTTGTGTGGCCGGGGCTGGAGGACGAAGTCCGAAGCCCCGGCCACGCATTGACGAGACTACGTTGGCAGTGAATTCACAAACGGAGTTTCAGAGCAAGGCGGGCGATCGAGTTCTCATACGAAGTGCGATTGCGGACGACGCTTTTGCCATCATTGAACATCTGATGCACGTCAGCCGTGAGAGTTCCTACTTGATCACAGAACCGGATGAGGTGAAGTTGACGGAGGAGCAGGAGCGAGAGTGGATCGATGCACACACGAGTGCCCCGACCAGTCTGCTTCTCGTTGCAGAAGTCAATCGCTGGGTGGCTCGACCGGAGGTAACGACGGTTGGGTCGCGAAGCGATAGGACGATTCACACTCCGTGTCCGACAGACTTTGGAAGTTCGTTCACGCAGTGACGTTCGTCTTGTGACTGCGTCACCCAGCCTGAAACGGCTGGGCCACCCTGCGGTGAACAAGTTCGTCCCGCATATCAATTGGTTGAACACGGGCAACTGGAACCGACCAACTCGATTCTCAGATAGGATTGAAGTAAACTACACTAAGTATTGAGCATGTGTCTGTCTCCTACTCGCCACGAATTCGATGCAGTAACGATGAATTCCAATATCGATACAAGCGCCAGCAAGATCACTGAGGTTGAAGGAAGAGTCGAACATGTAATTCTGCTTTTGCACGGAATAAGAGACATGGGGGGGTGGCAATTACGCGTGAAAACGCAACTTGAAAAACATATACCGCGTTCAAAATGCATCTCAATTCGTTACGGCTGGTTCGGGCCACTGTCGTTTATCTCTCCATTCGACCTAGGTGGGGCTGCGTACTCGAATTTGCATTCACAGTATCAACGCGCAAAAAAGGACCACCCGCATGCAAAGATTTCGATCATTGCTCACAGCTTTGGTTGCCACCTGACCGGTAGGTTGTTGCAAATGAATCCTGACGCAGCATTTCACCGGATCATCCTTTGCGGAGGAGTTCTTTCCCGCCAGTATGATTGGCGGGATGTCCGGGATCGATATGGTGTGTCAGTACCTGATACCGACGAGGCAGTCATCAACGAGCGCGGAAACAGTGATCCTTGGCCGATCATTGCCGAGCACTTCAATGGAAGATACGGCGCCTCAGGTGCATATGGGTTTGAACGTCCTCATCGGCTGTCTGAACGCGATTACCATGGTGGTCATGGGGTGTTCTTTGATCGAGATCATATTGAAGAGTACTGGGTTCCATTTCTCAATGGGAGAGCGTTGGGCGAGAGCACATCGATCCCGCGCGAACCGAGCCTTCTTGAGCGGATACTGCTTTCAATCCCAGGGCTTCGACTTTTCGTCCAAATATCTGTCGCGATACTATGGCTCTTTGTGTGGTTGTGGTGGCTTTGGTTACTTGCAGGAATCACTTACATAGTTACTTGTTACATGCTGGGTTGGTGCGCAGATGCGACTCCGCCGATTTGTGAAAGAAAGTATCAAGAGATTGACTATTCGCTCCCCGCTGATCATCCACTTGTTAATCCGTCGGACGATCCGCGATTTCCAGACCGCTCCCAAGTCATTGGTTACACTCCTCGGCTTCCCGCCGACGCCGTAGGAGTGCAATGTGTTAATGAAAGTGGCTTTGATCTTTGGGTGTTACTGTTCGACTGCTCACATTTCTACACGCAGGGTGGCAGTCCTACAGTCTCATTTCCGGCAGCTTACGGTGTTACGGAAGAGCCAGTCGATGGATTTCTTTCTGAGAGTGGATGGTACGGAATATATGCGTTTCGATCGGAATTAGGCGCCCCAATCTGGCTAGGGGTTGCGAATGTGCGGAACGCTCGCTTGACGACAATTATAATCAAATGCAGCGGCGATACCTTGTCTGCCGAGATTCGACAATAATTCAGAATGCGAGATTCCCAATCCCAATAGGTGGTGCCATGAGAACTATTGTATTGTGTTTAGCCTGGCAGTTAACGGCTACATGTGCTTTCGCGCAATCGCAGTTGATGATTGGAAACCCGACCGATCGACCTTATGACTTGTACTTCAAGCCAGAATCTGCCAATCGTTTTCAGTCGCCTCCACTCAAAATAGAGGCCAATGAATTGGTTGCCCTCAATATTGCAGCTCCTGGCAAATACAAAACGGTTCTCCGAAGTTGGACATCTCCCAGACGATACGTAGACAGTACGATAGGGTGGGTTGATTTTCACCGTGCATATCAAGACGCTCCTGCTGGGGAGTTTCATTTGGAGCCGTTTGTTCGCCCTGAAACGCGGACTCGGACATACACTGTCATAAAGTATGTGTATGAGAGTCGAGAACGACGTGATGGGAGTACGTACTCAGTTCGGGTTGCAGTTCCTGAGGAGAAGACGGAGTCGTACACCGTTTACGTTCGAGGCGTCCGGGCGACTTTTTGGATTTCTCAAGGCGAAAGTGTTGACGGACAGGAATACATCTCGCTCGAACCTTGATTAACATGTGCGGCGTAGGATGCGCTCATCATCGCCATGATGTATTGGCGGAGTTCTCGTAAGTATCTTCAACAGCGAAGTAGGCTGGGAGAGCCGATCGGCGTATCCCATCGGGTATCCCAGCCAAGTGACTGTTAGCACGCAATGTTTGGTGAAGATAACGCTTTGGATGTATGATCGTCCGTCTGTGATTTCGCTCTGGCACGAACTCGTCAGTTGATTTGACGAAGTGGCCAGATCCCAAAGACCAACATCGGAAAGTAGAGCGGAGTGCATATTAGTAAGTACGGGGATCGGCGCTGTATCTCAAGGCACCAATCAACAACCCAGTTTGTCGGAAATGGAACATGCTTGCCCCGCAGCGCGTTAAGGAGAGGGTTGGTGTCTGTCAGTCCTATATCCACCCCGTGGATTCCACCGATGTCACCGATACGGACGACCCAGAGCGCAGAGCGATTGTCGATAGTCAGGTAGTTGCGGTCTCGTAGTGGCAAATAGCAGTGAGCGGACCACCACTGCTGAATCGCTGCCATCGCGAATGACAAGGAACACGAGAGAATGATCATCCAGAACAACATCTGTTTCATACGAGGCATCACCGTTTCACTCCGTCTGGTAACTGGGTGCCACGGAATGTCGCAACCCCTATCGCGAAGCGATGGGCAGCATTCCCGTAGACGTACGACATCAGATCACAGCTCGCTTTTCGCAGATACTTCCGTCCGCTGACGCGGTAGCGATTGTGCCAACCGGTGTAACCCGGTCTTGACTCTAGCGGAATTCGCCAGCGTGGAGTAGGTGTCAACCGAACAGCTCTGTGATAGGCTTGCCGTCGTAGAGGAACCTGGGGCGGCCCGAGCGGTCGGGGAGAGTGGTGGTGGCGTCGATGCCGAGGGCGTGGAGGATGGTGGCGGCGAGGTCGTGGGGGGAGACGGGGTCTTCGATGGGGTGGGAGGCGATGTCGTTGCTTTTGCCGTAGATCGCGCCGCCCGTGATGCCGCCGCCGGCGAGCAGGCCGTTGTAGCAGAAGGGGTGATGCTCGCGGCCGGCGTGCTGTGTGCTGATCTGCGGGCGTCGACCGAACTCGCCCACCCAGACGACGAGCGTGTCGTCGAGCATGTCTCGCTGGTCGAGGTCGGTGAGCAGCGTCGCGAGGGCCCGGTCGGAGGGGGGGATGAGGTCGTTCTTCAGCCGGTTGAAGTTGTTGCCGTGCGTGTCCCAGAAGTTTTTGTGGTCCTGATGCCAGTTGACCGAGACGAACGGCACGCCATGCTCGGCCAGCCTGCGGGCGAGGAGCACGCACTGTCCATGAATGTTGCGGCCGTAGGCGTCGCGGACCTCATCCGGTTCCTGCTGCAGATCGAACGCACGTCGCACGTCCGGCGAGGTCAGCAGTCCGAACGCTTTCTGTTGTTGCGTGTCGAGGTCGAGCGAGACGGGGGACAGTTCGAGTGCCTGTCGTTGACGGTCGATCACGTCGAGCAGATGACGGCGGTCGTCGAGCCGGTGAGCGGTGACGCCGTCACTGAGTGCGAGGGCCGGCACTTTCCAGTCAGCTGCGTTGGGGTCTCCTTCGAGCAGTAGCGGATCGTACGATCGACCAAGCCAGCCGCCGTGTTGACCGGGGGCCTGTCCGCCGGGGGCAGCAGGGTGCAGGGCCTTCCACGGCATGGTGATGAACGAGGGCATCCCACCGCTGACCGGTCGCAGTTTGGACAGCATGGCCCCCAGGTGAGGCGTATCCTTCTCCGAGGGGGGCTCCGCGTCGCTCTTGTTGACCGGCGGCAAGTGACCGGTGAGCGTGGTGTGTCCGCTCGACAGGTGAGCCGGGTCGTCATGCGTCAACGATCGCACGACGGCTACTTTGTCCATCAACGGTGCAAGGTGCGTGAAGTGCTCGCAAATGTGCAGACCGGGCACGGGTGTCGAGACCGGATCGAACTCACCCCGCACTTCCGAAGGCGCGTCCGGCTTCATGTCGAACGTTTCGAGCTGACTCGGCCCGCCCCACATGAACAGAAAGATGCACCGTTTCGCCCGACCGAACCCCGGTGCCCCATTGACCGCAACTGGCCCCGCACTCACCTGCGATGCGAGTCCCTCCAGACCGAGCATCCCCAACGTCCCCGCGCGCAGCACATCCCGACGAGGGACTCGTGAGAGCTGCGAAAACTCACGACAGATCAATGGAAACGAACGACGCATGCAGTCTCCAACAACACCGGCAGGCAGGACGATTCCGGTTGATGGGTGGGACCTAAATTATACCACATTCGGAGACAGTCCTTACACCCTAGTTTGTAATCTCACGATGATTCGCAGATCCAGGTGCCCAAGCGAGTATCAGCGACGTGGATCTTCGACACCTGCCTCGGCGAAGCCTTTGGCTCTGAGGACACAGGAGTCGCAGTGGCCGCAGGGGTGGCCGTTCTCGTCGGGGTCGTAGCAGCTGTGGGTGAGTGAGTAATCGACACCCAGCGAGATGCCCTTGCGGATAATGTCGGCTTTGGTGAGATCGATGAGAGGAGTGTGAATCCGGAAGTGACCGGTCCCTTCAACGCCCGCTTGGGTGGCGAGGTTGGCGAGGGTCTCGAACTCAGCGACGAATTCGGGGCGGCAGTCGGGGTAGCCGCTGTAGTCGACCGCGTTGACGCCGATGTAGATGTCAAATGCCCCCAGCACTTCGGCCCACCCCAAGGCAACCGAGAGAAATATCGTGTTGCGAGCGGGGACGTAGGTGATCGGAATGCCCGCTGTCATCTCGTCGTCGGGTCGGTCCTTGGGAACGTCGATGTCGGCTGTGAGTGCCGAACCTCCAAAGGCACGCAGGTTCAACGGTATCGTGATGTGGTCCGTGACACCGATGGATTCGCAAACGCGATCAGCTGCTTCCAACTCGAAGCGGTGCCGTTGCCCGTAGTCGAACGAGAGAGCGTAACAGTCGAAGCCTTCGTGCTTCGCAATCGCGAGAGCGGTCGCTGAGTCGAGTCCACCGCTGACGAGGATGACGGCCGGTTTGTGTGAATGTTTCATGATCAGATTCAAATCCATCTTGAAAAGGGTATCTGTGTGGCACTGGAAACAGGGCTTTCCGTGCCGTCATGGCTTGACGCAGGATTGTACTGACCGTGCGATACAATTATCGTGTCGGGAGCATCAAAGCCCATCGAGATCCTGGATCTAATAATCCGCATTATGGCCGAAGCATCAAACGGTCAGAAGCCGAATGGCGTAAATCCCTGAAACCGAGTTGTTGCCAATAATTCTCGTTACGAATCGAACAACTGGCTCTCACGTCTTTCCAGAACCCGATGAAGGAGGAAATCTCATGTTACGTCTGTTGAGTTGTCTTGTAGCCGTGTCCGTCACAGCGTCAACGGAGGCGCAGGTTTCGCTGAGATACAATCCGAGTGTAACCCAGGGCACTGTGATCCGGACGGAGGCGGAGATTGAGACGAGTCAAACCCTGACAATTGCAGGCATGCCGCTAGAGACAGGGGCCAACAATTTCGCGACCATTGTAACGACGATCGGCCCATCGACGGCGACAGGTGGTTACACGGCGACCGGAGAGTACGAGGTTCTGCAGGCAGACCTTTCATTGCCTGGAGGGATGAAGGTTGCGTTTAACTCAAATAATCCGGATGTGGAACCGGACAATGCTCAGCTGGCCGTGATTGTCGACATGCTGAGGGCGATAGCACCGGCAAAATGGAAGCTCGAGATGGGGGCCGATCACAAAGTGCTGAGCGCGGAATACACCGGCGGCCCCATCACAGGGGTCAGCGACATCTTCAAGAACGATACCGATCCCGAGCGACTTAAGGATCGCAGCAATAACGAAGTGTCCCGCTACGCAACCGAGCCGGTGAACCCGGGTGAGACATGGACACGAACTGAGAACCATGATTTGGGCAGTGGGCAATCGTTTGAGCTCGACACCGAGTACACATATGCAGGCCCGGAAGAGAAGGACGGACACAATCTGGAGAAAGTCACAGTCAAGATTCATTCCGCTGTTCTGCACGTCGCGGACAATCCTGCGTCGCCAGCGAAGGTCACTGAAAGCGACCTCAAAGTTGACTCCTCCGAAGGGACCCTTTGGTATGATCCCGAGCAGAATTTGTACATTGAGACGGAGCAAAAGTTTCGCGTGACAGGAAGCCTCACTCTCTCCGTGAACGGTATGGAACTGCCGGGTGAACTCGACCTCACGATGAAGTCGAAATCCAAGTCGACAGTGAAGGCCCCGTAGAGATTGAGTCGAGGAATTCGAATACACACGTTCCCTCACAGGGAGAGGGCAGAGTCGTCATTTCCCGACTGCTGCGCAGATACGATCAGCGGCCTCCAACTCGATATGATGACATTGTCCAGAGCCAAACTAGTGAGCACAGCAGTCGAAACCTTCGTGTTTCACAATCGCGAGAGCGGTCGCAGAGTCGAGTCTGTCGCCAACAAGGACAACGGCCGGCTTGTGTGATTGTGGCATGTTCAAAAACGTTGTTTCACGATTTCCCGAAAATTTGGTGAGCGTTCGAACGCAGAACATCGAATGCTCACGGTCAGAAGGGAAAATGACGACAGCGAAGCCACGCAGGCAATCTACCGAGACTTGCATTACATGAGTCTCTTGGAAGTTCGCTCGTCAAGAGGACTTTCAGATTCAACAATTTCGAGTGGTGTGACCTGTCGGGTTATGCCGATTCTAACTGCGGGGGCAAATCAAACGTCGCCGCGCGACCCATGACCCGCGGCGGCGTTTTTTTGATCCATCGAATGAGTTCCGAGACCTCGGGCTCTGCGGGCAGAGTTGAGTAAGACTGTCGGAGTGGATCGACCGCGGCTGAGCGGTCAGTCGCTGATCGACCGGCCCGGGGCGATCGCATCCAAGCAGGGGCTCAAGGGGGAAGGGCATGTTATTGACGTTTATGTCGCCGGGATGGCGGCGGTTACTGCTGTGCACCACTGTCCTCTCGTCATCACTCGTGACACCGGCCATATTTGCTGAAGACACTCCCCTCCAGTCGGCGCCCGCACCGACGCTGTTGCCGGTTCCTGTGAACGATCAATCGACAGAGGCCCTTTATCGGGCCGCAATGGAATCCGCATCGACAGAAGAAGAAATCATTCTGATCAGTGCAACCGTTGATGGTGCTGATGAACACCAGCAGCAAAGCTCTGTTCAACCGCATGTGACCGAAGTTGAAAAAGGTTCGTCTTCGCGCAGAATTCGCAAGACTGCGATCGAAGCATTGCCTTTGCGTCAATTGCACCCGCAACATCAGCAGGCCGCCAATGCCGTGCTTGATGACTTGAGCCTGTTCCGACAGCTTCCCGCCTATCAGTGCGAACTTGATCCGCGCGTGCATGACTACTTCACCGAGCACCCTGATGTCGCTGTGAGCATCTGGCGGGCGATGGCCATTTCCAATCTGCAAATGACCCAGCGTAACGGGATCCAATACGACCTCGATACGAGAGACGGCACCACTGGTAAGGTCACCGTCCTGTATCACTCCCGAGAGAGTTGTCTGGTCCTGTGCGACGGGATGTTCAAAAGTCCGTATCTCAAGAATGCGATTCACGCCCAATCACTCATGCATCTGCGGACGAAGGTGGCCAGCGATCGTGAGGGACGTACGTTTGTGACTCACCAGGCTGAACTGTTCGTCTCCTTCCCTTCACAAGGAATCGGGACGATCGCCAAGCTTGTCTCCCCTGTCAGTAATGCCATCATTGATCGTAATTTCCAGGAGATCTGCCTGTTTATCCACGTCATGTGGCAAGCCATGCAACAACAACCTGGCTGGGTCGAACAGATTGCAGGGCGCATGGACGGTGTGCATCCCACTCGGAAGGATGAACTCGTGAAACTGACAGCCGACGTCTACGTGGCCGGTCGGACTGAAGCGCTTCGCCGTTCGGGTCAGCCGGTCTCACTGGAGGTGATTCGCCCGCCGACAGAGACCGCGACGATTCCGGCGACAGCACTTTCCAGATAACGACTGCTCAATCAACTCGTTACCCGATCCCTTGCGATATTCACTCTGACTTGGGAGATCGTCGTCCAGGAGGGCGTCTTGGTCGCAGGAAGAAACCGATCAGAGCCACGCCAATCAGAATCGGGAGAAAGACAAGCGGTCGTCGCACAAAGACCAAGGCAAACAACAGTATACCGACGAGAGTGAGCGGCGAAATGTTGGCCCAGGCTGCCTCCCTGTCACCGGAGGGAAGTGCCACCCATAACGCTGCCATCACGAGTCCCACTCTGACAAACGCTGCACACCACAGATTTGCAAACTCGTCCACAAAACCAATTAAGAGACCCGCGACCAGACACGCCGCTGCGATCAGGCCCACCAGAGTGCGATTGACCGAGATTTGCTGCTCTGCCATCGCTGTGATATCCGCTCAACACCTGACCTGAATGACGTTGCCTCACGTCTCTGAGATCCTCTATAAGCACAAATCCCCTCCTTGTGAAGGGTGTCCCGCAACGGATGACCTTTCGCCAAACACCCCGCTGATGACACAACCTATTGAGACATCGCATCTTGTGCGATGGGCGGCTGCATGTTTGTTTGCAGCCCTGCTCTCGTCCGGCTGTGCGCACACAGCAACCGTCACCGCATGGACTCCTGCGGAAATCGACACCGCGGGCATCAGACGGGTCAGTGTCATGAGCCTCGACGGGGATCAGGGAGAGGAGACGACGAGAAAACTGACGGCCAGCCTGAGTGGGGACAAGCATTACACCGTTGTCGACCGCTTCGATTTGCAGGAAATCCAATGGACGGCCGGAGTCACCGACAGGACGGGGCTACTCTCGCTGGACAAGCTCAATGCGGCACGGGAATCCGACGTCGATACGCTCCTTGTGGGGGAAATCCTCGAGTCATCCTGCCATGACAGCCCCATCGACTCGAACGAGCAGGACCGTGCAGAAGAACCACTCTCAGAGAGTGGGATATCTCAGACAACCGGTCAAACATTGATGCGAGATGCAACAGTCTCAATCGCATTTCGACTCATCGATGTGGAGAACGGCGAGATCCTTGCATCAAAAGAAATTTCACACGCTTACCATGGCAAGGTCGTCATCGGTCAGCCGGGAACACACACACACCGAGAGGTCCTGGATCTACTGGCCAGTCAATGTGTGGACGAGTTTTCGGAGATGCTGGCTCCCCGGAAGCTGGAGCAGGAAGTGACTCTCGCAAAACCTGCGATCTTTGTGTCGGGTTACTCGTTCGTGTGGAATGGCAATGAGTTTGCTCGTCGTGAATGTTGGGATGAAGCGATCATCGCCTGGGAGCGGGCAATCGCGATTAACCCTGCGAACGATGCCGCTCTGTTCAATCTCTCCATTGCATACGCACAACAACAGAACTTCGCCCAGGCCGAGAGAATGGCCATCAAAGCGGTCAATTTGCGGCATACGCCCCTGTACGAATCCGGCTTGGATCGAATCCGTCGTCAGATGTCGGACTTCGACAAATCGCTGCAGCAACGACAGGATCTGAACTGAACTTCAGTAGGAAACGCGGACAACCATCCCACCAGGAAGGCGATGGACGAGGCGCCGCATCTCCAGCACGGTCAGTGTCGACATCACTCGCGAAGCTTCCAACTCTCCCGCCGCGACGATCTGATCGATGTGCTGTGGCTCATTCGTCAAGAGGTTGAGCACCTCTCGCTCCTGATCGCTCAGGACCAATTCCCGAGGCGTCTGTACGACATCGTTCTCTCCGCGCTTCACTGGCTTGAGCAGCGGACCAAGTTCTTCCAACACGTCTTCGGGATCACGGACCAGAGCAACCCCGTCGCGAATGAGATCGTGACAGCCCATGCTTGCCAGACTGTCGATGCGTCCAGGCACAGCGAAGACCTCACGCCCTTGTTCCATTGCATGCCGTGCCGTATGCAGGGCTCCGCTCTGTCGAGTCGCTTCGACAATGATCACTCCCAGGGACAGGCCACTGATGATGCGGTTCCGTTGTGGAAAAATGCCCTTGGACGGGCCACGATCCAGCGGCGATTCGCTCAGCACGGCGCCTGATTCAACGATCTCGCGTGCCAGATCCTTATGCTCCGGCGGATAAAGTTGAGCCAACCCTGTCGCACAGACGGCCAAGGTCCGACCACCAGCAGCGAGTGCCCCTCGATGGGCAGCCGCGTCGATCCCCCGAGCCAGTCCGCTGATGACCGTCATCCCGGCCCGCGCCAACGCCCCTGCCAAGCGCTCCGCCTGTTGTCGGCCGTATAACGTGCAACGACGTGAGCCGACGATCCCGACTGACAACTCATCTTGTGGCAGCAGATCACCACGGCAATAGAGCACCGGAGGGGCGTCACATGTCTCTGCCAGTAATCGTGGATACTCGGGAGTTCCCCGAAACAGGAGAGTGGTTGACGATCGCTCACAACGCTCCCACTCCCGATCAGCAATGTCAGAGCTTCTGGCGGTTGAGATCGCAGCGGAGAGCTTGGGACCGATTCCTTCGACCTGCAGCAACTGATCACCGGGAGCCCGGAATACGGCCGCTGCGGTCTCGAATCGGGCTAACAGTAGCGATTGAACGCGGGGTCCGATCCCCGAGACCAGATTCAGCCGAAGCAGATCAAGCTTTTCATCGTCAGTCATGCCGCATCAGCTTTCGGCGGAATATTGCTCAACACGGCCTGTTCCGGCTCCCTACCCAAATCAACCAGTTTCTCAACTCAAAATCCGTGTTGACCGACTTCGATTGATGACATACACAACGCTCCCCTCCTCTCAATCAAATCCCAAATTATTCGGCTTTCATGGACGATGCCGGCTCGCCTCGGGCCTCGGCGACGAACTTTTTGTTTCGCAGTCGATAAGGACAATGATGATGCGACTTCATACTCAACTCCTGATTCTTTCAGTGGTGTGTCCGATGATCATATCAGGATGCACATCTGCCAAGCGATCGAACACAGCTCGGACAGCTGTCGAACAACTGTTGATCTCCAACGCGATTGACCAATCCCTCGACAAGGTGAATTTCACCCCCTTCGGCGGCCACATGGTTTACGTCGAAGAGAAATATGTGGACTCCGTCGACAAGGCATATCTGGTCGGTTCATTGCGTCATCGATTGCTGGCATCGGGAGCCAGACTGACCGACAAGGCGGAGGACGCCGAGATCACTGTCGAACTTCGCAGCGGAGGCATCGGCACCGATACCGCCGAATCCTTCCTGGGTACCCCGGAGATCGCCCTCCCCGGCATGCTCACGATTCCCGAAGTCCGCCTGCTCACCAAGACCATCCAGAGTGGCACGGCGAAGATCGGTTTGGTGGCTATCGACAACAAATCGAGGCAGGTGCTCGGACAGGGTGGCATGGCCCTGTCGCAATCTGATGACAACAACTGGTTTGTCATGGGAATCGGTCCATTCCAGGAAGGAACCATTAAGAGTGAAGTCAAGAGTTCGACCACCGGACCGGCAGCGCTCCGAAGAAATTCGCTGCCGAAACAGGTTGCCTTTGAAAGCCCGGTCGATGCATCGCCTCTCAAGCCAGCGGAGATTCAATTCACTGGCGGCGAAGAGCCTGTGAAGAAGTGAGATCACTTCCCAATGCAACATTTTGACGCCCGGCACGTCTCCCGACGCGCCGGGCTTTTTGCATATGCAGATAATCTGTGAGGCATAGTCTGTTCGCGATCCATTGGTAAAGATCAAGATTCTTTCCACAAGTTCGGAAATTCCGGGAATCCTCCGGTGCCGCGGTCCGTCATACGCACAGGCCGTTCGATTGATGCCGCTGCACTCGCTGGCGACGTGATCGAGGTTCAATGCCTATCCTGTCTGTTCCGGAGACACCCCATGATCCGCCGCATTCTCGGTCTGTCCACATTCCTCGCCCTGCTGGCTTCCGTTTCTCTCGCTGCTTCCCCTTCGACACGGAAGGGAGAAAAAATCGCAGACCCCAAGGAAAGCCCTCGGATTCAACTGGCCATATTGCTCGACACAAGCAACAGCATGGACGGCCTCATCAATCAGGCTCGCACTCAGTTGTGGAAGATCGTCAATGAGCTGGCGAATACAAAGCGTGACGGCTGCGCCCCCCATCTCGAAGTCGCGCTCTATGAGTATGGCAACGACTCTCTCTCGGCTGAGTCGCTGCACATCCGCCGGGCGATCTGTTTCACCGATGATCTGGATCGCGTTTCGGAAGAACTGTTCGCTCTCACGACCAATGGGGGACAGGAATACTGCGGAGCCGTGATCGGGAAGTCCATCGACCAACTCGACTGGAGTCCGTCGGGCGATGACCTGAAGATGATCGTCATCGCGGGCAACGAACCCTTCTCGCAAGGGCCGGTGGACTTCCATGAATCGTGCAGCGAATCGATCTCCAAAGGCATCACTATCACCACCATCTTCTGCGGTCAGGAACAAGTGGGCATCGACACCGGTTGGAAAGAGGGAGCTGAACTCGCGGAAGGGTCGTACCTGTTCATCGATCAGAACGAACCGATCGTTTCCATCCCGACTCCGTTTGACGATCAGTTGTCCAGGTTGAGCATCCAGATCAACAACACCTTCCTGTTCTACGGTGACCAGAAGGCTGCAAACGAGGCCGTCGAACGGCAGGCAGCTCAGGACGAGAACGCCCTGTCAGCCGCACCCGCTGCTGCGGCCGAGCGGGCTCAATTCAAAGCCTCCGCCCAATATCAGCGAGCCTCCCGTGATCTCATCGATGCTCTCGCATCGGACAGCGTCAAACTGGAGGACATCAAGCCCGAGGAGCTTCCCGCCCCGCTTCGCAAGTTGAGCCATGAAGAGCAGCTGAAGTTCATCAAGACCAAACGGGAGGAACGACAACGCATCCAGAAAGAGATCCAGACACTCACGCGTCAACGACAGGAGTTCCTGGCGAAAGCGAATGAGAAGACAGGAGATGAGAGCGCCAATACTCTGGACACCGCCGTCCTGCAAGCTGTGCGTCAACAGGCGGGTCGAAAACAGTTCACACCGCCCGCCGCCCAGTAACTGCTGCTCTGGGTCACCACAACTCGCAACAGTTGAGCCGCGCAGTTCGCCTGCGCGGCTCAACATGCTTCTGACGGTCCGTAGCGGCCTGCCTTGTGAAACTCTTTTTCAGTTTCAGGCCACTTTACCCCAACGCCCTTTGCTCTCGGTAGCGTAGTAGGTCTGTGAGCCACGCGCTCGTCGGCATCTTACCCTCGCAGGAGTCAATCATGGCGGAGCCATCAGATCCTCAACAGCCGATCCCGCCTCGGGACACGCACTCCAAACCAGAAGCTTCTATGCCCGAGTGGTCCCCTCCGAAGACACGCAGTCCATCGATGACGGTCGATATCAATCTCGCGGAACCCGGAAAGACTCATCGCGACCAACCTCCAATTCAGTGGCACGAACTTCTGGCCCTACTGCTGTTGGTCGTACTGAGTGACCTGACGATCTATCGGGGAGAAGGTTTCGCGGGATTCGCAGCCCTGCTCGTCTTCGGGCCAACGATCATCTGGATGGGTGTTGCCCGGCGATCAAGGACCGGCGCGACAATGGCAGTCGCGACACTTTTGCTCCTCGCAGCCTGCAAACTGCTTTGGTGTGGGTCCATCCTGCTCGTCGTGTGCGGGGTGACATTGATGTTTGCTTTTGCGATGTCGCTGACCGGTCAGATTCCGTATGTGCTGGAGACGTTTCTGTTCGCTGCCCAAACGTTTACTGCAGGGGCGCGGGGCCTGAATTTCTACGGCGACCGGTTCCGTGACCGCAGCGATACGACACGCGGTACTCCCTGGCTCAACGTGATACTGCCTCTGGCAGCACTGCTGATATTCGGTTCGATCTTCATTCTGGCCAACCCCGATCTGGTCACGGCATTCTCGAAACAGCTGGAATCATTCTTAACATCGATGAGCACCTGGTTGCGTGGCTTCTCGATGTGGGAAGTCGCCTTCTGGTGCGTGAGCCTGTGGATCAGTATGGGTTTACTCAGACCCATCTTTCCATCCTTGATCAGCAAGACCTCTCCCGATGAGGCATTGCCGATTGCAGAGTCGCCGCTCTATGCTCCGTTCCGCAATACGCTCCTTACCGTGATCGGCCTGTTCGCGGTTTACCTTGCCTTCGAGTTTCGGACGCTCTGGTTCCGGGAGTTTCCGAAAGGCTTCTACTACTCAGGCTATGCTCATGAGGGAGCCGCCTGGCTGACACTGGCATTAGCGCTCGCGACCGTGATGCTGTCGCTCATCTTTCGCGGACGAACTCTCGGCGATCCGCGACTGGCATCGCTCAAAAAACTTGCATGGGCATGGTCGCTGGAAAATGCGTTACTCGCTATTACGGTCTATCACCGCTTATTGATCTACATCGGTTTCAATGGCATGACCCGGATGCGGGTCGTCGGCCTGCTGGGCATCACCTGTGTGGTCGTCGGATTCGCACTTGTGATCTGGAAGATCAAGTTCCACAAACGGTTCCTCTGGCTCATCCGGCGACAGTTGTGGACCGTGGCAGCGGCCGTGTTCGTCTATGCAATCCTGCCTGTGGACATGCTCGTCCATTCATACAACGTCCGCCGTATCCTCGCCGGCGACCCGGCCCCGGCCGTGCAAATCAGTGTGCATCCCATCACAAATGATGGCTATCTCTTGCTGACTCCTCTCCTTGAGTCAGACAATGAGATCATCCGCGATGGCGTCCGAGCGATGCTTGCTGCCAAAACAGAAACACTCGAGGAGACCTACGTCAGAAAGAACTCACTCGATTGGACAGAAATCCAATACTGCAATCACATTCTCTGGGAGAACCTTGCATCGACTGAGTTCGAGTTTGAACAATTCTATAACTCATCTGAACGCAAAGCTGCTTTGGAGCGTTTCCACGAGTACAGCCATCAGTGGTACTGAGAACGTTCCACCTAACAGTCACTCTACCGGTCAATCTCTCCCATGACGATGTCCAGCGAGCCGACGATGGCGGGGATGTCGGCAATCAGGATGCCCTGACAGAGGGGGCCGGTGACTGAGAGATTGCAGAAGCAGCTGCTCTTCGCCCGAGCACGGAGCGGTTCAGCCTGTCCGTCGCCAACGATGTAGAACCCCATCTGACCGCGAGGGCATTCCGTTTCGAGATAGCACTCATCAACGGGGAGCTTGGTCGTCATCTTGTAGGGGACGCGGTACTCGCCCTGAGCAGTTGGATACCGGTCGAGTCCCTGACGGACCAGTCGAATTGCCTGGACCACCTCCAGCATGCGGACGTAGAACCGGCACCAGTTGTCGCCCAGGATGACTTCCGGCGGGATGCCTTTCACTCCCTCGAACGGTGCAACAACGACGTCCCAATCGTAGCCTTCGTACATGCGAGTGTAGATGGGGTCACCGTCACGCCTGAGGTCGTGATCGATGCCTGATCCACGGAGCACGGGACCCGTGCAACCGTAGTCGATTGCCATCTCGCCCGACATCACCCCGATGGCTGCGGTGCGTTTGATGAAAATCGAGTTCTTCGTCAGCAGGGTGTGATATTCCTTGATGCGTTCTTCGAGCCAGTCGAGAAAGACGCGAACCGCATCGGCCCACAAGAGCTTCTCGTTCGGACTGCGTCCGGTGAGTGCGGCGAGACCGGGGGGAATCGGAATTGTCCCCGGCAGATCGTGTGTGGCTCCGCCGATCGTGAGGTAACTGTAGGTCAGCCGGGCGCCGCAAGCTTCTTCAAACAGATCGAGGATGATCTCCCGCTCGCGGAACGCATACAGGAACGGGCTGAAGCTGCCCAGGTCAAGGCCGTAGGCCCCCATACCGACAAGGTGCGAAGCGATGCGTCCCAACTCGGCGATGATGACACGCAGGGTCATCGCCTTTTCGGGAACCTCCATGCCGATAAGCTTCTCGAAGGCGAGGGCCTGACCGAGATTCATGTTCATCGCAGCGAGATAGTCCATCCGATCCGTATACGGAATCCATTGCGGACCGGTCAGGTTCTCGCCGATCTTCTCGGCACTGCGATGCAGGTAGCCGATGTGAGGCGTGCATTCGTGGATGACCTCGCCATCCGTTCTCAGGAGCAGCCGAAGCACACCATGCGTCGACGGGTGCTGCGGCCCCATATTGACGAGCATTTCGTCAGTGCGGACGTCGAATTCAATGACGCGGGGATCTGTGAGTTCTGCGGTGGCCATAGGTTAATTCGGTTTCGGAACTTCAAGTTGTTTGCAAATTCGATTCGCAAGTAGGTCGCGAATCTCCCGATGACGTGGTATCGGCGACCGTTGATTGTTCGCTGGGTTGATGAAAATCGTGTGGTCGCCACCCTCCCGCAAGAACTCACACCCATGTTGCTTCAGGTGTTGGATGAGTTTCTCGCGTTTCATGCGGGGATATCTTCCGGAATGACTCGGATATGTGCTGCACCGTTGAGCAGTAGGTAGATTGGTTCCATCAGATCAGCCTCTGGATCAGTCCGAGAATCATCCGGCAGCGGAAACGGTGTTCCCTGAATGATGTATGACTCCGCCATATCAACGAGCGCCGATCCCAACATACGACGGGCATCTTCAAGACCTCGCCCCTGACTGACCGTTCCCGGAAAGTCCAGCACCTCTCCGACGACCCACCCTTCCTGATCGGAATCATCAAATGTGTATGCGGCCTTGTACGTGATCATGCCAGACCTCACTTGCCCCGTATGCCGTGATATTCCAGTGGGAACTCGTAATCTTTTCGCAAGGGGTGCCCGACCCAGTCGTCGGTACAGAGGATACGGACGAGGTTGGGGTGACCGATGAAGTTGATGCCCACGAGATCGTAAGCTTCGCGTTCGTGCCAGTCGGCGATGGCCCAGACGTGTGAGACCGAAGGCACTTCGGGGAGTTGTCCTTCCGTATCGTTCTTCCAGCGGGGCAGCTTGACCTTCACATTGAGGAAGTGCTTTCGCTTGTAGCTGTAGAGGTGATAAACGACCTCGACATGCGGCTCGTACGGGAACTTCTTCACCAGCTTTTCATCAGGTTCAAAGTAATCGACCCCCGACAGGTCGTTTAACGCGTCGAACGACAAGGCCTCGTTGTCCTTGAGGTAATACGCCACATCAGCGATGGAAGTGGGGGCGACTTCAATCCACGGATCGATTGCTTCTGCATTCGCCCCTGTAATGACTTCCGCCCCAAATCGATCGAGGAGTGCGTTGTAGATTTCGTCGAATGTCATGCTGGCAGGTCGCTCTTGGCTGATAGCGGGGTGTCTGAGGAGACAAAAAGGTCAGGCCGGTTGCGGCTCTTTGGCTGGAGAGTGCGTCTGTTCGAGAGCAGACGGAAGCGGTGGAGCGGCCGCCTGCTTGGCCTGATTGATCATGGCCCGCACCCAGTCGAGATCGCCTCGTTTCCAGACGTAGGCAAAGCCCACGAGCAGGACTCCGAAGAACACCAGGATATCTGCGAACCCGGTATAGGACAGCATCTGAGCTGTCTCTGGAGAGATCAGAGTTTCCGCGCCGGTCGTTCCCGGAGCAAGGTCGAGCAGTCGATCACTGAGTGCCCTTCGTGCCCCTTCCGAAAGATTCGGGTCGGCCAGGTGCGTCGCACCCCCAAACACCGTCGCCCACGGGAAGAAGAATGCCACTTCCACGTCGAAGATGACGAACAGCAGAGCAACGACGTAAAATCGGAGATCGAACTGGATGTAACTCGAACCGATGGTCGGCTCACCACACTCATACACCGCATCTTTCTCAGGAGTCGGCAGATCTGGGCGTACAAAATGGCCAATGATCAAGGGGACCAAGGGGAAGATGGCTCCCACGATCACGAACAACAGCAGGTGAATCCCCAGATCCGTCATGGCTATGTCTTGTCTTCCAGAATTGGCTGAATCTTAGAACTTGTTGTGATTCTTACGGTTCACGATGGGAATCCGTCAGGAGGAGTCGCCCCCTGCAAAAGTGACTGACGGCCTGAAAAACCGTCTGTCTCGGTGTGCCAGTGAGATACGTCCAACTCTCCCAGCTTCCAGCAGAAGAGAGCCTCTTGTCCATCGATTTGTGTCCTGAAATCTACCTCGCCGCTGATGGGGTCCTGCAACTCGACACCCAAGTCGATCAGTTCATTGATGTACTCATCCAGACGGCTCTCATCGTCATCGATTTCCTGCTGCATCTGACGAACTTCTTCGGAATGTGGATCGTCCCTGTCGAACTGATCCTTGTTCAAGGAGTCGATGCGGTTCTGGCGGTCCTCCAGATCGCTCGCCAGCGCCACGATGTCTGCCACAATCACTCTGACGAGCGGAAGCATCCGGTTCGCCTCGTCAATCGTGAAATACTGACCGCTGGAGTGAAGCGCCGCCATAACATTTCTCTCTCGCCTCTCGACGAGGATCGCGATCGTTGTCTCGATCGGCCCCCGCTGATTACTCCTCAGCAAACTCAAATGGGCTCGGCTCCCCCTTCACCCAGACAGGTTGATACAAAACTTTGGATTCAGCTACAGCGGTCGGGTTGAGCGTCGCCTGCCCCCAAGCCGTCTGCAAAGGCAACTTGGCGTAGTCCACGATACACCCATCGCGGCTATAGCAACTGAGATCGTGATTGGACCCCATGAAGATGCAGTCCACAGGACACGGCTCGACGCACAAAGCACAGAACATGCACTTTGTGTAATCGATCGTGAAGTTGTCGATGCGAAACCCTTTACCGACCGGACTCTTTTCTTTTTCGATGTAGATGCAGTCCACAGGACATGCAGCTGCACACTTCTCACAGCCGATGCAGGTCGTGAGGTCAAACCGATGGAAACCTCGATACCTTGCCTTGACCGGAACCGGGGTCTCCGGGTACTCGTAAATCTCCGTAAAGGTCTTTCTTTTATACGTGTTGCGAAAAATCCGCAACGTCACCCACAGTCCCTTCACGACCGTCGAAACAGCGACCCACAGGTTCCTAAACCATTCGCGCATGGCGATCTCGTTCTTTCATGATTTCTCCATCGAATCTCAGAGACAGCTCGAGACCGTGGAGACACCTCGCGTTTCAGCAGAAAGTAGCTCTGATTCTTAGTTACCAGAATCGACCGCTTTCGATTATATGGTGCCCTCGCCACGTCGCAACCCAGCACACTCGATGACATGACGTCATCTCACATTCGAGACTTGCGGAAAGGTCCAACAGGAGTCCATACCCACATTCGTCTCAGTTTTGAGAAACCAGCATCGACGTTTCCACCGATCATGATGGGGCGCGGTGAGATAGAACCAATCATGGGATCAGGGTAGTATCAATTGAAATCCGACGATTCAGGGAATCGAGCGGATTCATCTCGATCTTGCCCTAATGTCTATGTGAGTCGCACCCCATGCCGCGGGACAAGGCGATGAGTGATCGGTCCACACGCTCGTCCATCGTGCGCGATCTGGATCAAACAATTGCAGACACCTACGCTGCTGAATCTCTTGAGCAGGCCCTGGAAGTGTTTGTTCATCAGGCCCGACTGGTCATTGGAGCTCATCAGGCAGCCTTGAGCTATATCCCTGAAGGTAAGTTCCGGGACGCGATTCACGCCATTTCCCTCTCCGAGAAATACGACAAATACAAGTCGTACGATGTCATGCCCACGGGTGAGGGAATCTGGACACTCGTCGCCAGCGAAAAACGCAGTTTCTGCATGACCCACGAAGAGTTGACCCGGCATCCTGCCTGGAGGGGCTTTGGCGGTCTCAAGGATGCGAGAGGCTTGGAGCATCCACCGATGCGCGGCTGGCTTGCCGTTCCCATCCTCAGCCATAATCAGGAATTCTTTGGAGTTCTGCAGGCATCAGACAAGTATGAAGGCGAGTTTGACGAGCATGACTTGATTCAGCTACAGCATCTCGCCCTGTTACTCTCGCCTATCTTCGAGTTGCAGTCAGTCCACCAGAAGCTCAAGCTGCGGACTGCCCAACTCAACGAACAGCAGAACTCCGTCGTCTTGTTGGCCGACAACGCCAATGACGCAAAACTTCGTGCAGAAGCGGCAGAGGAAAAGCTCGCTAAGACAGTTCAGGAGTTGAAGATCGCGAACGAGGCGCTGGAGCACAAGAATCGAGATCTGCGCAATCGCTATGAGGCTCTCGAACAGGAAAGCGCTATCCGACGTCATGCACAGCAATCGCTTCTCGAAAGCGAGAGACGGTTCCGCACCATGGCCGAAACCTTGCCTGCAATGGTCGCCATCTTTCAGGGCACTGGCCACAGCTATGTCAACCCGGCTTGCGAACAGGTCACCGGCTATTCCCAGGCCGAGCTTGCCAATCTCAGCTTCCTGACATACGTGCACCCGGACTTCAGGGAGCTGGTGAAGGAACGGAGTCTCGCGCGACAGCGAGGTGAAGATGTCCCTGACCGTTACGAAATCCGAATTGTGACGAAACAGGGAGAGGACCGCTGGCTCGACTTTGCAGCTGCGTCAATCGATTACGATGGCCGACCGGGAGTCCTCGGCACGAGTATCGACATCACGCAACGCAAAAAACTGGAGGAAAGTCTTCGTGAAGCGAAAGAAGCTGCGGAGTCGGCCAGTAAAGCGAAGAGCGATTTCCTCGCGAACATGAGTCATGAGATTCGCACCCCCATGAATGCCATTCTCGGGATGACCGAACTCGTTCTCGAAACGCCCCTCAACGAGACGCAATCCGAGTATCTGTCGATCGTCCATGAATCGGGCGAGTCGCTGCTCACACTCCTGAACGACATCCTTGACTTCTCGAAGATCGAAGCCGGCAAGATGACACTCTCTCCTTCTGTATTCGCACTCCGCGACAGTTTGGGAGACACGGCTCGCTCACTGGCCTTAAGAGCCCATCGCAAGGATCTTGAACTCGCATATCGCATCGACCCGGACGTGCCCGATTTCCTCAATGGAGATATCGGCCGGCTCAGACAGATCATCATCAACCTCGTCGGAAATGCCATCAAATTCACCGAACAGGGTGAAGTCGTGATGGAAGTGACCAGCCGGCCTCTCAATACCGAGAAGCTTCAACTTGACGTCTCGGTTCGCGATACGGGCATCGGCATTCCCGCTGACAAACAACAGATCATCTTTGGTCAATTCGAACAAGCCGACACCTCCACCACACGCAAGTACGGAGGCACTGGTCTGGGGCTCGCAATCTCTCAGCGTCTTGTCGAGTTGATGGGAGGAGAGATAGCACTCGACAGCGAAGTCGGACGCGGAAGTACATTTCGTTTCACGGTCAATCTCGAACTGGCTGATGCTCCTGCGGAACCGTTTCCTGCAAGGCCTGCACAAATCCAAGGGACAAAGGCGCTTGTTGTCGACGACAACTCGACAAATCGGCTCATCCTCTGCGAGATCCTGAAGAACTGGGGGATGAAGCCGACCCCAGTGAACAGCGCCGCGGATGCAGAGGAACTGCTTCGCTCGGCGAAGGCCTTAGAGAAACCATTCCGCGTCGTCATTTCCGACGTCAACATGCCGAATAGTGACGGTTTCGATTTGGCACGGAGCATTCGGTCCGACGAACAACTGTCTGACACCATCATCATCATGTTAACGTCAGGGGATCGTTCCGAAGACCTTCGACGTTGCGAGGAACTCCAGACCGATGCTCACCTGTTTAAGCCGGTGAAACAGTCTGAACTGTTTGATGTGCTCGTCCGTCTTCTGGGAATCATTTCGACGGATGACGATGATGGTTCAGACTCAGGGACTGCGATCACAGAATCGATCCCATCGCTGCGCATCCTGCTTGCTGAGGACAGCATTCCCAATCAGAAACTGGCGGTAGGTGTCCTCAAAAAATGGGGGCACACTGTCGATGTCGCTAACACAGGATTGAAAGCCATCGAGGCCTGGGCGACCCAGAAATATGACCTCATCCTGATGGACATCCAGATGCCCGAAATGGATGGTCATGAAGCCACCCAGGAGATCCGTAACCGCGAAGCAGGAACGACTGCACATATCCCCATCATTGCGATGACGGCTCACGCGATGGCAGGCGACCGCGAGGCATGTCTCGCATCAGGCATGGACGACTACGTCGCGAAACCTGTTCGTAAGGAAGATCTCCTGAATGCCATCGCGCCGTTCTTTCCAGAAACATCTGAAGAATGACGGATGCCGCATCATCACATAGTTTGCAAAGCTCCTGCGGAATACATCTGGGTTCGCATCGATCCTGAGGACCTTCGCACGCTCTCCGAAATCCCCGCCTGAGAATACACAAGCAAGGATGGATAATGGCGAATGAGCCTTCGTCTACAACCACTTCCGCCACAATCTGGCATTCTGTCGATGACATCGACGAGACCGCCTGGGAAGCTGTTCGGAAACCGGACGACCTGTTCATGGACTTCCGATTGCTGCGGATCGTGGAGAAATCGATGTCACCGCAGGCCCGCTTTCGTTACGTGTTGTTTCACGATCATGACGGTCGACCCGCTGCCATCACCTGCCTCTGCACCTATGTGATCGACGGTACTCTGCTCGTTGAGGAAGGGACACTCAAACGGTTCCTGGGCCTGGTTGGAAAAGCCATCCCGCTGGTCGTGAAGTATAAGGTCCTCTTCTGCGGGTTGCCTTTTTCAGCTGGACAAAGCCATCTTCGCTTCACCCATGTCGCAGACCGACCAGCAATTCTGAGTGAACTCTGTCGCATTCTGGACGACGTCGCCCGAACGGACCGTGCACGAGTCATCGTTCTCAAGGAATTCAACGACGACGAACGAGAATCAATGGATCATGTCGAACAACATGGCTATCGAAGAGCGGAGAGTCTGCCGCTGAATCTGATGCATCCGCAACATCCAGACTTCGATGAGTATCTGGCGTCCTTCAGAAGCGACAAACGCAGAGACATTCGCAGAACTTTGAAGCGGCTGGAAAAGACCGGTGTCGTTATTCGCGACACATCGGATCCAGTAGAAATCGAGAGGCGATTCACTCCCGAGGTGCATGACCTTTACAGTGCCGTTTTCCAGCGGTCGGAAACCAAATTGGAGTACCTGCCGAGAGAGTTTTTCCTGGAGATTCCCCGTCAGCTCCCACAAAACTGCAATTTCACCTTTCTCCTGGATGGAGAATCGGTTCTGGCATTCGCCAGCAGTGTTTTCTCAGAAGATGCCTATTATGGGCTCTTCACCGGCGTGAATTACCAACGGAATGCGGAATCGCACCTCTACTTCAATCTCATGCTCGCCGGATTCGCGGATGCCCTCCGCAGAAACGTCGACACATTCTTTGCCGGGCAGGGAGCAGATGACGTCAAACGGTCCAAACTCGGTTGCCACCAGAAAGCGTTGTCCTTCTACGTCAAAGGGACCCGTCCTCCCATCCGTCTCGCTCTGCGACTCCTGTTCAAACAGATCTTCCCCGAAAGGCCATTGACGGAGAAAATCTCTGCCGATTGACAGCTTGCTCGACGTCGTTTCGCGGAATTGAGATCGTCACTCAACAATCTTGCAACTTGGCAGGCGTTTCTTCAGCTCCCGCACTCCCTCCGGCGTGACCCGGGTCATGGACACGTCAAGGGATTCCAAGTTCGGCATGTCGATAAGCTGCTGAATTCCATCATCGCTGACATGCGTGTGTGAAATGTTGAGCGTTTTCAAGTGCTGCAACGTCGCAATGAATTCCAGCGCTCTGTCCGTGATCTGAGTATTGGCCAGATTGAGATCTTTCAGTTCAGTCAACGCCGACAACCGTTCGATGCCGGCATCCCCAATGGGATTCGCTTCAAGAGAGAGAAACCGAAGATCTCTCAATTGATTGATCAACCTCGCATCTCCATCATCGACACCGCACCGGAATTCCGATTCGATCAGAAGCTGCCCATCTTCTGTCGAAGAGTATGAGAACCGATTTCCGGGTGCGACGCTTTGAATGCCTCCTGTCACCTTGAACGGGTCGACGCCGAGGAACCTCGTCAGCCACACTGGGCCACCCGTGAATAACTCCTCATTCGTAAGCGTCTCATCCCCCTTGAACGGGTTGAAACAGGACACGTTGTAGGATCGCCCGTCTTCAGCCATTCTCAGCTGAGCCAGGACTGCTTGCTCCTGGCGGCAGCGAGTGACGTGCAACCAGGCAAACATCCCGAAACAGACGGCGACAGTTGCCAGCAACAGCCAGAGGCTCATGAACCGCCTGAAGATCCCGGGAGCCCGTGATGCCTCTGTTTCACTCATCGGGTGTCTCGAATTCTCATGTGGTCTGTTTCGCGAGTTTCTCCAGAACATCCTTCGCACGTCCCTCATCGATCGCAGCCGCCGCCTGTTCGACGCCCGCTCTCGGTGACGGGACCCGCTCCGCAGCTATCAATGCGACAGCGGCATTCGCCAGGACGATGTCACGAGAAGGACCGGTTTCACCGTCAAAGATCGCGCGAATCCTGTCAGCACTCTCGGCAGGTGAAGAAACGCGGAGGTCGCCAGGAGTACACTCATCAAGACCGAATGACAGACAGGTCCAGTTTCCTCGCTTCACACTCTCGGAGCTGACGCCGAAGGCAGTCGTCTCTCCCCACAGCGAGACCTCATCCAACTCATCATTGCCGCAGACAACGATGGTCCGTTTCGTCCCCAGCTGTAAGGCAGCATGGGCGAGTAACTCCGCAGTGGCGATCTTGTTCGCACCGATCAGCTGACGCGGTGCCCCGGCCGGGTTCGTCAGTGGTCCGAGGAGATTGAAAATCGTTCGAAATCTTAATTCGGCTCTGATCGGTGCCACATACTTCATCGCCTTGTGCAGCGTGCGAGCGTAACAGAACCCGATCCCGATCTTGTCGATGCAGGTGGCCACGCGTCGCGGTGTAATCTCGACATTGATCCCCAATTCTTCGAGCACATCCGCAGACCCGCTCGAACTCGACACACTTCGGTTTCCATGCTTGGCGATGGGCACCCCACACGCAGCCACAACGAACGCGACTGCCGTGCTGATGTTGAAAGTCTGTAGCGAATCACCGCCCGTGCCACAGGTGTCGAGCAGGTCCTCCGCTTTCGGTTTGACTCGGGTGACATGCTCACGCATGGCCCGTGCAGCACCGACGATCTCCTCGACCGTCTCACCCTTCATCCGGAGTGCGGTCAGCAACACGGAGGTCTCTGTCTCACTGCATTTTCCCTTCATGATCGCTTCCACCGCCGCCTGCATATCATCAGCGGGGACAGCCTGCCCCGCGATTGCGAGGTCCAGGGCATTGCGAATTACCGGCTGCATC
>JAGQQG010000309.1 GCA_020426325.1 Planctomycetaceae bacterium | reverse complement strand
AGCGGCGAAGGCACCTGTCTTACAAACAGGGGATCGACGGTTCGAATCCGTCCAGGACTACTCGACAACACGGCCCATCGGTCCAGTCTGGAGTGGACGCCACCCTGTCACGGTGGAGATCACCGGTTCAAATCCGGTATGGGTCGCTGATAGTCGTCTTTCGCTCCGCGAAAGAAACGCAACTTTCGCGGAGCGAAAGGCGACACACGGTGCGGTACGCCAACGGCTGAGCGGCTGGTCTTAGGAACCAGTGTCTGCGAGTTCGAATCTCGCCCGCACTACTAACGATACATGTCCTTGGAGTGTGACGGATACGCACGCGACCCTGCGAAGGTCGAGGACCAGGTTCGACTCCTGGCTTGGACACTACGAGAACAACCGTTCTCGATTATGGCCTGCGAGTGTGATGGATAGCACGACTGACTTCGAATCAGTTAGACGGGGTTCGACTCCCTGGCGGGCTGCTCAAAAACAGACGGCACGGTACGCAAACGGCATAGCGGCCAAGCTCAAACCTTGGTGCCTGTGGGTTCGACTCCCACCCGTGCTACTTGGAGTAAGGACGATGAAAGCCAACAAACAATTCACGATTCGACTGGCCAATGGCAGAGAAGAGACGTTCGACAATGCC
>JAGQQG010000308.1 GCA_020426325.1 Planctomycetaceae bacterium | reverse complement strand
ACAGTGCAGTACATGTCGCCCGAACAGGCGGAACTGAAAGGCCCGAACGCGGAAGACATCGACACTCGCACCGACGTCTATTCGCTGGGTGTGATGTTGTACGAACTGCTGACGGGTTCAACTCCGCTGGATGAAGAGACTCTGGCGCAGAACGCGCTGCTGAAGGTCTTGCAGATCATTCGCGAACAGGATCCGCCGCGGCCCAGCAACCGCCTGAGTTCCTCATCGCACGATGTGAATACGGCCGTCAGCGATTTGCGGCGACTGCATCCCGGACGCCTGCGGCAACTGCTGCGCGGCGAACTGGATTGGGTCGTGATGAAGTCGCTGGAGAAGGACCGCAGCCGCCGGTATCAGACGGCGAGCGACTTGGCTCAGGATCTGACGAATTATCTGACGGGTGAAGCCGTCACGGCTCGACCGCCTTCGACGTGGTATCAGCTTCAGAAGTTTGCACGTCGCAATCGCGGACTGGTGGCCGCCACGTTCCTGATCGGTCTCGCATTGGTTGGCGGCATCATCGGCACGACGTACGGGCTGATTCAGGCGAACGAAAAGACCGAACTGGCTCAGGATGAACAACGCAAAGCTCAACGCAACGAAGAGCGAGCACTTGACGCGGAACAACTGGCC
>JAGQQG010000307.1 GCA_020426325.1 Planctomycetaceae bacterium | reverse complement strand
CACCGTTTCACTGTAACTAGCCAATCGCAACTCCCGCAATCCGTGGCAGCTTTGGTGCAAGCCCACGCGATAAGGGAATTCGCCGGTTACTTCCGTCACCTTCAAAACGTCCACCAAAAATTCGGTCAATTCAAATACGCGATCCTTGAAAGCGGCAAAGCGCTCGTCGCCGTGGAAAAACTCCTCGTAATGTTTGCGAACCATCGCCACGCAGCTTCCCGAGGGAGCGACGACGTACTCGTACTTCTCAAATATTCGTAAAAACATTTCCGCCAGCGGTCGGGCATCGGCCGTGCAGCCGGTGTTCGCCATCGGCTGACCGCAGCAGGTTTGTGCGGTCGGAAATTCGACCGAACAGCCGAACCGCTCCAATATTTCAACCGTCGCCATTCCGACATCGGGATAAAGCTGATCGACGTAACAGGGAATAAAAAGTCCAACCTGAGGCATGGCAGTTCGATTTCGGGGAAAGGAACATTTTTCAGGATTATAAACGGCCCGCCCGACCCACGGACGAAAACTACCGATTATTAAGGTGTAGGCTATTCACCAACCGGGGCTTGCTGCCTGGAAGCGACCGACAGAGCACGGTTTGACCAATCTGTCCAACCGTTTAACCAACTGTCCAAGCAACA
>JAGQQG010000306.1 GCA_020426325.1 Planctomycetaceae bacterium | reverse complement strand
CCTGCTCGAGCAGGAGCACCGAGCGCCCGAGCCGCGCGATGCGGTTGGCGGCGGTCAGCCCGGCGAGGCCCGACCCGATGACGATCAGATCGTAGCGGTCCCTCAGGCCCGTCAGGCGCTTCGCGGACAGCAGCTTGGGCCGCCGCGCGCGCAGCCCCGAGGGGCTCGTCACCGCGGCCGGGGCGAGCAGACCGCCCGCCTCCTTCACGTCCACCCGCCGCTCGGTCACGCCGCGCCTCCCGCGCTCATCCCGTGCGCGTTGGCCATCGCGATGCCGCTCAGCATCGCCCCGACGATCCCCACGAAGCCCTGGTCGGTGCCGCAGAGGAAGAGGTTGGCGACCTCCGTCTGGCCCGTCTTCAGCTTCTTCGGCGCCCCGTAGACCGCGCCGTTTCGGTGGCCTGTGAAGCGGGTCACCGTGCGCGGCGTGAAGCCGTCGGTGTACCGGACGTGCCCGGAGAAGTCGGCGCCCAGGCCGCCTACCACCGCCCTCGAGCGCTCGATCCACGCCGACTTCTCGGCCTGGTAGCGCTCCTCGGGCCACTCGAACCAGACCTCGTGGTTGGCAAGGTGGGTTGCCCGGAGCAGGTGACGATCGAGCGGGACCTCGTGCGCGTAGTTGCCGGGAACGCAGATC
>JAGQQG010000305.1 GCA_020426325.1 Planctomycetaceae bacterium | reverse complement strand
CCGCCCTCGGTGCGGAAATCGTGATGAAGATGCGCTACAACGAGGCTCCCGAAGGACCGCCGCCCGGCATGCTGGCGGACGGATTCGAAACCAAGATCATGCACAGCGCGTTCCGCGTGGGCGACAACCTGCTGATGGCATCCGACGGCTGCGGCGGGCCGGACGAAGCGGGATTCGGCGGGTTTTCCCTGTCACTCACGCTGCCGACGCAGGGCGAGGCCCGCAAGGCGTTCGACGCGCTCGCGGAGGGCGGCAGCGTGATGATGCCGCTGGGCGAAACATTCTGGTCGCCGTTGTTCGGCATGCTCACCGACAAGTTCGGCCTCGGCTGGATGGTGACGATCCCGGAGGAGAAAGCGTTCTAACATGATCATGAAACTCACATCCTTGATCTGTGCCGCCGCGTTGCTGGCGGGCACCACGTTCACACGCTCGGAAGAGACACCGTCTCCCGCCGAGATGATGCCGAAACCCGTCGCCCAGCACGAATGGCTGAAGAAATTCGTCGGCGAGTGGGAAATGACCACCGAGTGCCACATGGAACCGGACAAGCCGCCGGTGAAAGGTGGCGGGACCGAGACCGTCCGCTCGCTCGGCGGGTTCTGGATCATCGCCGACGGGCGCGGCGAGATGATGG
>JAGQQG010000304.1 GCA_020426325.1 Planctomycetaceae bacterium | reverse complement strand
AACGCAAATATCCACCGCGTCGACGTCGTCGCGATCAACCAGGGCTCGCCAATCGGTTTCGATCGACTCGTAGCCCCACGTTTCGGCAAACGCACGCGTGTCCGCTTCGTTGCGCGAGCAGACGGCTTTGAGCTGCGGCTTGTAGGGCAGGTCAAAGAAATTGGCGACGCGGTTGTACGCGTTGGAGTGGGCGCGGCCCATGAACCCGCACCCAATTAGGCCAATTCGCAACGGCTCTTTGTTGCTGCTAATTCCAGCCATGCGAGTCTCGTATTTGGGTCATGACCGACAGAATCGAATCCCAGGTGCGCGGGTCCTCGAGTACGGCGTTGGGGAACATGCAGCCGTCCCAGCAGATGTGCCGGATGCCCCGCTCCGCGGCGCCTTCGAGCCAATAGGAGGCGCACCGCACGATATCGAGCTTGCCGTTCGCGTCGTCGGGAGGGCAATGCTTGCCGGTCTTGTCGTGCGAGCCGGCCCCTTTAACGTCGCCGTCGTTTTGCGCGATGTGCAGATCGATGGTCCACGGCCGGAGCTTGGCGACCATCTCGCCATACGCGGCGTAAAACTCCTCCTCGGCGTATCCCGGGGCGAGCAGCGCGTGCTCCGGCGCGTTGTAACCCAACAGGTACAGGTAG
>JAGQQG010000303.1 GCA_020426325.1 Planctomycetaceae bacterium | reverse complement strand
ATTCGTCAGCGAACTGCCGAAGCGGTCGCCATCAACAATCGAAGCCGTGAAGCCTCCAGCCGTGTCGCTGATCTTCTGATGCGACTTGACGGTGCCATCCGCATTCAGCAGCAGAACGTAAATCGCACCCCTTGCACCTCCACCGTCATCGTCGTACTGGGCCCCGACTGCCAGATCGGCGATGCCGTCCCCGTCTAAGTCCCCTAGGTTTGTCACCGACGTGCCGAAATGATCAGTGCTATCCAGCGTGCCAGTGAAATTGCCAACGGTGTCGCTGATCTTCGAGAACGACGTGACTTCGCCAATAGCCCCGGCGAGCATCACGCGGCTTTCGAGGGCTTCCGTCGGTCGGCAGGCGTGATGTTTTCGAGCGTGCCGGCGTCGACGGAGCATTTGCATCGCGGGACGACGTGAGCCGAATTGCAATCCGTTTCGCAAGCTTCGCAGCCAGTCGAATGGCATGGTGCTGTCTCAGAAAAGAAGTTAGCCAGGAGAGGATCACTGTGATCAGAGAGGACCACGGATACCAAGTCAGAATACTGCCCAGTCTCGGCCACTGTCCAGCAAGATGCCAGGGAGGATGGATGACATGCGGAGCCTGCCTTTCAAGCGGATGGTTCATGGAACTCCGCCCGGTTGC
>JAGQQG010000302.1 GCA_020426325.1 Planctomycetaceae bacterium | reverse complement strand
TAAAGCTGCTGCGGGCGATCCAGGAAGGCGAGATCGATCCCGTCGGCGCCAAAAAGCCGGTCAAGGTGGATGTCCGGCTGGTCTCGGCCACCAACCGCAACCTGTTCGAGGAAGTCTCGAAGGGCAGGTTCCGAGAGGATCTCTTCTACCGCCTCAGCGTGCTGCCGCTCGTCTTGCCGCCGCTGCGCGAGCGCCGGGAAGACATCGAACCGCTGGTCTTCCATTTCATCAAGAAGCTCGGCAGGGAGCAGAAACGGCAGAACATCTCCTCCGTCGACCCGGCCGTATTCTCAGCCCTGAAGGCCTATGACTGGCCCGGCAATATCCGCGAACTGGAGAACGCCATCTTCCGGGCGATCATCCTGTGCGAATCGGAGGCGCTGACACTGGCTGAATTTCCCCAGATTCACGCCCAGATGCCGGATTTCGAATTGCCGGCATCCGCCAGCAGGGAAAAGGCCGTTTCCGGCGCCAGTGCGCCACCGCTCATGGTGTCACAGGCGCCGGCGATGGAAACCCCTCATGATACCGACCTGATCGGTTCGGCAGCACACGCTGCGCCGGCCGTTCCGGCAGCCATCACGGGACCGGCTGCCGCCGGCAATTACGGCATGGTGTCCCTGATTGGCAGTGACGGGGAA
>JAGQQG010000301.1 GCA_020426325.1 Planctomycetaceae bacterium | reverse complement strand
GTGCGCTTCGTTCAGCAGCTTGTCGGCAATCGTCATCGAATCCATGCCGGTGCCGCGAATATCGACGAAATGGTAGAAGGCGCCTTCGACCAGGGAACACTGGAACCCCTTGATGCGATTGAGGCCCTCGGCGACGTCACGCCGGCGGCGATCCCAGGCAGTCACCATTTCGCCGATGAAATCCTGCGGTCCGGTCAACGCGGCCACGCCGCCGAACTGGGCGAACGAGGTGGCGCAGGTGACCGAGTGGCTGTGGATCTTGGCGATTTCGTCCATGAACGTTTTCGGGCCGGCCACATAACCGAGCCGCCAGCCGGTCATGGCGTACGCCTTGGACAGACCGTTGAACGTAAGCGTTCGCTCCCACATACCGGGGCGGGTGGCGATGCTGATGTGCTCGTTGCCGTCGTAGATGATCTTCTCGTACATCTCGTCGGTGTAGACGATAAGATCGTGCTCGATGGCGATCGCGCAGAGTGTGTCGATCTCTTCGACCGAAAGAACGCGGCCGGTCGGGTTGTTCGGTGAATTGACGAGAATGCCGCGCGTGTTCGGCGTGATCTTTTCAACCAGTTTCTCGCGGGTGATGCGGAAATTGTCGTCGGCGTCGAGCGTCACCGAAACGGGTGTTCCGCCCGCGATCT
>JAGQQG010000300.1 GCA_020426325.1 Planctomycetaceae bacterium | reverse complement strand
CTACCGCAAAGGAGTACTCCGGTACGACATATACGGTCTCCGGCCAATGCGCCCCTGGAAATGCTGTTCGCGGTATCGACGCGACCGCGTCCAGTCTTCGCCACGCGCGATCGCCGACAACAATGCGGGCCTCCTCGTTCGCCTCCCTCATCGCCGCCACGAGAGGTGCCTCATCGTCTTCACCACCGCCAGCAATGAACTGCCACATCTCGACCGTTGATCGATGAAAGACCGCGAAACGATGTACGCCATCAGCATCCAATCGATACGGCAGCACCAGTATGTTGAAAGGAGCGCGCGGCATCTGTTTCGGCTAACGCCACCGTTCACCGGGCCGCGGCGAACAACATGGATTTCAAGAAACCGCGCGGCCCGCGGCTCCGTGTGCAGCGGATTGTTCTGTGCGTTTTATGTGGTAACGATCGTCAACGGCAACTTGTGCAAACCCAGCAGGAGGTTCGCCATCGATTGGCAGGGGCAAGACGACGGCCGTCAAAGTTTGATGATCGCGAAGCAGCATGTGGACGAAGCCGTACAAAGCGTTGGCCAACCATCGTTTCCCGAATCTTGTTTCGGCAAGTGGCTCATAGTCAATCAAGTGTTCAAGGTACGCGATACCGAGTTCGGGAGCCAGTGTGAACGCGCAG
>JAGQQG010000002.1 GCA_020426325.1 Planctomycetaceae bacterium | reverse complement strand
CTCCTTTCACTCCGACCAAGATGCAACTCCCAGACCATTCCGTCCACTAACCCACAGGTTCTGAAACCAGCTCGTGCGTTTGAATTCACATTTCGTCACTTTCGACTTCTGATGCTGCGGGATCAACATCTGACTGTTTTGAGTCACCCTGTTCAGCGCGCCCCCCTTCTGCATTGACTGTGAGCCATTTCACTTTGCATTCAGGTAGAGCTTTAACGAGTTCAGCAACACTCTTCGCAGTCAATTTCGTTTCGGACACATCCAGTCTCTCAAGACCTTGCAACATCTTCATATGCTCCAAACTCGCATCTGTAATCTGAGTTTCAGAAAGATCCACTCTCTTGAGTTTGTAAAGACCTTTCCGGCTGTGCTGCCCGAGTGCTCCAAGTTCAATCGTACACATGTGCTTGAGGGTTTCGACTCCTGAATCTGAAATATGTGCTCCCGACAGAGAGAGACCTTGAAGATTCGGAAAGCTTGTGAGTCGTTCAATTCCTGCATCGGTAATCATGGTGTTTGCAAGACCAAGTTCTCTGATCTTGGGCAAAACTGTAAGGCCTTTTAATCCTTGATCAGAGATTTCGTCCCCTGAGAGATCAAGGACCTGAAGATTCTCAAGGTGTGTGAGCAGTTTCAATCCATCATCAGTAATTTGAGTCCCCTTCAAATACAACTCTCGCAAATCTGCCAACGGCAACAAGTGCTTCAAGCTTTGGTCTGAGATCGCCGTATTCGAAAGGGACAGCGTCCGTAAAAAAACAAGTCCACTAATTGAAGCCACCCCCGAATCCGAAATTTGTGTGCCTGACAAATCGAGTATTTCAAGTTCGGGGAGTTTTTCGAGAGCCCTCAATTCTTCATCTGTGAGTGGAAGATCATTGAGACGAAGAGATTTGTAGTGATTGCTGAATTGGCCTCCGGCCTCCTTGAAGAAGACAGATGCCTCCCGTTCGGGGCTCAAAGCCTGAAAAGAATTGACATCCGTTGACTGTGGAGAGGACGCTGGGCTCCCGTTTTGATCACAGCCCGCGAGTAAAATCGCAGCAAATACCCAGACCATTTGATCTTTCATCCGCATCTTCTCCTCAGTAACCGAGCGCTATCTTGGACTACCTGAACCGATTTGTAAACGAAATTGACCTCGTGAACAGTGCTTATCCCTATCTTGGCAGTGTTTCAGGATCTCTGAAACCGTTTCAACATGATGGATTCATGTCATGGTAATTGATTCGTGAGGGGGGCAACGAACTGTGTGATTCCACAGCAGTGTGATTACCTTCATGCTTTTAGATCCGGTAGGCATTTTGCAACTGCAGGAGGCAAGGGAAACTGGAATCGCTTTGTCAGATGCTTGCAACATCATAAAGGCCCGGCAATTCTCGCCAGAACTTCCCGTATTGTGTAAGTTCTCATTTTCTGCGAATATCATCATGCCATCCATGGTGAAGGCTTTCCAACCTGAATCAAGCAATAAGTGTGGAGTTGCGCTGGTCGGAGGAGTCCGACCAGGGCCATTAAAGGAGTGTGAACCGAGTGACGGACCACTCAAGCTTGCATGGTTCCTGGAGTCGATTCTCTCTCTGCGTGTGGTTGCTCATCACCGCAGCAGTTTTTGGCTGCGCAACTTCGTCACCGCATATCACCGGCTTGCCAGCGAGACATTCGGTGAAGGCAGATCAACTGCTGGTGATGACCGACTTTAAGATGACCGAAGATGATCCATTGATTCTCGAGTTGAAGGAGCTTCGTGAGGAAGTCTCCCAGACTCTTGATGTTCCGATGGAGAATCGGCGTGTCGTGGTGTACCTGTTCAGCAACGAAAACGACTACGCGACGTACATGAACGGGGCGTATCCGGATCTGCCACCGCGACGGGCCTTTTTCATTGGTTCGCCAGCAGAGTTGGCTGTCTATGCATTCAACGGGAACCAAGTGCGTGTCGATCTCAGGCACGAATACACACATGGATTGCTCCATGCCGGCTTAAAGGCGGTGCCCCTCTGGTTGGACGAGGGTATTGCTGAGTACTTTGAAGTCACTGGACGTGATCCGCAGCGCGTCAACGTCGAGCATGCTCAGCGACTCTCAACAGCTGTTCAGAACGGCTGGCGACCGGATCTGCGTCGACTTGAGAGTCTGGAAGATGTGGCAGAGATGCATCGCCTGGATTATCAGGAGTCCTGGGCCTGGGTCCATTTTCTGCTTCACGAGTCACCAGACACACAAATGTTACTGATCAACTATCTGCGTGATCTGCGCGAGAATCCGGATCCGGGGTCGCTGGCAGATCGGATTGAAGCGGAGATGCCCTACGCCTCGGAGCGGCTCTTGAGCTATGTCAGTGGGTTCTTCATGCCCCATGCGACTGCGGCCAGCCTTTAACGATGCGATGAAGTGATCTCTTCTCACTCAGCGTCCATTCGGTCGCATCGGTTGATCGAATCTCGCTACAATTTGCGGGGACGATGGTCTGCAACGTCGCGACCGTCGATTTTCTGCATATTTCTCATCGCACGATCGTCATCAATGCACATCGTCGTCATCGGGGCCGGAACAGTCGGGACGTCGATCGCAGAAATGCTTTGCGCCGATCAGCATAATGTCGTCCTCGTCGACTCCTCGCGTGAGGCTCTCAATCGGGTCGAGGAAAAGATTGACGTGCAGACGGTGCACGGATCGGGATGTGAGGCCATACCGTTGTTTCAAGCCGGGGTCCAATCAGCAGATCTTGTTCTCGCCGTCACCGACAGAGACGAATTAAACGTCGTGGGGGCCAGCCTGTCCAAGGCCATGGGAGCCAGGCGAACCGTCGTTCGGATCTTTAACCCGGCCTACCGCGACTTCAGCACATTCGATTATCAGCGACACTTCCGCATCGATCGACTGCTCAGCCTGGAGCATCTCACAGCCCTGGAACTTGCCAAAGGCATCCGGGCACCGGGATTGTTCGCGATCGAGAACTTCGCCCGGGGAGGGGTGCACGTTCAAGAGGTCGCCGTTGAGGAGGATGCGAAAGCCGTCGGCAAGAAACTGAGAAATTTGGCGTTACCCTCCCAAGTCAGGGTCGGATTGATCTCCAATTCTCAGGGGACACGAATCCCGGGGGCTGAAGACAAGATTGAAGCGGGTGATACGATCACGCTCATCGGTCAGCAGAAAGATCTGGATGCCGTTCGCAAGTCGTTCGAGCGGAAGGTTCGGCAACGAATCGATGTCATTATTGCTGGCGGGGGTGAAGTTGGCTTTCACTTGGCGAGAGCGATGCATCAAGACCGTTTTCGCGTGAAGATGCTCGAAGCTGATCCCGCGCGTTGTGAGTATCTTGCGAAACGCTTGCCCGAGGTGACAGTCTTGAACGCAGATGCCACCTGGCGGTCCGAGATGGAGGAAGCACGTGTTGGCTCAGCCGATGCCTTCGTGGCAGCAACCGGAAGGGATGAGGACAACATCATTTGCGGGGTTGAGGCGCGCGAACTGGGTGCCAAACAAATCCTCAGCGTCGTCCGGCGTCCCGATTATGCGAATGTGCTCGAAAAGCTAGGCATCGACCTCGCCGTCAGCCCACGACAAGTGATGGCGCGTGAAGTCCTCGGGATGCTCAGTTCTGGTGTGGTCGTCGCTCAGTCAGAGATTTCCGGTCAGGACGCCTCCGTCTGGGAGGTCGACATCAAGGCCGGTGCCCCGATAACCTCGGCCCCTCTGAAAGACCTTCCGCATCCCCCCTGCCTCATTGCGGCGATTGTCAGAGATGAAGTGGTCTGGGTGGCAACCGGAAACGACCAACTGAAGTCGGGGGACACGGCTGTGGTCCTTCTTCAGCGTCGGGACAGCGACGCGGTGTTGCAACTCTTTGAGCCGTCTGTCTGAACCCCTCACTTTTCGCTGGTCTTCCGATCGATGCAAGTGTTTGTTTCCGAGTACGTCTGCGGAGGGGGCTGGCCAGATCCCAATCTTCCGCATTCTTTGGAACGCGAGGGGCTGGCGATGCTGCGAGCCATCCTCAGTGACTTTGCTCGAATTCCCGACTGTCATGTCGTCACGACTCTCGATCATCGACGTCCCGACTTGAACATCGACGGCGTCCGAGTTGTCCGCGTCGCGGACGCAATTCAGGAGCAGCAGCAGTTCCGGGACTTGGCCGTTCAATCAAATGTGTGTCTCGTGATCGCACCGGAACTGGGGAATGTGCTCTACGATCGCTGCGTTCTGGCACGAGAGGCCGGGGCAACCTGCGTGTTGAATCCAGTCTCTGAAACGATTCGGCAATGCAGCGACAAACTCGAACTTGCCCGGTTCCTGAACGCGAACGACATCTTGACCATCGACACGTCTCTCATCGGGGAAAAATGCCCTCTTTCAGTCGAGGACGGTCCGGTCGTGGTGAAACCGCGATACGGCGCGGGTTCGCAGGACGTGCGAACGTTCCCCAACGTCGCGGCTGCGATGGAGCATCATGCAGCCTCTCCCAAACACGAGTTCGACGAGATGATCGTGCAGCCTCTCGTCCGTGGAACAGCCGTCTCTGTCGGCGTGATCTGTCAGCCGCAAGCTCACGCATACGAGATCTTGCCGATCGCGAAGCAATGTCTCTCCAATGACGGGACATTTGCGTACGAAGGCGGACGCATCCCTTTTGCAGGCGACCATGATGCAGCAATCAGGCGAATGGTCGAGTTCGTCTGTTCACGGTTGCAGGGATTGGCCGGGTACATTGGTTTCGATCTCGTTATTCCGGATGAATCCCCCCAGCAGCCGCTGATCGTCGAAATCAATCCGCGGCTGACGACGAGCTATCTTGGATATCGCTGTCTGACTCCTGACAATCTTGCTTCCCGAATGCTGGATCTGTCATCACCTGCGACCCCAATTCGCTGGACCTCGAATACCGTCGAGTTCACTCCTGACGGCGAGATCACCCGCTTGCACAATTTCATCTCGAAGTCTCTGACTGCTGCCGAGGTCCTGCAATGACCGGTGAGAAGGGGCGTGTCATTGGTCTGGACATCGGAGGAGCGAACCTGAAAGCCTCCGATGGTGAACGACATTCAGTCTCACGCAGCTTTGCTCTATGGCGAGACGTCGAACGCCTGCCGATGGTCCTGCGAGAACTGCTTTCGGGATTCGAGCCAATCTCTGCAGTCGCACTGACAATGACGGCTGAACTGGCGGACTGCTTCTCGACGAAAGCCGAGGGAGTTGAGCGCGTCGTGACGGCCGTGCAGGCAGCAACGGTAGCTCCGGTCTACGTCTGGCAGACGGCAGGTGAGTTCGTGTCCCCCGATGTTGCGATCGAGTTTCCTCGATTGACCGCGGCTGCCAACTGGCATGCCCTGGCAACCTGGGCCGGTCGCATGGCACCCCAGGGTTCGTCGCTGTTGATCGACATGGGGTCGACCACAACGGACATCATTCCGCTGGAAGACGGTTTTCCTGTCGCCACTGGATTCACCGATATCGAACGTCTTCAGAGCGGGGAACTGGTCTATGTGGGCAGTCGACGGACACCCGTCTGTTCACTCGTGAAGGATGTGCCTTTTCGTGGGCGTCTCTGCCCGGTTGCTGCCGAAATGTTCGCAACAATGGATGACGTGTTCTTGATCCTCTCCGAAGCTGATGAGGACCCTCACCGGTGTGACACAGCCGATGGACGCCCAGCCACGAGAGAAGCGGCATTCAACCGTCTGGCCCACATGATCTGCTGCGATCTGAGTGAAGTCTGTCGAGATGAACTCACGGAGATCGCGGAGCATCTTCGCTTTACGCAGCGAGCCATCATCGAAGAAGCCCTCCGGAAGGTGACTGAATATCAGAGAAGATTCCCTGCAAGTGTGCTCGTCAGCGGCGAAGGCGAGTTCCTTGCAAAACGGATCGTTCAAGACACATTCGGGCAGCAGACCAGTGAGATTCTGAGCCTCAAGGATTCTCTGGGGCCAGAACACTCGCGCGCTGCATGTGCGTTTGCGCTGGCGCGATTGGGACGGGAGCGCCTCTGAGTTTCATCCGAAGTTGATGGTTTACTTCCTTTCGACCACCGGCCTTCAAGCCGACTTTGCTTTACAATCAAGTGAAAGTCGATGACTATCCGTCACCAATTGTGCGTTAACACCCGATCAAGATTCCGGTTTGAACTGAATGGCCGTCGATAAATCTGAAACCCGTGTAAAGCGTATGTTTGGTCAGATCGCTCCGCGATACGACCTGCTCAACCGGATGTTGTCCGGCGGGACGGATGTGTACTGGCGCTGGCGGACCGTGCGCACCGTGTCGCCGGCTGGGGACGATCCGATCCTCGACGTCTGTACGGGGACGGGTGATCTGGCTTTGGCCTACTGGAAACAGGCTCGCGGGAGATGCCCCGTTGTGGGGGCGGACTTCACGCACGAGATGCTCCGGCTCGCGAATCAGAAACGGGACCAAGCGGGAGTCGGATCGACGAATGGATCTCCGGGAACCGTCTTTCTCGAAGCGGATACCCAGTCGCTGCCGTTCGCAGCGGATTCGTTTCAGATTGTCTCCGTGGCATTTGGGCTTCGAAACGTGACCGATACACGGCGTGGCCTCAGGGAGATGGTTCGAGTCTGTCGTCCCGGAGGCAAAGTGGTTGTGCTGGAGTTCTCGGAGCCGTCAAATCCCGTTTTCCGCAGGATCTACCAGAGTTATTTCAAGCATGTACTGCCGCGGATCGGACAGCTGGTGGCCCAAAATCAGGAGGATGCCTACAACTATCTGCCGAGTTCCGTGGGTGAGTTTCCTCACGGTCGCGCGCTGGCTGAAATCATGGCCGAGTGCGGTTTGACTGACGTCGAATTTCATCCGCTCACATTCGGAATCGCCACGCTTTATCACGGCACTAAAACTCTACCCGCACAATCTCAAAACAATCAGGAGTGATCACATCACCATGTCGAACATTGTGCTGGCGATCACGGGTGCAAGTGGTGTCTCGTACGGAATCAGGCTTCTGGAGGTCCTGCTCGCCGCGGGGCGAACCGTGCATGTGACTGTCAGTCCGTCTGCTGCTGAAGTCATGCGGCTGGAACTGGGATGTGAGGTCAATTTGAAGTGTTTGAACTTGAGTGATCTGCTTCCCTCAACCTCTTCGACCGAAGTCGGCGGAGCGATGCACTATCATCATTTTCAGGACTTTTCGGCTGGAATCGCGAGCGGTTCATTCCCCACAGACGGAATGGTGATTTGCCCCTGCTCAATGGGCACACTCGCATCGATCGCTTCCGGTCTGTCATCGAATCTCATCCACCGTGCAGCGGACGTCCATCTCAAGGAGCGTCGCAAACTCATCGTCGTGCCACGTGAGACGCCTCTAAGTTCGATTCAACTGGGTAACATGAAACAACTCAGCGATGCGGGAGCTGTCATCCTGCCCGCGATGCCCGGATTCTATCACCAGCCTCAATCGATCGATGATCTGGTTGACTTCGTTGTGACTCGCATCTGCGATCAACTGGGGGTCGAGAGCAAACTCACCCGTCGCTGGGGCATGTCGTGAATCAAGTCCGCGATCAGAGAGTACGGTTCCCCTCGTAGAACGAGCTGATCTGAAGTTTGAGCTGGTCGTTGGTTTCGCTTCGAGGAGAATTGTGTTGAGATCCCTGTCAATTGAGGGCGATTTCCGCAAAACTGACCTGTTCATCTCGCTCACTCACAACCCCACAGGATTCAGCAGCATGAATCTGTCTGTCCCAAGCGTCTCGTGGTCACGAGTCGAACGAACCATCGCATGCCTGTTCCTTCTCGCGGTTTCGGCCAACTGCCGGGCCGATGCGCCGAACATTCTCATCATTCTTGCGGATGACCTGGGTTATGGCGATCTGAGTTGCTATGGAGCGACTGACCTTCAAACCCCTAACATTGATCAATTGATTGGTGATGGGATGCGGTTCGACGAGTTCTATGCGAACTGTCCTGTTTGTTCGCCCACGCGTGCTGCTCTGCTGAGTGGTCGCTATCAGGACATGGTCGGAGTGCCCGGTGTGATCCGTACGCATCCCGAGAACAGCTGGGGATATCTCACTCCGGGTGCTCATCTGCTCCCCGAGGCACTCTCGGTGAGAGGTTATGATTCGGCCATTGTCGGGAAGTGGCACCTCGGCCTCGAGGCCCCGAATCGTCCGCTCGACCGGGGCTTCAATCACTTTCACGGATTTCTGGGCGACATGATGGATGATTACTACAACCACCGTCGTCATGACATCAACTACATGCGGCTGGGGAACGAAGAGATCGACCCGGAGGGGCACGCGACCGACCTGTTCAGTGATTGGGCGTGCGATTACCTTCGCAAGCAAGCGAAGAAGGATCGAAATCCATTCTTCCTTTATCTGGCCTACAACGCGCCGCACACTCCGATTCAACCGCCTGATGAATGGTTGGCGAAAGTTCTGGAACGCGAGCAGGGAATCGATGAAAAACGGGCCAGGCTCGTCGCCCTCATCGAGCATATGGACGACGGAATTGGTCGGGTTTTGACCTGTCTGGCAGAAAACGGACAGGCTGACAACACAATCGTGGTGTTCACATCGGACAACGGCGGTCATCTCCATGCCGGTGCAAACAACGGACCACTCCGTGATGGCAAACAGTCTGTCTATGAGGGGGGTATCAAAGTTTGTGCCGGGATTCGTTGGCCGGAAAAGATTCCCGCAGGGTCACGGACCAGTCTTCGAGCGTTGTCGATGGATGTGTACCCCACCGTTTGCGAAGCGGCCGGAGTCAGGTTGGCACATCGTATTGATGGACAAAGTTTTCTTCCGACCCTCATGGGACAGGAACAACCCCCGTTAAGGGACTTGTGGTTCTGGAGACGTCGAGAAGGAGGGAATGCCTACGGCGGAAAGACGATCGAGGCTGTCCGTCGGGGGGACTGGAAACTCCTGCAGAACAGCCCATTCGGTCCGTTGGAGTTGTACAACCTCGCGGATGATCCGCTGGAAGAGCATAATCTGGCTCAAACGCAGCCGAAAGAATTCAATGAGTTGGCTGCGGCTCTTCGGGCTGAGATCCAGAGGTATGGAACGGTGCCTTGGCAGAAGCCGTGAGAGATTTGTGACGATCACTATTCGACGGCGTGTTCCCCCCCCAGCACGATGGGAGCAATCCAGTGCTCGACAAAGCTGGGACTCGTGGGGCCGAAATGTCCGCCAAGGTTCCAATCTTGAGCCATCTCCCTCTGATAAGGCACCTCGATCAAATGCGGTTGAGCCTCACCGCCTAGCTTGCAAGCCTCATGCACGGAGGCTGCAAATCCGGTCATCCCCGCGGCGGGACGATGCCTGCCATCGCATGTTCCCAGCAGGATGGTCCCGAAGCCCAGCATGAAGGCATCGCCCCAGGAGCAAAAGTCCCACACCCCCCGTTCCGTCCTGGCCACTGCAGGAGCAATGTCATATTCTCCGTACAAGGCAGGCACGAGTAACAGCCCTCCGGTCACACGAACGTCCACCGGCAAGCGTTCCAGCGTAAAGACCGTCATCGCTCCCCCCCCAGAGTGCCCGATGAGATAGACCGGCTGATGGGGATGTCGGCACCGATAGTTCGCAAGCTTGTCGCAGATGATCTCCGCCTGTTCGCGATGCCGACGACGATAACGCAAATTCAAAAGGTATCCCTTCAATCCGTACGTCCAGTCGTAGATCTCGATTCCATAAGGCACATTCGCTCGCAATAGCCCCCTGACGATGTTGCGGTTCAGGACGCTCTCCCCCTCGATCCCGGGCAAGACGATGATGTAGCCCTGGTCGAGACGATCGGGAGTCATGAGTTCCGGTCGATTTCTCATCTCTCTGTCGATTTGAGCCTTCATCAGAGTGGGAAGAATAGAGCTGTTCTCCGACATCTACCTGATTCGGCTGACAGATTCAAATCGGCACTCTGGGTCAACTCTCGCGATTCTGCGGGCCACCACCACTCTTTCAATTGTCTCGATCCTGACGACAGCAAAATGGTCATTCGTAACGTTTTCGCGCAGTAATTGCGCATTCGGCTTCGATTCGACGAGTTTGAGTCAGTCCTCTCTGTGAATGTTCCCGAATTGACCAGTACAGATTGAGGTGGATGGAGTTCACCCCGAAGGTGCGATTGAATGAACGGAGTATCAGACAATTTGTTGAATGTACGAAGCTGGATCGGCGCTCTGATTCTCTTGAATGGAGCACTCTCGGCCCAGGCAGGCATTGTGCTGGCACCATCGTCTGTCGTGGCCAACAATATGGGCAACACCACTCAGTTGGATCGAGCCTATAACCAGGTCCATCTTTCACACACATACACGAGCGGAGCAACCGACTTCGACGCTTTCCTCGCTCAAGGTGTGACCCACAACAGCGTTCCCGGTTCCAGTCGCTGGCAGAGTTCGAACAACATCACAACAGGGGCAATCGATTTTGACCTGGGCGGAGCTTATCGCATCGATCGGATAGTCATGTGGGACGGTGGTTTTCTCAATCTGGAAGATGTGAATAGCCTCACGATTCTGATCTCTGACGTATCCAACTTTGCGACATCCTCCACGCTCGGAACGATCAACCTTGGGAATCCTGGAGTCCTCGTACTGGATACGGCTCGGACTCACCAGTTGTTCAACCTGTCTTCAGCCTCAGGGCGTTACGTACGATTACAGATCAACTCCAACCAGGGGGCTCTGCGATCCAGCCTTGCTGAGTTTGCCTTCGACGCGGTGGCGATTCCTGAAGCGTCGTCGTTTGCTCAAGTCAGCTTGATGATGTTTATCTGCGCTTTATTGCCGGCACTCAGAAGTCGACGAGCCACGCATCGAGATAAACTCGTTCAGACATCATGAAGGAAGCGTGTCGAGAAGTTTTGAGAGTTCAATAACTTGAGACGTATGATGTTCAATGTCGGAGAGCAACTTTTGAAGTTGCTCCCGATAGCCAAGACGTCGAGCGAGGAACTCGAATTCTTCAGAATCGATCGGCGGAACAGTCAGATCGCGTGCATCTCCGCGCACCATGCGTAGAGCATCGATGACTTGACGCAGAAATCGGTAGGCATCACGCAGTCGGATGCGATCTTCGGTTGAGATCACTCCATGAGCCTCTAAAGCTTTGAGCGCCTCACGTGTGTTCGGCGTTCGTAGCGATGGTTGATCGTGCCCATAGGTGATCTGGAGTCCCTGGACCAGATATTCGCAGTCGGCAAGCCCCCCGGAACTCAGTTTCGCATTGAAGGTGCCTGCTTTGACGAGTTGTTGAATCTGTTTCTCCCGCATGGCCCGCATCGCATTCACATCGAACGGTTGCCCGGCATAGATGAGCTGGTCACGAAGCTGAGTTACTCGCTGTCCGAACTCGGCGTCGCCGGCAACTGGACGTAATTTCACCAGTGCCTGTCGCTCATAAGGCCACGCGGGTCCATCGAGGCTGAAGTACTTCTGAAACGCCTCCAGCGAGATCGCAAGACTACCGGCCTTTCCATAGGGCCTCAAACGAAGGTCAACTTCGAAGATTCCTTTTCGTTTTGCGTGAATCGATTTCCGAAAGCATTCCACAAGATGCTGATAGAACTCGAGTGTGGTGATTGGCTGCCTTCCGGATGTCTGTCCATCGTTTTCATACACGAACATCAACTCGATATCTGAAGCAAACCCAAGTTCCCGACCACCGAATTTTCCTAGTGCGCAGACGGCGAAAGATGACGGGTCGCCGCCATAGGAAAGAGGCCTCCCGTGAACTGCCTGCAATTCCTCCTGACACTGCCTCAGCGCGGCATCGACGATGACCTCTGCAATATCCGTGAGCTCCTGCGAGAACATGCCGAACTTGGATTGCAGGCCGAGAATATGTCGCAGGTCGACCCGTAACATCTCACGATCCTTGAATGCATTCAGCACCGTACGTCGCTCTTTGTGAGTTGCCGCAGTAGCCAACTCCGTGTTGAGTTCATTCAACAGGGAAGCCCTGGTATGAGGGTGCTGGAGTGCATCCAGATCCGTCACGATTGGGAACAGGTTGGAGTGCTGAAGCTTGAGAAAGTCGTCCCACAAAAAGTCGCTGACGCCCAGTAGTTTCGCCAAGGCTTGCAGGACTTCTGGCTGCTGCAACTGTGCCAGTTGATTGATCCAATGAGTTTGGGTGAAGAGTTGTTCGAGTAACTCTCGAAAGTGGAGTAGAGCAGATTCAGGATTAGGGGACGAAGGCAGCAGATGGGTAAAATGCTTAATGAGCACAATGGCCACTCGGAGTTCCCTGAGCCGTTGTGTATCCTCGATTTTCCGACCGTGACCATCGACGACGTGTAACGTATCAAGCACTCGATGGCTGGAAGAATGAATCTGCATCCTCACAATCGATGTATCACTCAAGCTCAGGGCGTTCGTCAGTTCGTAAAGGAAGCCCGGCGTGTCTTCCGCCTGAATCTGTAAGACTGTCGATTCCGGATTGATCAAATTTTCGACAGAGATTTCAACGGGCAGTAGCGGTCCGGATGAGGTCGGAGATCCTCGTAACGCTCCTGCAACACGCTTGGCCAACTGCCCCTGAGCTTCGTGTCGATGGCCGCCGTGCATCAACCTGAGCAGTTCACTCAAGTCGGACTCGTATCGTGTCCAGACTGCGGGCGGCACCACGTCCAGCGGAGAACGAACCACAAACACGTTGACGAACTTGCGATATCTTCCGATGTCTGTTGCAGACACCTTCGAGGAGGCTGCTGCAACATCGGAGCCGGTAAAGACATTTCCGAATTCAATGTCATAACCGAACACAAACAATAGCCCGGCGATCACCGAGAGGTCTCCCATTTGGTCAAACCCAACGACGGTAAGTTCCCAACGACTCTCATCGATTGGAATCGCCTGTACTCGCACGACGTTCTGCTCGTCCAACTCGGACAGGAGCCGAATGTGCTCGTCGATTTTTTCGTCAGAGAAATACTCTTCGTACGAAACAGCGGCGGTTCCCAGATGGGCCCGGATCTCCTGATGGGGCGAAGTCTCAGGAGTCCCCTGCGACTCCTCCGCTTCAACCATGTACTTATCGAAGATCGCCCGGATTTCACGGCAGTGTTGCTCGTAATGTGAGACCAGTTCCTCTGGTCCGGGAAAGTCAAGTCGACGTGCCAGATAAGACAGCTCGCGTCGATCTTGCGGCAATCTGTGCATCGGTTTGTTATGCATCAGTTGCATCGCGTGCTCGATTGTCCGGAGGAAGACGTACCCCGTACTGAGCCGACGATACTCATCGGCCTGAATCAAGCCCATGTCGGCCAGTCTCACCAGCCCATCGAGTGTCGTTGTACTGCGGACAAGAGGTTGGCTCGCCCCATAAATGAGTTGTAGTCCCTGGGTGACGAATTCAACATCTCGAATACTCCCGTGACCCGACTTGACATCACCCCACTGCCGACCGGTCTTCTCCAGCTTCGCTTCGATCCGCGCCTTCATCTCAATGACGTTTGAGCGCACTTCATCGGGAGATACGTGGAAGATGATCGGAGCGATCTGTTTCAGCAGTTTTTCTCCGACCGTCTGGTTGCCCGCGATACACCTCGCCTTGAGCAGAGCCTGCTTCTCCCAGATCTGTCCGGACTTTTTCAAATAGTCGATGTAGGCATCGACGTTGGTCACAAGAGGACCCGATCGTCCCCAGGGACGAAGTCTCATATCGACCCGGTACAGAAAACCATGTCCTGTGGATTCGATCAAAGCTTTGATCAGCCTTTGCCCCAGACCCCAAAATCGCTCTGCCTCCCTGGATGCAATGAACATGAGGTCAATGTCGGAACTGTAGTTGAGTTCTTCTCCCCCCAGCTTTCCGAAGGCAATCACGGCAAAATCACTGACATCGATCTGCATCTCCTGCGCGATCAATGTGAGATAACATTGCACGACACTGTCAGCTAACAATGCGAGTTGCAGGGTCACCGACTTATGGTCCATCAGTCGAAACGTGTCACAAGCTCCAAGTCGGAGGATCTCCCAGTTTTGTACGGATCGCACAGCATCGAGTTTTTCCGGCAGATACGTGACCTCATCAGCTGCTGCTGAAATTTCCTCGAAGAACTTTTGACGATGCTTGAAATCGGCCAGCTGACGATATTGCGTCAGTTGAATCAGATAATCGGGATGTCTCAGAAGTATCTCCGTCAGGAACTGGCTGCCCACGAACAGTTTGACGAGGATCTCGACCGCCCGTGGATGGTCACGGAGGTACCGATAGAGTTCGACAGGATCTTGCACACTTTGCACATAGCGGTCGAAGTTGAGCAGAGAAATATCCGGCGAAGCCGACTCCGAGACTGCAATCATCAACGCCGGCAAACAGGGAGCGAGTGCCTCTCGCGATACGAGATCCGGGCACAGCTCATGTAAACGTCGAAGTGCGGCTGGAGCATCTTCAAATCCGAGTCCTTTCAAGCGGTGAACAGCATCAACCTCTGGGATCAACCCGTTGACAAGAAACTGTTCAAAATCCTGCAACATGTCTCGGGCCTGTTCAGAGTCAGGTGAGTAACGAGTTCAGCGGGAACTCTCAACGATGAGAGCCCCTCATCAAACTTATACTCTTGACGAGGTGCTACTACATCCCAGATGGCAACTTCATGAAATCGAAATCAAAAAGCTCGAAATCCAATGAACAGCAACAAGCAAAGGAATGGAGACATCTCAGGGGTGAGATTATTTGGCCTCCCTTAACACGGAATTCAAACAATTGTTTGACCTCACAGATTCTGGTCGCTACATTCAAGCCAACAGCTTTCGCTGAATGGACGGGTTGGCTGTTGGACAGGGATGTACGGAGCGGCTCAACAATTCTGATCCGCCGTGTTTTCAAATGCTGATGATCTTCAAGGAGGAGTTTATGGGGCTTCGCTTAAAACAAGATACCATCGATTGTCAGATGGACCCCTTATGCGGTCGCGTTGAGAGGATTGTGAATCTCCGCACTGCCTCCCGAGTCAGGGATCTGCAGGTCCATGTCCAGGGACAGGACGTCATTCTTCGTGGGGTCGCTCCGACGTACTACGTCAAGCAACTGGCCACGCATGCTGCCTTGGATGAAATCGATCAGTTCACTCTGACAAACGACATCGACGTTGCGTGAGCTTCTGAGGCCCAACCCACGATGACTCAAGGCGTCGATTCGCTGCTAAAGATGTCGGCGAATTGTGATTTGATCGTATTGATTCCTGCGCTGACGATGCGGACTTCGTTCACAGGTGAGAGCAGTGTGCACCCAAGTTCTGTCAGAGTGGCAGCGTGCTCCGGAGTTGGTGTAACCGCTCCCCAGGTGATACCGTTCGAGCGACATGCCGTTGCGACACGCTTGATCGCATCGAGACACTTGTCGTGCATGAACTGTCCTGTCACCCCCAACGCCTGACTGAGATCTGCCGGTCCGACGAACAGGTGATCGACCCCGTCGATGGCAGCGATCGCTTCGCATTCTTCGACTGCCCCGGTCGTCTCGACCTGAATCGCCACAAATGTCTCCCGGTTGGCTTTCTCAGTGAAATCAGCAGCCCCCAGGGTGCCAAAGCGGCCATCGTATCCGCTTGAGTTGAGACCACGACAACCACGGGGGGAGAACTTGGCCCAGCGAACAAACTCTTCGGCCTGAGCTGCTGAGTGAATCTGAGCTGCCATCACTCCGCCGGTCCCCGCCTCCAGACATCGCGTGACCATGGCATAGTCGGTGGGGGCAATGCGGACGAAGCAGTCCATCCCCACACTTCGACCGGTGGCTGCTGCAATCTCCATCTCACGGATCGTCAGGCCGACATGCTCGTGGTCAAGCCAGAAGCCTTGAAACCCTCCCTGCATCCCTAGAATCTGGATGAGATTGTGATGAAACACCCGACCGAACCCGAACGTCATCACCCGTTCCCCGCGTGCAAGCCGTGCTTTGATAGTATCCATCGTCGATTCACTTCCCAGAAAATGGCCAGTTCGTGCGTGGCGAAGGTCACTGCATTATGTCGCGTCAAACCCCAACTTGATGTCGACGGTCACTCCCAGACCCGTCTGAGAAAGTCGACCGTGTTCTTCCACATGATTCCGGTGATGTCCTCCTCACTGTAGCCGCGCGATTTAAGAAGTCCGGGGATCGTGCGGAGATCAGCGATCGAATCCAGGTCCATGGGCGTCTGCTCCGTGCCATAACCGCCATCCAGGTCGGTTCCAATGGCCACATGCTTGGCATTCCCTGCGAGTTGACACATATGGTCGATGTGTTCACAGATCCGTTCGATCTTCAACTGGAAGTCCTGTGGCTTGCTCCGCCGGTGGACCCAGCCGGGGACCATCATGATGGCATCGAACGCCATGCCGAGGATGCCGCCTCGCTCGATGACCGCTTTGATCTGATCATCTGCAAACTGCCGATTCCAGGGGGCCAGCTTGCGGCAGTTCTGATGACTCGCCCACAACGGCCCACCATAACAGTCGAGCGCATCCCAGAAACTTTTGTCACAGAGGTGAGTCACATCCAGGATCATGCCTAACCGTTCGACCTCTTTGAGCAGGTCCTTACCGGACTGATGCAGCGGACTATCGGAGTCGGTGCCGTCTGCATAACGACCTGGCCCATAATGCGAAAGCCCGATTGCTCGCAGTCCGTCATTGTAGCTCCGTTCCAGATAGTCCGGAGTGACGAGCGAGTCGGCTCCTTCGAGTGAGAGGATGTAACCGATGGGAAGTTCCTTTGGTTTCGTCTGCGATTCCTCCCAGGAGTGACTGTCCTCCACGATCGGGGCATTCAGCCAGAGTTCGAGATGCTTTTCTAACTGTGCCTTGTTGCGGATCTGCACCATCTGTCCCTGTTCTTCCATGATGCGATACCACAGAAGCTGGCCCTGAGTGTCTGCCCACGCCTGCTCGGGCGAATTCCATCCGGGCAGTTTGCTGAAGGGTGTTGAGTACCGGCCGATCTGAGTGGCGACACACAGTCCAACCCGCCCGCGTCGCATCTCCGGAAAGCAGACAGTGTTGTTCCCTCGGTCCTTTCGGTCCTGCTTGCCCGTCGCCGCCATCTCGATCAATTCCCAGCGTCGGATCTCTTCCTGCGTCCACCGCAAGTCCCGATTCCATTGCTGGGCGTTCATCGCCAGATCAAGGTGCATGTCAAAGATGAGCGGGGTCTTCATAGGTCGATGTCTCGTAGAGTCGGAATTCGTCTGTTCCGAGATTGTGAAGGCAACCGCCTTCCAGAGCAAGCGGACGAACGGCGGTTCGGACAGACAATCGACCCCGTCAGCGTTTATGGAAAGTTCCATCCTTCATGACGACGTGCAGTTTCCCACGATCGAGCAGGACGCCGGGATCTGTCAGCGGATCTCCGTCAACAAGCAGCAGGTCTGCGAGAAATCCTTCCTGAATCTGTCCTAAGTCATTCGGGAGATCCATCGCCGCACCGCCGTGTTTTGTCATGCTGAGCAGAGCCTCCATGGGAGTGAAGCCGCAATAGTCGATGAGGTGGCTCAGGTCGCGGGCATTGTCGCCATGAGGGGTGACGTTGAAGCCGTAATCGCCGCCGCCCAGAATGCGGATACCGCGTCGCTTCAGTTCCTGCAGCCCCCTGGAAGCGGCTGCCAACTCTTCACGAAATCCCAACTCCTGCACCTGCTCCTCGGTGAACCACTTTTCGCCTGCGTAGGCCGCTGTCGCAGTAAAGCCGATGTTCGGGCTGACGAAGACCCAATCCTTATTCGCTTCCAGCATGTCAATCGCCTCCTCATCCGCGAAGTTGGCATGATAAATCACCTTCACGCCGTACTTCACAGCCAGCTTGACCGAATCAGCACTGCGGGCGTGAGCACTCATGCGTTTCCCGTGGGCGTGCACCACATCTGCAGCCGCAGCAACCTCAGCTTCGCTCATGACGGTCGAGTCCGAAGGAGCATGCGGGACGAATGTGTCTCCCGAGATCACCAACTTGATGATGTCCACCCCTTCACGGATCAATTCGCGAGTCAGACGACGAAACTCCTCGGGACCATCAGCCGTCAACGCCATCGAGGACATCTGGGGCATGTGAAGTGTCCGCATGTCGCCGAGTCCGCCGGTGACCGTCAGCCACGGACTGGCTGCCAGCAGTCGCGGACCTGCGATTTCCCCCTTGTTGATCGCATTGCGGATCACCACGTCCATGCGAGGTTTGGACGCAGCAGCACTGATGCAACTGGTGATGCCGCAGTCCAGATAGAACTTCGCGTTCCGCATTGCGATCAGCGTGTTCTCCTCCGGCGGAATCATGCCGATTTCAACAAGGTCACCTGCGTTATCGATGCTGAGATGGGCATGCGACTCAATCAGGCCGGGCATCAGAGTTTTGGTACCGCCCCCGTCGACGACGTCGCAGTTGTCACGAGGCAAGCGATCATCTCCGGCGGCGATCGATTGAATCCGATTCCCCTCGACCAGCACTTCACCTATGAAAGGTTCAGCACCCGTACAATCGAGAACGCGAACACCTGTGAAGAGTGTGCGGGACATCGTGAACCTCAGAATGGATTGGCGGGTTCAGCCGCGCAGATTGGCGAGTAATCGACTGGCGGCCGAACCCAGCATCAGTGCGTCAACTCCCGCAACGATCAAAGTGTACCCCCGATCCATGTAGGGACGCACGGCGTCTGCAGAGACACCGAAATAGCCAAGAGGAATCCCGGCCGCCTGGCAAGTCTTTGTGATGTGATCGATCGCCTGAGTGACGGCTGGGTGATCCAGTTTTCCGGTCTGTCCAAGACTGGCCGACAGGTCGTATGGGCCAAGCAGAACAGCATCGATCCCTTCAACCTGCACCGTCTTCTCGATGTTCTCTGCCGCCAGGGCGTGCTCCGCCTGGACAACGACCGTGGTCTGCTCGTTGGCTGAGGCCATGTATTCTGGAAACTTCAACCCATATCCGTGTGCCCGCGCGAGACCGACCCCTCGTGCGCCGAGCGGTGCATATCGAGACCAGCGGACAACGTCCGCCGCCTGCTCCGGCGTGTTGACCTGCGGAGCGATGATGCCATCAGCCCCAAGATCAAGGGCCTTCTTGATCGGCACCTCCGCCGCCTCGGGAACTCGGTACAAACAGGCAGAGCGGCCACTGACTGCCTGAAGCATGACCATGAGCTCAGCTGACTCCAGCGGTCCATGCTCGCCATCGATGAACAGCCAGTCAAAGCCAACATTCGACATGATCTCAGCAGCAGCCGAGGTCGGCAGAGTGACCATGGTCCCCAGCAGGGTCTCCCCCGCTTTCAGTCTTGCACGAAAATCCTTTGACATCGTTGAAGCCTCGGTGAATCAGACACACTTGAGCTGCGCCCCTCAGGGCGAGAAACGGAGATTGATACCTGTCGTGAGATGAAGCGAATCTTACCAAACGATTCTCGAATGCGCCATGGTATCTCACTTGGACCAACCACATTTAGGTAGTCGAGCAACTGTTCATTCTTTCAAGGTTGTCAAGAAACTCTCGCCAGCCTTGAAGCGAACACGGTCTCGATGATCAGGACAATCATGGCGAGGAGAATGAGCCAGCGCCATACCTTCTGATGCTGCTCTAACTCGCTGTTGTGGAGTTGACGTTGCATCTCTGCCGGACTCGGTGTCGATTCATTGTCCTCTTCCATCGGCACTCCCATTGCCCGGAAAGTGTCGGCCGAAAGTGGAGTTGTCTGAGACTCGGAAGGATCGAGATTGACAACGAACTCCGGCGGTGTGTCGATGGCCGAATCGCCATTGAGAACACGATATCGTCCCGGCAGTTCGGTTTTGAGAAAGACTTGAGATTCTTCAGCAACGGCGACCTCTTCGCCTGCGGGTGTCTGCACACTCGTTGCGATATCTTTTGCTGGCAGCAATTGCGACAAATCCACCTCGTCACCGATCACATACTGAGCCTGGCTCGTGACAAGACCGGCTGCGTCCTCGAGAAGCCCGTTGATCATGGGCACAAACTTGGTCGACAGAGCCAATTGACTGTCAGCGGGATGCCAGCCAGAGGAGAGAAACACAACACGTCCCTCTCCGACTTCATGTTCTCCAACAGCAATTGTGCCGTCATCAAACTTCGCAAGTACCCTCAGGTTGGGCAGAGATTCGGCCCTGAACTGCCGGTGCTTCCAGAAGCGAACCGTCGTGAAATCAGAAAACTGAGGCTGATCCAGTGCAGCGAACATCGGATGGCTGAAGTCAATATCCGTGAGCATGACATAACCATCAATCGTCGCCTCTGCGAGCGCTTGATCTGGTTCTAAAGGGGCGGCTTCCATCAGTGAAAACAGTGCCGGTAAGTCATCGGCCTTTGAGGGGATAAAGAGTGTCGTTCCCCCACCGGAGATGTACTGTCGAAGCACGTCCAACTGCTCGGGAGTCGGCGAGGTCGTGATCACGGCCAGGTCGATATCCTGTCCAATGACGAGTTCGCTGCCATCATTATCGACTTGAATGTTCACATTCCAATCCGGGGTCTCAACCAACGCACGCTCAAGGTAATAGCGCATCCCTTCAGGATCGTCCGCTGTATCCTTGGACACGAGCACGACCTTCAGTTGCCGCCGGTCTGAGCTGCTCAAGAAACACTCGTTGTCGAAAGAGTGATCATCACCTTCAAGGATAAGGTGGGACGCTTCCCCCAATTCTGCCGGGATGGGAACCGAGACGACACGACTCTTCCCCGGGGGGACGGATACAGAGACGACTTCGCTTGAGGATGCACCGTCTGCACTCCACCTCAGCGAGAATTGTTGTCGGCTGGCTCCGTCAGCATTGGTCACACGGACCAGCACGTCACGTGATGTCACAGAATCGGCCCGATCGTGAATGGGATGTGCTGCCGCATTGTCAGGAGAAACATCACTTCCAACGGTCTCAAAGGCAACAGTCATCTGCGAAGGCCATTGATACGACTGCAGAGACTCGATGTTGCTCCCTTCCTGAAGATCAGACACGACGACGAGTGTCCGTGACACGCCCGGCCCTTCGTCTTCCAACTCATCATCGAGTCGCTCGGCCGCCTCGACCAATGCACTCCCCAAGTCTGTCGCAGCCCAACTGGGCGAGAGATCGTCGAACAATCGCGTGACCGCCTCCGTTCGTTGAGACGGGTCCAAGGATTGCCACTGTTCGATGTCCATCAGCACGTGTGGTCGCCGATCAAAGGCCAGCACTTCCAAGCGATCCGCCGGATCAAGGGTCGTAACGGTCTGTTTGGCTCGATCGAGAGCCTCCTCCCAGACACCCTCGCGACGCATGCTGGCACTGGTGTCGAGCAAGAGCACGACCCGTCGAAAGTCGCCGCTAACGACCGTGCGACCGTCCTGAAGGCGAAAAAACGGACGGGCAAAGGCAAATGCCAGAAGACAGACCGCCACTGCCCTCAACAGCAACAGCAGCCAATGCTCGATCGAACTGCGGTTGGTCGTTCGCGGCGGCGACGGTTCTAGAAACATAACGCTGCTGAACTCCTGCCGCCCGTGAGGCGTCCGTCGAATCATGTGAAATACGACCGGCAACGTCACCGCGAGAACGCCGAGCAAGTAGAGAGGAGTCAGGAAGCTCATAGGAAGTTTCTCATTTGAGATGTCAGATCTGAAATCTCAATTGTGACATCTCAACTCGACTGAATGATGGCAACGACTTTACCAACCCTTTGACCGTTTCGCCGTCCTGGCCATCGTTCTCACACGGCTCCGCAAGAAGTCCCCGAGTGCCATTTCCAAAGGTTGATCGGTCGTCAGTCGATAGATGTCGATGCCCAAGCGATCACAACTCGCTTGAATTTCGTCCAGATGCTGATGAAGCCGGGACTCATATTGCTCGCGGGCCAGGGCAGGATCAACGTAGATCTCACGGCCGGTTTCGACGTCCTGTAACAATGTTGGCTCGTCAAATGCGAGCGTCATCTCCGCAGGGTCGAGAACCTGAAACAGGACCACCTCATGCCCACGGGCACGGAAGTACGACAGTTTGGTTTCGAGTCCGTCCAACGAAGTCAGCATGTCTGAGAGCAGGACGAGCATGCCTCGCTTGCGGAGACGCTCGGCCACTTCATCGAGCGGCTGCGCAAGGTTTGTCGACGTCCCCTCAGCCGCCCTCTCCAACGCCAGCATGATGCGGCGCAAGTGTCCGGTGCGATACCGAGCTGGGATGAACTCATCGATGCGCTCATCAAACCTCACAAGGCCGACCGCATCACGTTGCGAGTTGAGAAAGTAGCCGAGGGTTGCCAGCAAGGTCCTCGCATAGTCTGCTTTGGTGTGTGCCAGCGAGCCGAACGACATCGACTTGCTCGTGTCGAGCAGCAGATGTACTCGCAGGTTTGTTTCGTCCTCAAATCGTTTGACGTAATACCGGTCACTGCGTGCGAGCATTCGCCAGTCCAGATACCGCGGATCGTCCCCCGACACATACTGACGATACTCGCTGAACTCGACTGAGAAACCGTGATAGGGCGAGCGATGAAGTCCGCTGAGAAATCCTTCGACGACCGCCTTCGCCCGCAACTCCAGTGAGCGAATCTGCATGAGCGTCACGGGATCGATGAACGACTGCGGCGGGTAAGAGGCGGAATCCATCACGATAGTTCGTTGAGAGCTTCAGGAGGGGGAACGTCCATCATAACCTCGGCCAACAACTCCTCTGTTCCATGCTCTAATGTCCATCGGTGGAGATAATCCCAGTCCAACCGAGTTTGACGTAATGCCAGCACATTTCGTACATCGTCGATATCCTTACTGCGGGCGAGATGGTAGGCCCAGCGAAGTTTTGTAATGACGACATCCTCCGCCGTGGGAATCCAAACGTCGCGTCCTTCCACCGTCGCCTTAATGCGACGGTGAAACCTCTCCTGATCGTGTGAATCTTGCGAAAGCCGAAAGAGTTCGATCAAAAAAGCCGTCCCATCAATGGAGATCACATTACGCGTGGTACCCGTTGCAGTTTCAATTCGCAGTTGAGGATCGAGGTGAAAGGATTGTGGTAAATGCTTGTTCAGCGACAAAACAGACTTGTCCCGGAGTTCAATCACCAGATCCGCATCTTTCGTGGAACGCGGAATCCCGTACACATTGGAGGAGTATGAACCGACAACGAGAAAGGGAATTTCCTCAGCCAGAAGAGCGTCAATGACAGTCAGGGCATGGCTGTCAAGCTTCACGTCTACGCTCCTGTTTCCAATGCTCCAGCCGTTCAGCCATTCGCAGACGATCCTTAAGCAAGGCCAGCACCTCTGCATCCGAGGCGTGGGGGTGATCTGAGCGAATCCCGATGGAGGCCCATTCGCAAGCGGTATTGAAAAGCTCTTCGCCAGCCAGAAACTTCTCCGCGAAAGGCATGTTTTGCGCCTTTCGGAGCCGCTCAATATAGAGTGGGTCCAGATTACCACGGACTTGAATCATATGGAAACTTCCAATAACACAACCGACCCGCCTTACCTGCAAGCATATCAAACCCGCTTGTGCCGCCCCAAGCCACAAGTCACTTAGGAATTCTCTCGATCAATCCTTCGATAACATTCTCAACTGTCACTCCTTCCGCCTCGGCCCGATAGTTGACGAGAATACGGTGACGCAAGACCGGCTTGGCCAGCGTTTGCAGGTCGTCGAGTGTCACGTGAGACCGACCAGCGATGAGTGCACGGGCTTTTGCAGCGAGGACCAAATACTGCGAGGCCCGCGTCCCCGCTCCCCAGCTGACCCAGTTGTTGATGAAATCAGGTGTTTCACTTTGCCGAGGACGTGACGTGGCGACGAGACGGACTGCGTAGTCGATCAGATCTTTTGCGATCGGGACACGCCTCACGATCTCATGAAATGCCAATACATCCTCACCGGTGAAGAGAGGTTCGATGGGCTGCGGGTTCCCTGCTGTTGTCCGTTCCACCACTGCGACTTCATCCTCGTGCGGCAGGTAATCGATGACCACGTTCAGCATGAAGCGGTCGAGTTGGGCTTCGGGGAGCGGATAGGTCCCCTCCATCTCAATCGGGTTCTGTGTCGCAAGCACGAAGAACGGCTCTTCCAGTTTGTGCAATTCCCCGGCAGCTGTCACCTGATGTTCCTGCATGGCCTCCAGAAGCGCAGCCTGCGTTTTTGGGGGTGTCCGATTAATCTCATCCGCCAGCAGCACATTCGCGAAGACGGGACCTTTGACGAACACAAGTTCGCGTCGTCCATCAGCGTTCTCCTGCAGAATCTCCGTGCCAGTGATGTCAGCGGGCATCAGGTCCGGGGTGAACTGAATCCGTTGAAACCGAAGATGAAAGATCTGTGCAATTGACTTCACAAGTAGCGTCTTCGCCAGACCAGGGGCACCCGTGATCAGGCAATGTCCTCCGGCAAACAGAGAGATCAGCAACTGCTCGATCACCTCGTCCTGTCCAACGATGACCTTGGCGAGTTCTTCCCCAATCCGCCGTCTGCCCGCCCTCAGTCGCTCAACGATCTCCCGGTCGTTCTCAAACTCTTCAGTCCCGACGGTCCTCTGGAACGACATTGCGGTCTCTTTCAATGGTCACGGGACGGGTTGTGAAGCACACGACATTCCGATTGCAGGGGTTCTCAACGATCGAACATTATTGTCTCAGCCTGTTCAACCGTTGACCATGCATCAACATCATAGCACTGTTTGCAGATGTTGATCAGATGTCAACACAGGGCAATCGCACGTTCGCGGTAGCTGGATTCGCCAGAATTCAGCCGCCTCCTGGAAATGCACTCCCAAGTCTGAACTCTGGCGAGTCCAGCTACGGGAGCGAAAGTCACATTTCCAAAGCGATTCGATCGTCATCAACTTGCGATTGCCCTGGATGTCAACACCCTGCACGGACACGATCGCAGCACTTTGAGGACTGAATAATTGAGTCAAACGAAGGCCAGGAGGGGCCAACTGAATCTGGTGACAGATTTGAACACGACCTGCAAGCTGCAATCATCTTCCCAACAGAGTTGTTGCAATCGACTGTGATTCAAAATCATCGTCCGCCAAAGCCACGATCAAGCTGGGACTCTGGTGATTCATCTTAGCTTGATGAGTCACCCGGGATTCAGGACTTTTCACGAACATCTTTTGCTTTGGCCCAAGTGCCAGGAGTGTCGTAGAAGAGATCGCGCCGGTCGACATGAGGGACTTTGGTATTCGGTCCTCCTGTGTGACCTCGCCAAACCGTCCTCGTCTCGCGTCACTTCGTTCAGGGATGGGCAAATTGACGTTTAACGGATCACTCTCCGCGACCATCGCGGCACCGGTTGCAGGTACGACGCTGACATCCGTTGTGAGCGTGATGTCGAGTCCGTTGATGTTGTACTTCAGTTCGACAAAGAAGGCCGTCCCACCGGTCGTCGGTGGTGTAACCTGGCCAACGTACTCGCCCGCACTCCCTGACAGGGAGGAGCTTGTCCATTGAGGGCCAAAGGTGTTGTTGCGAAAATCCAGCGAACTGAGATTGGTAGCCTGCCAAAGATTGACCTCAACTGGAGTCTCCACGGTGTTGGCACGGATGACCTCGCCACCAGACTCGATAGACCAGGTGAGATGCGGTAGTGTGGTGCCTGCCTCCACAAGAGTCATGAAGTTGATTGCCTTGTCGAGTGCATCGGCGTTAAGGCCATGGCCCGTGTTGGGGACATAACGCAGGTACTTCGGCCCCAGGAGATCATCGAAATAGAGCTGCGATGAATCCGGCACGAAGAATTCATCACCTGCCGAATTGACGATGTACTTGGGCATCGTCAGTCGCCCGCGATATTCATACGGATCGACAATGTTGAGAAGCGCCTGACCTTCGGGCGTGCTGAGTCGATCCATGATGTTGAGGTCGACGTAGTCGTGGACCGAACTCGAATAGCCGCCGATGATCTGATTGGTGACGCCGATGTATCGCTGTTTGTGATGCATCATGCTTTCGTCCATGTCGAGTACGTCAATCACAAACGGCACGATGGCCGACACACGTTGGTCGGCTGCAGCTGTCAGCCATGTGGTCCACCCCCGTTTGGAAGCACCCGTCACGATGAAGTCCTGAAGGTCAAGCCCGTTCAGCGTGTCATCAAATGACTGAGCTGTATTCATGGCTGCGACAGCACTTTTGACCATGGCATTCAGCAACGGCCACTCCGCGTCTCCACCGTCCAGGAATTTGTCAAATGTATAGGCAATAATCTCGTCTTCTGTGCGTGGGAAAGCTTCATCGGTGAAGATCAAAGGTTCGCTGGGGACGGTCGGCAGATGAATCGTGACCAGGCCGGAATCGACCGACATCTGCACGGCATCGGCGTCGAGGTCCACGACCGAGGCGGGAGCAGGTTTCGTATTCGACCCACCGTCGATGAATAGAATGGCCGTATCGGAGGAAGCACCGTCGGGCACGATCATGCTGACCCAGTGTTGCCATACCGGCTTGTCAACCTCCGATGAATCTCTCCATGTCTGCGAATTCATGTCCAGCACATAAGCCGTATAGCCGGTACCGACGATCGTGTCTTCATGCGTGTAGCCGTATGTGGGATCGGTTTCCGCAACGTAAGCGTCTAACGCGGTCGGAATCGGACTGATGTAATACCCGACGATGGGTTCCGCTGTGTCGGAAGCCCAGAGGCCATTGGGATTCGCAGGAGAAACTTCGTTGCTTAACTCGCCGCTGGCTTCGAGCGAGAAGGAGAGGTCAACCGTATCTCCCACGCCAACAATCGGATTCCCGTCTGCATCCTCCAGAAAGCCCTTGAATGGAACTTTCATCTCCAGTCGGTGACCATCCGGAGCAAGAGCGTACGTGATATTGCCCACGACCACCGGCCCCTTGTCCTGCACGAACGTGACCGAGTCGTTGCCTCCGAACCCCGGGTCATTCTCCTTGTAGACCCATTGAGTGTAATAGTCATAGCTCCCCGGCAGGACGTTGACGAAACCCGGCGTGAACGGCCCTTGTGTCTGTGGGCCGTTCCAGATGTAACCTCCACTCGACTGATCGGCAAAGGCCTGTTCGAGTTCTATATTGTTGGTGGCCCCATGCTGGAGGTAGTGACCCGTGTTGAACGTTCCGTTGAAGAACTCGATCTCTCCGTTGGCATCGTAACCGGTCGTGTCTATCGTGCCGGTATAGTAGCCCCCTTCGTAGAGTGGATATCCGGTGATGTCGTTGTCGTCGACATCGATCGTCACGATCACATAGTACCGGCCTGCCCGTAGTCCATTTCCGAGGTCCTCAATCTGTGTCCGACCGATCGCTCCCGTCGCCTCGAAGTAGAAGTAGAAGTTCTCCTCATCGTGGGAGACTTTGTGCGTCAGGATGTCAACGTCTGGATGGTCGACGTACACCGTCGTGGCCCCGGCCGTGTTGTGATCGGTGTCGTGCTGGTCATCTGCCGGATCAAGATAGGCCGGTGAAGCATCCCAGTCGCTGAAGTCCCCATCAATCGTGATGGCAGCCGGAGTCGGCCCGGGAACGACGTTCAACTGATAATCTTCCACTTCGCCATTCGGCGCGAGTCCGAAGTATGAGTAGCCTGCCGTCTCCGTCAGGCGAAAACGGGCGAACGCCGTGCCGATCACTGCTCCTGCCGGGATGGGAATCGTCAGATTGTTCACACCATTGCTAACGGCTTGGTTCACAAACACCTGCTCGCCAGCATCATCCCAGTCACCGTCCCGATTGAAGTCGACCCAACCATTGAGAAACGCTGCACCTGGAACAGCAGCGGTCACGGTCACGGGAACATTGGTCCCGGTCTCCAGAGCACCGATGGCAACTCCGTCTTCATCAGCCATACCCGCGACATCGTCACCGGTAGCGGTCGCATTGGGCTGGCCGTTCGTCTCTGCATCGCGAATCGTACCGAGGAACAGCGTGTTGCCTGTGATGACGTGGCGTGCTCCGTCGTTGGCCAGCGTGGTCGGGAACGTGGCCGAGTTGGGGGCGTCGCCAAAGTCGAGCGGGAGTGCCGGCAGCGACGCAGCGAAGTTCGACTGCACGGTTCCGTAGTCAGTGAAGCTGACGGTGCCATCGCCGCTCGCATCGCCTGCCCGAAACGGCCCGCCGCTCCCTGCGAAGTTCGCCTGCACCACGCCGTAGTCGGTGAAGCTCACAGTGCCGTCACCGCTCACATCCCCCGTCAATTTGTGGAAGGAGAACGTGTGCGTCTGCGAGAGGTTCGCGGTGGTCGCCCCCGCCGGCAATTCGGCCGTGTATCGGCCATCAGCCAGCACCACATCCGTCATCCCCCCCGGCCCATCGTGCAACACCCAAGTGACCGTGGTCGTCCCATTACCCATCAACACCGCATTCGACAAATCCACCGGCATGCCGGTCGTGTGATTAAACAAATTCAATGCCGTTGGTGCAGATACCGAAGTCGGATTGGCGAACGTCATCGTGAGCGCGGCGATACCAGAACGATTGTTACTTCCACCGTTGAGCTCAGTATTGAGAACTGTTTCAGTCGTCGAGGCGAGTTTGAGGAGGATGCCGGAGTTGTCGGCGCTGGAGAGGGTGGTGCTGCCGGCGATGTAGAGTTCGCCCGCTTCATCGATGCCGAAGCCTTTAATGAAGATCGAGACGCCCCCGCCGAGGGAGAGTTGCTGGCCGATGAGGTTCAGTTCGAAGATCTCGGGGTGGGGGGAGTCGAGGTCGGCGTAGAAGACGCGGCCGTCGGGGACGTTGGGACTGGCGAAGGTCTGGTTGAAGTCACCAAAGATGTACATCCCCTTCAGTTCGGGAATGAGATCCCCCTGATAGGTCTCGCCACCGATGACCGCGGTGCCTTCGGCATTCGTGCCGTGGTCGTATTCCACGACCGGATCAATCAGGTTGAGCGGAGCGCCCGGGCTGTAGGCGGTGGCCCCGATCCGCAGTTCGCCCCCCGGGCTCGGGGGCGGACCGGCGTCGAACAGGAACGACCCTTCCTTGATGTTCCAGCCGAAGTGGCCCCCCGCATCGTCGATGATGTCCGCCCTGTCCACTTCCTCGATATCGTCCTGGCCCGTGTCGCCGATAACGATCTTGTTCGTCAGGTTGCCGTCGGCGTCCCGTTCAAAGCTGAAGCGGAACGGGTTCCGCAGTCCGTAAAAGTAGATCTCGTCCAGGGCATTGGGATCGCCCACAAACGGATTCGTCGCCGGGATGCCGTACTTGCCATTGGCACTGTTGTTGCCGAAGGGGTCGATCCGCAGGATCTTCCCATAGATGGTCGTCAGGTTGCGGGCGTTGCCCGTGTCGGGAATGTGGCCGGGGCCCTGATCGTCGTGCGTGCCGCCGTCACCCAGCGAGATGTACAGGTAGCCGTCCGGGCCGAACACGACATCCCCCGCACTGTGGGCATCGTGCGGCTGGTCGATGCGGAGCAGCTCACGCGAGGTGCCGCTGAACACATCGTCGTTGATGTTGTTGACGGTCCACTCGGTCAGCACGCTCTGGGCGGCCCGCAGCTGACCGGGGGCCAGTGGAAAGTGGGTGAAGTCGACCGTCTTCATTTCGTCGACCAGCTCGTCGACCCACGTGTAGAACTTCCCGTAGCCGTCAGCACCCGGCAGGGCAAAGTCCGGATGGAATGTGAGTCCGCTGAGCCCGACCTCCTGATTGCCGTTCAGCGTGTCAGTGATCTTGTCCGTGAGATCCAGGAACGGAGACCCCAGCAGCGTGCCGTTCTTGATCACGCGCACATGGCCGATCTGATCGGAGACGAAGACACGTCCGCTGCCGTCACCCGCGTTCACCACCCGGCTCGGCGACACCAGCCCTTCCGCCACCTTGATGACACGCACCGTGATGTCCCCAAACTGGATCTGCTCCGGGATGGGATCGTTGGGATCGAAATCGTTGAACCGCTCGAACGAGCCGATGTCGATGCGCGGCCCCGCCAGACCGTCCCCGTCCAGCACCCGTGGTCCGCCAGCCTGATCGGTCGTGCGGGTGATAATGTCATCGAACGAGTAGTACATCGTCAGACTGCCGGTGACCTGCGGCAGGCCGGTCGGACTCGGCGGCACACTCGCCAGCGTCATCACCTCCGGCCCACTCAGAGCCCGCGAAAACAGATAGAACTCATCCATCTCACCGGTGAACGGACGAGCATTGTCCGTCGTCGAGCCAACACGGGCTCCAAGATCCCAGTCGCTGCCGATGTTCACGTTCGAGGTGGCCGGACCGCTGAAGACCGAGACTCCATTCACATAGACCACGACCTGATTGGTCGCCTGATCGTACGTTGCCGCAATGTGGAACCACGTATCAAAAGAGTAACTGCTGCCGATGAAGTTGATGATGTCGTTACCCGAGTCGTCACGCAGTAAAAAGCGGATGGTGTTGTTATTGCGCAACTCGACGTGCGTGATGAATTCTCCGCTGCCAGTCTGGCTGGCAAATATCTCATGGGTATTTCCGGTGTCTTCAACCTTCACCCACGTGGCGAGAGTAATCGCCGAGGTGGGAATGTCACTCGGGGCAATTTTCTCCACATCAATGGCGATGTAGTCATCAGCCGTGTTGCCGACACCGCCGGGAAAGTCGGCCCCCGCCCCGGAGACGCCCTCTCCGGCGATCACGTCACCGACGATTGCGGCCGTGTGGCCGTTGCCCGACATGTCGGCAACGATGTTCCTGCCACCATCGATCGCCACACTGCCGGGGAGCAATGCGTGCGTCATCGTCGTCCCGCCATTGTCCGCCAGCGTATCGAGTTTGGGATCGATCGGGCTGCTCAGCGACCCCAGGAAATCCTCTGCGCCAAATCCTGTTGCTCCTGCATTCGCACTACCGATCAGATTGAATCCCCCCGAGGTGAAACTACCGGTCACGTCCGTGTTGATTGTGGTGCCCGTGTTACCGGCGACGATCGTGTTGTCGAGCTGGGCTGTCCCGGCATTCATGATACCCGCGCCGACCGGAGCCATGTTATCAGTCACTGTGGTCCGGGTGATCGATAGCGTCGCCCCAATCGCGTTGTGAATCCCTCCACCTGCGTTGCCAGAGATGGTGCTGTTCTCGATGTAGAGGTTGCCCGTGTTCGCGATCCCACCTCCGGTCGCTGCGATGTTGCCCCAGAGGGTCGTATCAGTCATCCGGACCGCGCCCCCCTCGTTCAAAATCCCACCCCCTAAACCATTCGTGTTTCCCCCCGTGATGCCGATCCCATCAAGCGTCAACTCACCCCCAGCACCGACATGCAACACCCTGTCAATGCCCCCCCCATTAATGGTCGTCAGTCCGCCCCCGGACGCAGCGATCGTCAACGCAGTTGAGATGTCCAGATCATTGGTACCTTCCAACTCAGCGCCAGTTAATGAAATTGAGTAGGTATCGGGTGCCAGTAGAATCGTTTCGTGACCGTCGAGTGCATTGGACTCCATAATCGCAGCCCGCAGGCTGGTGCGTCCTAAGGAGTCCTCCGCGGCACCATCTCCCGGATTCGCATCGACGGAATCCACGTTCGTATCCACGACAAAGACATTTTCCAGTTCGATGACCGCATGGCGAATGGCCTCGATCTGCCACGAATAAGTCACGTGGAGTCGACCATCATCGGTCTGAATGAGCGTGGGATAGGAGAACTGGCCAGGAGTGTCCTCCAGGACCGTGATTTCGTCCCACACGATGCCGTCATGAGACAAGGCAACGACCAGCGGTGTACGGCCTGTCGTCGTGGGATTGTAGGCGAGCGCGAATCGTCCGTCGGACAACGTGGCTCCATCGATCCCTGCACTCGGGTTCGGCAACGCGGTGGCTTCGAGTGGTGACCAGGTTTCACCGTTGTCGTCTGACCACGTCTCCACAATGACGTCCTCCCGAGATCGACAGAGGGCCTGCAGTCGACCGTCCGGATGCACAAGAATCGTTGGCTGAATCGCACTGAATCCGTTGCTGTCAACCGGGCCGACCTTCTGCCAGGTCTGGCCGTTATCATTCGAGATTTCAAAATGAACCTGCCAGACGGGGACCGGATCGTTCGACTCCGTGCTGCTGGGACTGACGATCGTGCCATTCGCCAGTTGAACAGGAGGGTTCTTGATCGGCCCCAGAATCGGATCCGGCAGCCGAACTGAAGCGCTCCAGGTCTCGCCGCCGTCAGACGATGTCATCTGCCTTCCCCACCAGGTTCTTGGAGTGGGACCGACTTTGTAGAAGAGATGGAGCACACCATCAGCTGACTCAAAGAGGACCGGATTCCAGGTTGCGTAATCCTGACTTTCGTCTTCCGCACCAGTCGCCACTTCCTCCGGCGTTGACCATTGTTGTCCATCAAATCGTGAGAGCCAGATTCCTGTATCGGGATTGCTTTCTCCAGTTCCACCGAACCAGGCTGCGACCATATTCCCGTTACTCAGTTCAACGATTGTCGACCCGTGTGCATGTTGGGTCGGCCAGTCCTCCAGAGGATGGATAAACTCACTCACGACGACTGTGCCGGTTGCTGTTTGTTGGGTGAGCATGTTCAGAGCATTCGTCGCAGACGAATCCTGATTCAAATCGTCCTGCGGATTCACCTCCACAGAGACTACAGCTGCATCGCTCACGATCGCTGCCAAGAGTGTTCGATCCTCAACAACCTCGACCCGTCCCAGTGTTCGCCGTTGAAGTCGGGGCTTCGGGAGAAGTAAGGATTCGTTGAGCCGGTTGAGCCATGCAGCGAATGTGTGGCTGGGCATTTGCAAAAGCCTGTCTCTGAGTAGGTGAGCGCGAGGAGACGAAGAGAAAAGTGACTCGGCCCGGCATGCAAACGTTACGACAGAGAGATGCGGATAGCTTCGCACCACGATGCGAACTCCACAAACTCTGACCTTCTCAATTGCAAAGGCAGTATTCCTCAGATCATCAGTGGGATCAAGTGATCCGGATCAACGGATGAGAGGCACTGGACGAATCTTGAACACGATTCGGCATCGCGAACGTGCTCGACCTGTGTGTCATCGACATGTTAAAACTGGCTGTCTCAATCTCACCAACGATCTTCCAGCTTCGGCATGTGACATTGAGGTTTCAGATCGCATCTGAGGTTCTTGGGACGGTTTTCTTCGCTATTGCCAGTATTAGGGGAATGCCATGGTCAGGAAGCCAGCCAGTTCTCTACGCAACAAAACATGGACCGGATTCGTTTCAGGATGATGAGGAGTTCTGACCAGCTGACGACCTCTGTGAAAAGGGAGACTTGATGACAGTTCGAGTAGCAACGATGAGTGACGTGCGTAAGGCGGAAAGAATCGTGCGTAGATTTCTCTCTCCTGCTCCCCTGATTCGTTCGTACCGACTGGAGAAGGAACTTGGGCTTCGCGATGGTCGTCGAGTGTGGTTGAAGGACTACGGCTGGACGCCTGTGGGGTCATTCAAGTTGCTCGGGGCTTTGAACTGGATGGCGCAGAACCTGGAGCGCATTGGGAACCGTCCTGTGTCTGCACACTCGTCGGGCAACTTTGCTTCGGGGATTTCTTTCGCCGGTCAGCAGTTTGAGAAACGAGTAGTGATCGTGATGCCCGAGACGGCGGCTCGTGTGAAGTTTGATCTCACTCGGTCATTCGGTGCAGAGATTCGCACCTACGATATCTCCACTGACCATCTGACAGGCGAGCGTGATCGACTGACCCGCGCCATCACCGAGGAGGAGGGGGCTATTCAGGCTTCTCCGTATGACGATGCGGATGTGATCGCAGGAAATGGCGTCGGAGGATTGGAAATCGTCGACGAACTGCGTGCTCAAGGGCGGGGCATCTCACAGTTTGTCTGTCAGGTGAGCGGAGGAGGACTGATGGCGGGACATGCCTTAGCGATTGCTGATGGCTTTCCCGAATCAGAAATCATTGGCGTGGAGCCGGAGGGGGCGGACGACTTCGCCCAGTCCATGAGGGCAGGGGAGCGAGTCCGGATCGAGCGGCCAACCAGCATCTGCGATGGATTACTCTCGTATGACGTCGGCCTGCACAACTGGCCGATTCTGCAACGAGATGTCACTCAGGCTGTGACGGTTCCCGACGACGAGACGCGACTTGCCATGAAATGGCTATACGACAATCACGGCATCCGGAGCGAACCGTCGGGGGCAATCACGACAGCGGCGGTCCTCACCGGCAAGGTGACGCCGGGGGGGGATGGAGATGTCGTGATCGTGCTCAGCGGTCGAAATGTGGATGAGGAATCGTTTCGAAAGTGGGTGAATTGAGGACGGATCCTCGATGGCAGCTTTCTGAACAGATCGTTGTCCCATCTTGTTGCAATTGCCGACTTTTGCTAGAAGCCGGTCGAAATTCTGCCAGGATGGCATGTCCAGATGAACGGAGACTCGCTATGGACGCCCCGTCGAAAGACTCAAATCAACGACGATTTCTGCTCTTGTCGGCTGCCGTTCCCATAATTTGGTCAACGATTGCAGCGGCCTGGCCCGCTGTCCCGCAGTCAGTGCCAGCAGTCGATCCACTACCGTCGCTGGCGTTCGACCAGTATCTCGTTAATCGACGTGACGTCGGACTGGCTCCGGTCATCATGGGGGAATACCACTTCACCAACACGGGGGCTGAGCCATTGACGATTACCGATCTCGACCCCAGCTGCGGGTGTCTCCGCCCCCGGTTGATGTTGGATGAAGAAAAGAAAGAAAAGAATACCTATCAGCCGGGTGAGTCCGGCTACTTTGTCGTCGGTGTCACGACGGCGAACGAGGTCCCCGGTCCTCACACGTATTCGGTCAAGGTCAACTATCAGGATCCACAATCACAGCAGACGACTGTTCGCTTCAAGGTAAACCTGCCTGAGAAGAAAGTCACCGTCGATCCCCCCCAGTTGGCAATTTATCAAAACAACAGCCAGCAACAGCCAAACCAGGCAACCGTCTACGTGACCGACTACCGGGGGAATGAGATCGCGGTCACGGATGCCACTTCGAACTCGGACGTGATTGATGTGGAAGTGCAGACACCCGTTGTCGACGAGCATGGCAACACGCGGGTGCCGGTCGTGCTTCACGTGCCGAGCGTCGTTCCTGTGGGTCGGGCGGTCAGCCAGGTGACCATCAAGACAAACGATCCGGAGTTCTCCGTGATTCGCATCCCAGTGCTGGTGGAGGGGTATGAGATTACTCCGGTCTCCGCCTCAGAGGAAGCTACAGGTCTGCAACCTCCACGTAGACCTTGAGAGCAGTCTTGTCTTCAGTGAGCAGCCGCATGACCTCGGCGTAGTTCTCGATTCCGTGTACAGGAGTCGTCAGGATGCGTTCCGTCACACCGGGATACATGACCTCCGCGAGCGCGAGGGCTGCCAGCCCTTTCTCGAAGTGATATCGATTGCCGTTGACAGTCCCGACGAGCAGCTTGTTGCCTAGAACCCACTCGACATTGATTTTGTCAGCAGGGACTTCAACACGACGATTCCCACCAGTCACACTCGTCCAGACGAGGGCTCCGTTCAGGCTCAGGATTTCCATGCATCGGAAGGCGATGCCACTGTTGCCCGTTGCTTCGACAATCAGATCGGGTCTGCCAACTTCAGCTGCCAACTGTTCGAGAGATGTTTCTTCGGTACTCACATACTGTGCTCCGTAGGCCTCAGCAATCTCCTGCTTGAGGCCCGGATTCTTCGTCCGGGCGAGAACGTAGACATCCAATCCGCGCAATCGCAACATCATCGCGGTCAGCAGGCCGATCTGTCCTGCTCCTGTGACGAAAGCTCGTTTCGGCTCCCACACCTGAAGCCGAGACTGAGCCAGATAGGCTTGCTCGATTCCTTTGGCACACACGCTGGCGGGCTCCGAGAGTACTCCCAGATGGGCCAGCCCCACGGGCACTTTCACGATGAACTCGGCATCATCGACAAACCTCTCGGTGAGGAAGCCATGAAGCAGGTTGATGCCCCGCTCGAAGTAGACTTCGTCGCTGGTGATATCGTTGCGACCAATCTGATCGTAAACCGTTGAGCCCGGTCGTCTCACCGTGCAGGTACAGAGGTCGCCCGGCTGTACGTGGGTCACGGCCGATCCCACGGCCTCGACGACGCCGAAGACTTCATGTCCGAGCACCAGGAAGTCGCTTCCGGGAGGGGCATTGCCATAAAGTGCTTCGTTGATCTCGGCATCGGTCGCGTCGACACCCACTTTGAGGGTGCGAACGAGGACACCTCGATCATCGGGAATGTCCTCCAGTTGGGGAGGAGCGAGTTCCGCGACGTGAGCACTGTGGGCGACGCCGGGACGAACTGCCAGGGCCTTCATCATTTTCTCCTGAGGACGTGATCTGAAAGATCGACAAGTTGCGGATTATCTTGGCAACAACGACCGAACAGCTGCAACTGCTCCCGAATCGGATTGTCAGGCCTGTTCGGCAAACCTGATCCTAAACAAGATTTCCGGCAAGATTCCTTGACTGGTTCTCTCCTGAGGATTTCGCATGGTTCAGACAGAAATGCCGAGAACCTTGAAGTTTCGGGCTGTTTCGTCTGGAAGTCTTCAGTTTAGAATTGCTGTCGTGGGCTCGCGACTTGGACGACGATACGTACGCAGGCAAGTAGTGTCCACCATCCAGTGAAATGAACGGTCCCCCCAAACCCAAAACTTCTGCTGAGCCATCGAGTCGCTGGATTTGGCCGTTCGAGTTGAAAGAACGACTGGGTGAAGGCGGAATGGGGGTCGTCTATCGTGCTCGTTACGTCGTGAAAGACATCGACGTGGCGGTCAAAATGCTGCCGGATGACGTGACCAATCCGGTCGTGCTGGCCAGGTTTGAGCGCGAGGTGGAACTTCTCAAGTCGCTCCAGCATCCAAACATCGTGCGATCGTTCGGTGGCGTGTGTGAGGATAAGCGTCGGTTCTATGCGATGGAACTGATGTCGGGTGGATCACTCGAGGATATGCTTCAGGAACGGGGAAAACTTCCCTGGGAGTTAGTCATCGAGTACGGCAAGCAGATGTGTGCGGCACTCGATTATCTGCACAAGAATGGCGTGATCCATCGTGATCTCAAACCGGCCAACTTTCTTATCGATCAGCAGGGGACACTCAAGCTCAGCGACTTCGGACTTGCCAGCGTCCTGGCGTCACGACGAATCACCACTGCGGGGAAAACGGCGGGGACACTGCTCTACATGGCCCCCGAGCAAATCCGGGGAGGCGACATCACGCCACAGACGGACCTGTACGCGCTGGGATGCGTCCTATTTGAACTCCTGACCGGGAAACCGCCCTATGTGGGCGAGACACCTGCAGCGACGATGCACATGCACTGTCGTGCGGATGTTCCGCGAATTACCCCGCTTGCCTTGGATTGTCCGGCTGCTTTGGAGCAGCTGGTGATGCAGCTACTGGCAAAAGAGCCCGCAGATCGACCAACCGACGCCCTGACAGTTGCCCGGCAACTGGGGCTGGTGACATCTCGCGTGACCGTCGTTTCGAAGCCCAGGCCAATTGACAGCGACAGTTTTAAGCGGTCTCCCTCCTCATCCCGATCAACCGAAGAGTCGCAGTACAAGGAAACGCGCGATCTTGAACGCGTTGTCTCCGGGAGGGCGTCCAAGTGGCCGTTGTTGCTAAGCCTGCTCTGCATCGCAGGACTCCTGGTTTGGGGATTCGGGCTTCAGGAAACAGCTGCCAAAGCAGCTCGTGCTGAGGAATTGTGGGTGGAAGCCCTTCAATCAGAGCATGCTTTGGTGCAGGTCAACGCTCTGCAATCATTGGGCAAACTGCCAAATCTGAAGGAACCGAGCATCGATGCTGTGACAGAGGTACTCGAAGACACGAACCAGGCTCCCGAGGTCCGCATTGCTGCAGCAAGGTCACTCGGCGCGATGGGACACCAGGCTCGGACGGTCACGCCAATGCTTCATCGACTGTGGAATCAGGAACCCGATCAGGAACTCCGCGCGCAATCCCATGACGCGATTCAGAGGATTCAATCCGACCAGGGAACAACCAGACACCGCTGGCTGATGATTCTCTGTGTGATCGTGGTTCTCGCGGTCGGAGGCTATGTCGGGTGGCACAATTACGGAGATACTCTGCTTCAGGAATCACGCAGGCCACATGGTTCCTGATTCGACCGTGAGCAAGAGTTCGCAGGGAACCGCCGGAGCGGACATGCGAACGAGGGAGCAGACCGGCCGATTCTGCCGAACATGGTCGCATTTCTGACACGTTTGCCGACGACATCAGACTTGTGTGGTTTTAGCGATTCTGACCGTTACGGCTCGGTTGCCGGTCGAGACTGACGTCCTCATGGCTCCACGTCGGCTGATCGATACTCCGTAGAGGGAGATAGCGATCGCAACGATCCACCAGGGATGGACCATCTCCCACAGTCCGGCGAAATGAGGACGCAGGGATGTCATATACCGTTTCTCCGCAAGACCCGTCCTGGGAGATTCCCCCGGAACAAACGACGTCGCGTTCATTGCGCCTCCTCGCGGTCGCAGCCGGAGCCGTGCTCTTTGTGCTCGGGATTCTCGTCGGTGGGTTCATGGGACGATCTCACGTTCCTGTAGAATCACATCGCGAGCCGGACGATCTTGCGGCCCTGCGTGCAGAGATCACCCAACTCCATCAGGAGGTTGTGCAGGCAAAAACCCGCACAATGCAATTGGAACAGGAGCTCGCCATCCGGCAGACAGTCGTGACATCTCCTGTCAAGCTGGAGACAGACATTGAGGAACGACAACGTCGCTTGGGGAAAGCCATCGAACTGGTCGGCGCCAAACGCCAAATCTGTCTCAGGGAACTCCAGGAGTACCAAGAGCTTTCAAAGGATGTGCCGACGGCTCAGGTGATCCGCTTTGCTGAAACATTATTCGACACCCAGACGCGGCTACTCAGCGGACTCACGTCTGACGAATCACTGAGTTCGACATTGTTCGACCTGCAAACGACATTGACGACAGCGGTCGATTCAGCAGCTCAGGTCCGTCACTCGAAGGGGGCCATCGTTCAAAAGGCGGCCGCCACTCAAGTCGCGTTCCCAACGACTAAACAAACTCGCACAGATTTGAACGGTCACAATCGAGAGAGTGTGCCGACGCTCGCAGAACCGACATCTGCTGAGCCGACATCTGCTGAGCCGACGCTCGCGATCGAACCGTCACAACAAGGCGTGTTCTTCGCGGCTCCTCAGCAACGTCAACAGGGGGTCACATTCTTCACGCCAAAATCACCCGCACGAGTTGCCTCGCGCCCCCGATCAGGGATGACCTTCACGGACGTCTCCAGTTCCATGACGGGACCGACTCTTCGCTGAGTACGGTCATTCACTTCAAGGTCGCAATTGCACGTCATCGATTTGCCCGATAACGTGCGACAATTCCTCCTCACACCTTGAAGCTCGCTTATGCTGCAGAGACACCTGCTTCTCTGGCTCGTCCTTTCATCAGCCATCGCACTGTTCTGGCCAGCGATCATGGGCCAGAGTCGAGACCAGGCATCGGAATCTTCCGAGTCGGAAATCACATTCCCGTTTGACCCCTTTCTTGTGCCCTCGGCTGAGACGGGTCGACCTCAGCCCCGATTTCCACTGGGGACGGTTGTGGCGATCACGATGTTTGCCATCGGAACATTGCTGCCACCGGACGAGATTTCGATGGTTTTGCAGCGATGGCCCACTGTGCTCGGCGGAACGATCGTGCAATACACATCGATGCCGCTACTCGCTTTCGGGCTGGCGACGATCTTTCAACTGCCGCGAGATTTGTTCGTCGGAGTCGTACTTGTCGGATGTGTGCCAGGTGCGATGGCGTCCAATGTGCTCACGCTGGCTGCCCGGGGGAACATCAGCTATTCGGTGAGCCTGACGACGCTGGCAACGCTACTCTCGCCAATTGTCGTCCCGCTGGCACTGCAATTGGCACTCAGGACACGTGCGTCGATCGACTCACTGGCGATCAGCATGCAACTCCTCCGTGAAGTCGTCGGACCGGTGATCGCCGGGTACGCGATCTGTCGCGTCTGGAAAAGCGGAGGCGGTGTCCTCCGTAAGATCGCTGGTCCGGTTGCCAACCTCGCGATCCTGTGGATCATTGCGACTGTGGTCGCTCTGAACCGAGACCGGCTTCAGCAGATCTCGATGGCAGTGCTCAGCGTGCTGCTGTTGCTCAACGTGGGAGGCTACCTCGCGGGTTACTGGGGAGCGACGGCAATGCGCCTCAGCCATGACATGCGTAAAGCCCTGACCATTGAAGTTGGCATGCAAAACGCAGGCGTCGGGACAGCGCTCGCACTCAAATGGTTTTCGGACACTCCCACAGCTGCGATTCCAACTGCGGCATACACCTTTGGATGCATGCTGACCGGGACCATGTTGGCAAAATGGTTCGCCCGTTCGATACTCGTTGAGCAACAGAAGAGGGTGGTTACAGATCAGGACGATCAATAACGTTCGTAACCATCTCGCTCGATCTGATCGAGTTGGTGTTTCAACTCATCCCGCTCGCCACGGGTCACCTCAAGATCGAACATGAGATATTTGATGTCGAGTCGTAACTGAGAGAGAGCTTCCTGGACGAGGGTGAGTATCCGTCGCCGACGTGTGACGCAGTCGACAACCTGATTGTAAGAACCTTCAAGTCGCTTGAAATGCTCTTCGGGCAACTCTGCGATCAGACGGCCCAATTCAACCAATTCGCGTGGTTGCTCGTCTCCGTAACTCTCCGGAAGTCGCGACTCTCGCGGCATTTCATCAAACCTTCATCGAAATCTCATCCACCGATGGTCATCTCATTGACACTCGGATAGGGAGCAGTCATCTCCGCCGGTCCGCATTTACGAACCGATCGTGGTTAATATCATTGACCTGACCAGATTGTGTCGCGAGTGTGTTCCAATTGCAACCATGTGCATAAAGTGTTTGACAATAGCATGTTGTGCATCATGCCAGTCGCTCTCAGTAGTGGCAATTTGTTGCGAAACGTAAACGTTGAACTGCAAAGGTTTACGTAATTTCTGTCTGCAAAAGGGATTACACACGTCTAGTGGTGTTTCTCGGATTCATGTACAACTCGCGGATGTCTCTCAGGCGGCAATCGTCGTTTCTTCAAGGAAGTAGATTCGAATCCCCATCCTTAGCCCCTTCCGATCACTTCTGGAGATGAACGGAACGATCAGGGCGCAGCACAAGCCACAAACCGGCCCATGGAAGGGCTGAACCAATTTCGTCCGCTCGATCAGTTCAGACGTTTGACGTCTTCAGCTGCGATCGTGGTCTGCGCCCTTTGCTGCGGCGCATTCGGTCATGCAACAGCCTTCGGCGATCACTACCGCGATCATTGTGATTCTTCGAGGACGAGTTGGGAGACTCACGTTGACGAGACGAAGGTCAAGGTGACGGAGCATGCTCGTGATTTTTATGAGCGACAGGCAGGCACGGCTGCGGAACGAGTTCAGTTGTCGGCTCCGCTTGGTGATGCTGCGGTTGCCTTGACGCATGGGGTGCCTCGGACTCCGGTGCATGATGATCTAACGGCGTCAGTCTGGGTCCGCGCGAATCGATCCGGAGCCATGATCTCGATGCGGGTTGTGTTACCTCATCAGACGGATCCAAGAACGGGCGAGCCAGCCTCTTTTGAGGTCATCGGGCCAACATATCGGAACACGCATCGATGGGAAGAACTGACCGTCTCATCGACCGGTGACGAAGTGGAGAAGCAGATGGGGTTACTGCGAGGACGTCTGGCAAACGTCCTTAAAGACAGGACACTCGACTCACGTGACGCCCATGTTGACCGCGTGACCGTTTACTCCCCTCTGGGACAAGGTGTCACCGAACTGCTGGTTGACGAACTTCAGTTCGGCCCACTCGCTCAACTTTCCGATGAGCAGGAAACAATCCAGCAGATCAAGGCAACTCAAGAGGAACTGCTCGAATGTCCGATCCGCATCAACCCGAACGAACTGTTGATCGAAGGGCGTCCCAAGGTCCCGAGAATCGCTATCTATCACGGAGAAGATCTGGATGCTCTGGCCGAAACGGGGATCAATGTCGTCTGGATTGAGCGATACGATGATCAAATTCTATTGGATCAACTCGCTCAGCGTGGGATGTGGGCCATGGCGGCGCCTCCGCAGTTGCCTGTGGGACCGGATGGCAACCTGCTTTCACCCGATCGATCCGGATTGATGCCGATTCCTGCATCAACCGCTCCCATTCTCTTCTGGACAGTCGGCACGCGAATTCCTCCTGACCAACTCAGGGAGGTTGAGAACTGGATCAGTCTGGTGCGAGATGCTGATCGAGCCTTCACACGTCCACGGCCGGTGTTGGCGGATGTCGTCAGTCAGGAACGTGCCTTCTCACGACACATCTCACTGATTGGAAACAGTCGGCACATGCTTCATACGACGTTTGTGCCAAGCCAGTACCGTGACTATCTCAGCTATAAGAAGAACCTGGCACTGCCGGACCGTCTCGGCTTTACATGGCTACAGACTGAGGCGGCGACACCAAATCAGTCGACGCGTCAGGATTCCAGGCACGAGCCAATAGTTGTCGAAGCCGAACAGATCTGGTTGCAGGCGTATACATCGCTTTCTGTGGGACATCGGGCGTTGGGATTCTGGACCACGGGACGGCTGGATGAGAAGACACCGTCTGCAGAAGAACGGCGACTGGCGATCTCACTTTTGAACCTGCAGGCCGATCTGTTGGAGCCGATGCTGGCAACCGGACGTGTGGTTGATTCCGTCCCAGTCGAGATCGGTGTGAAAGACGATTCGGCTGGCAGGTCGCGAGGACTGCGGAGCGGATTGATCCCGTTGGCGAAAGATGCCTCTTCCGAAACCGACCGACCCGATGTCCGTGCAGCCGTCATTCAAAACAAGTACGGAAGCCTCGTTCTGCCGCTGTGGTATGACAATCAGGCACAGTTTCAGCCAGGGCAGATGGCGGGCAAGGACGTACGACTGGTCGTCCCCGGAGGCGGTCAGCATGCATTCGCCTGGAGCGTGACCACCACAAGCGTCCAACCGCTCGAACTCGAATATCCCGCCGGAGGCATGGAAATTCGACTTCCCATGCTCGACCAGTATGCGTTCATTGTGATCACTGGTGATCCTGACTTCGGGGTCAAACTCACTCAACGCATGCGAAGTCAACGCGAGCGAGCCGCTCAGTTGTGGGTGGAACTTGCCCGTCTACGGCTGGAAAGAGTCCGGACCACCCATGAACAACTCGATCAGTTGGCTCGCACCAAAGTCCCCGATGCGGAGACGCGCCTGACCCAGGCCACGCAGTGGGTCGAGCATGCTTCGGCTCAACTACAGGCGGAAAATCCCCAGTACGATGAGGCGAGGCGCAGTAGTCGACTGGCAATGCAACTCCTGCGGATGCTCCAGCACGCCCACTGGGAGAACGCCGTTGCCGGCATGACCTCGCCCACCTCCAGCCCTCACACGATCTGTTTCTCGACTCTTCCCGATCATTGGCGGATGGTGAATGCGATCGGCAGCGGATCAGGATGGAGCGGAGAGAACCTGCTCCGTTCGGGTGACTTCGAAGACCTCGACACAGTGATCGCTGACGACTGGAAATGTGTATTTGACACAACACAGGACCGTGCCGTGGAACTCCATACGGATGCGGCGCAGGGACGCATGGGATTGCGAATTGTTTCGCGATCTGATCCTCAGGAACCGGTCGTTGACATCCCGATGACTCCTAATGTGTCGGTTGTCTCGCCAGCGGTTCCGATTCAGGGGGGACAGATCGTCCTCATTTCGGGGCAGGTTCGGATCGAAAAGCAAGTCAGCGGGCATCCTGATGGACTGATGATCTATGACAATGTGAAGGGCACCGTCGGAGCGCTCCGCTTCTGGCGTGAATCCCCTCGCGGTAAGTGGGAACCATTCCGCATCATTCGCGAAGTCCCGCACAGTCGCGACATTCAACTGACAATTGAATTGAACGGTGACGGGGATGTGAGGCTCGACGATGTCCGGGTGGTGGCTCTTAGTCCTCCCCGACTCGCTGGGGGAACACGACCTTCCGATCCCGAGAAGAATCCTCGACGCAATCTCTTGGATTTCACTCCATCATTGCCTAAAGTTCCGTTTTGGAACGGTCGGAAGTCGAAAGACTCGAACGACGCAACTGAATAAGCAATTGTGCGTGGTTCCTAACTTGTCTGGCGACGAGACCGTGAAGTTGCTCACTTCACGGTGAACTGGGAATGCTAAATTCTCAGGATCGATCCCCAATCACACGATTTTCAACAGGTGGTGCTCGCATATCGCTCCGGTATTGATCACCTGATCGTTTTGCAGGACAGAAGACGCTAAGAGAGAAAACCGATGCCAATTGCCACTCCGCAACAGTATGCCGCAATGATCGATGCCGCTCAGGAAGGCAGCTATGCCTACCCGGCTATCAACGTAACCTCGATCATCACCATCAACGCCGCGCTGAAAGCCTTTGCTGACAAGAAGTCGGATGGCATCATTCAGGTCTCGACAGGCGGAGGCCAGTTTGCTTCCGGATTAGGAATCAATGACGCAGTGATTGGCTCGATCGTCCTCGCTGAGGCAGCACATCGACTTGCGGATCATTATGACGTATTGGTCGGGCTGCACACTGACCATTGTCAGCCGGGCAAGGTCGACGGATTCCTGAAACCCCTGATCGCGGAAACCCGCCGTCGCAGAGAGGCAGGGCAGGGGAATCTCTTCCAGTCACACATGCTTGATGCCTCCGAACTTCCGCTGAAGGAGAACATCGAACTCAGCCAGGAGATTCTCAAGCTCTGTGCTGAGTGTGAGATCATTCTGGAAGTCGAAGCTGGTGTCGTGGGTGGAGAAGAGGACGGCGTTGACAACTCGGAAACACCGGATGACAAGCTCTACACATCTCCGGAAGACATGCTCCAGGTCTACGAGTCTCTGAACGGTCTGGGCCGATACATGTTTGCTGCCACGTTCGGCAACGTGCATGGACACTACAAACCGGGTGCCGTCAAACTGCGACCCGATATTCTCAAGAAGGGCCAGGAAGCCGTGATGGCCAAGTATGGAAAAGAGGCCGAGTTCGATCTCGTCTTCCACGGCGGTTCCGGCACTCCACGTCATGAGCTGGAAGAAACTCTGGCCTACGGCGTGGTGAAGATGAACATCGACACCGACACCCAGTACGCATTCACTCGCCCCGTAGTCGATCACGTCATGAAGAACTATGACGGCGTGCTGAAGATCGACGGAGAGATCGGCAACAAGAAAGCCTACGATCCTCGCAGCTACCTCAAGAAGGCAGAGACGGGTGTAGCAGATCGGCTGGCAGTCGCATGCGACGATCTACATTCAACCGGGAAGTCGATCCACGGCAAAGTCTAAGATTGAAGATCGCTTGAGCCTCTCGCCTCTCCTCGGGCAAGAAAGATTCAATCTGAATCGGCGTCACTGCATTGTTTAGCGACGCATCAGAGATGCTTTCGCCGATTGTGGACCCCCAGTCATCATAGGTCGGACGAGCCAGTCGTGGGATGTCTCGTCAGTCTGCGTTCTTGACCAGGCTGGCCTTGATGTAGGTGAACTCACGAGACATCCTCCAATTTCTTGGTCCCCACAGCGACATCGAGTTGTTCAAGGAACGGCTACGAGATGAATTGATCAACGGAGATCATCGACGCATTGCTGCTGACGATGATGCTATTCGACCGTTGGCGTGACGAAGACAACGAGGTTTGGATGAGCAGTTGGTGACGCAATTGCCACAGCAGAGTCGCCACTCGTCACTGATCTGTCCTTCGACTTGTTGACCCAGATCTCTCTGCAAAATCGAAATCGGTTGTACAGCTTGAGTTTGCGCGCATATGATTGATACATATCCCAAAGCTGCAACTATTTGAGAAATCGTAGATTCAATCTCCACGAGAAGAACTCTGCTCTCTCGGTGCAACGATCGCAGTATCGAACATCCGACAATTCCCTTGAAAGGGATGCAATTCATGCGGCGACTACTGATCCTGGGTGCGGGAACGGCTGGCACGATGATGGCCAATCATCTGCGTCCGAAGTTGGATAGCCAGGAATGGATTATCTCAGTCGTTGACCAGGAAGAAACGCATTACTACCAGCCGGGATTTCTCTTCCTGCCGTTTGGAATGTACAAGCCCAAGCAGTTGAAGAAGCCCATCAAAAAGTTTATCCCCAAGGGAGTTGAACTGATCACGCAAAGGATCGATCGCATTGATCCAGCGTCAGACTCGGTCTCTCTGAAAAAAGGTGAATCGCTGTCGTATGACGTTCTGGTGATTGCAACCGGCAGTCAAATCGCACCCCAGGAAGTCGAAGGCATGTTGGGGCCGGGCTGGCGTAAGGATGTGTTCGACTTCTACACATTCGATGGAGCAAAAGCATTACGGGACAAGCTGGAATCATGGGCGGGTGGAGAACTGGTCGTTCACATCAGTGAAATGCCGATCAAATGTCCGGTCGCACCTCTCGAATTTATCTTTCTGGCGGATTCTTTTTTTCAGGAAAAGGGAATCCGCAACAAGGTTAACCTGACTTTCGTTACCCCTTTGAGCGGAGCATTCACCAAGCCGACCGCAACAGAAAAACTCGGCCATTTGCTTGAGGAAAAGCAAATAAGACAAGTGACGGACTTTGCCATCGAGAGGGTCGACAACGAACACAAGGAGATCGTCGACTACGGAGGAAGGAAAGTCAAATACGACTTACTTGTTACTGTCCCTCCTAACATGGGGGATGAAGCCATTGCTCGATCCGGCATTGGAGATGATTTGAACTTCGTGCCGACGAACAACGCAACACTTCAAACGACGATCAAGGATAACATCTTCGCAATCGGCGATGCGACGAACGTCCCGGCTTCAAAGGCTGGTTCGGTGGCCCATTTCGAGTCAGAGATTCTCACGGAAAACATCTTGCGATTCATCAAAGGTGAACCTCTCCAAGAGGAGTTCGACGGGCATGCAAATTGTTTCCTGGAAACCGGGAATGGAAAAGCACTCCTCATTGACTTTAACTACACACATGAGCCCGTCGAGGGAACATTTCCGTTTCCAGGCGTGGGGCCTCTCAAGCTGCTGGAAGAAAGCCGGATCAACCACTATGGCAAACTGGCGTTTCGGTGGATCTACTGGAACATCTTGCTGAAAGGGAGGCCGATTCCATTCGTGAGTGCATCGATGGATGAGCGAGGCAAACATTTCAAATAGTACTGCAACAGAAGATGAGGCGAAGTATGGAAAAGCAGTTAGCAGGGTTGGATATCTCCGTCGACAATGAAGGCTACCTGACGGATCTGTCGCAATGGACACGTGAGGTGGCCGAGGAGATCGCTGAAGAAGAGGGCATCGAAATGACCGATCAGCACTGGAAGGTCATTGAGTACATTCAGGACAGTTTTCGGAATCAAGAGTCGCTTTCAATGCGGTCGCTCGGTAAGAGGGGGCCAGTGTCAATCAAGGACCTGTACGCACTGTTTCCCGATGGCCCACTCAAGAAAGCGAGCAAGATCGCGGGAATCCCCAAGCCTGCAAGTTGTGTGTAATTCTACTTTGGAACAAGAGGAACGATCATGGGACAAGGACTCGCCAAGGATGAGACCGACGCTCAACTGACTGAACCAGCGGCTGTCAAGAAAATGCTGCTGATTCTTTCCAAGGCCACACTCGACAATGTCTACGCATGCTTCATTCTTGCGAATGGTGCGAGAATGGAAGGCATCGAAGCGGAGATCTTCTTTACCTTTTTTGGTCTCGAAGCGATTACGAAGACCAAAATGGAGAAGCTTCACATTGCCACCGTTGGCAATCCTGCAATGCATATCCCGACCATGCTCGGCGGGTTACCAGGCATGGAATCGTTTGCAACAAAAATGATGAAGGCTGAAATCGAGAAACTGGACATTCCAACCGTCAGCGAGTTTCTCGACATCCTGACAGCCTCAGGTGCCAAGCTGTGGGCATGCAAACTTGCGATGGAGATGTTTCACCTCGAGCAGAAAGATCTCTTCGACGAAATCGATGGAGTGTTGACAGTCGGAGGTTTCTACGAGCGTGCGATCGGAGAGGGAACTCATCTATTGTTTATCTGAACAACGGCCATCGACTCTAACACACTCCGTTAAGTTGATATTACCCTGTTGGCCGGGAGCTTGCGAGATTTCCGGACATGAAAGCAAGCACGCTGAAGCGGCTTCGGAAGGAACATTCGGAGTTCCTCGATGAGTTCACTCGGCCGATGGGTCGTTCGGAGCGGAGCGGGTGGCGCACCGCCTCAGCGCCGGCAAAGAACCTCAGCCGGAGTGCTGGCTGCTGGTGGAATGGCCGGCGGACGCGGATGCTCCGGTCAAGTCCTTCCTGTCGAATCTGCCGCCGAACACTTCGCTGAAACGACTGGTCCATACGACCAACGACCGCTGGTGAGTCGAGCACAGTTACTGTCAACTGAAAGGCGAACTGGGGCTGGACCACTTTGAAGTCCGGACTTGGACCGATTGGCACCACCACGTGACACTGGTGATGCTCGCGTCTCTGTTCCTGGTGATGCACCACCAAAAAAAGAGGGGCGACCGACGTGACACACAGCCAACTCTGGACCATCCCCGAAGTCCGACCACGGCAATCGCACGTTGAAATCGCGTTTGGTCTCAGGGTTGCGTGTTGTGTGTTGAAGTCAACCGGCCGGAGAGAAAACTGCTGATCAGATAGCCGATTCCCGAAACAACCAGCACCAGCCCGACCGCTCCCTGTCGCAGATGAAACGTGTCTCTGACAGTCGGCCACGCGACTCCAGCCATCGCGTCGGGGAGTCCCAGACTGATGAAACCGACAAACGCAAGCACGAGCAGGAAAGTGCGAGTCCGAGTGGCATGTGTGCGATCCATCGCGGCGAATCCTGATCTGCAACCGTCGCCGCATCATGATCAGCGGCAACCGGGGTGTTGAAGTTTTAGCAAAGTCATCAGGGTATGCGCATCTGAGCGTGTTACCGACACGTTGAGTCGCGATGAAACCTGTACTTGACAGCCCCCGAAAACACATTACGATAAAACCAAAACTAAATAACCAGTAGACGATTCTGTGGAGATGACATGGCACGGCCACCGGCGAAAGAGTTGACCGAGCGGGAACTGGAGGTGATGCATGTCTTCTGGCGATTGGGGGAGACCGGCATCGCGGAGGTGCGGGACGACCTGGCTACGAACGGCCGTGACCTCGCCTACACCACGGTCGCGACGCTGGTCCGCATCCTTGAGGAGAAGGGTTTTCTGGAGCTGACCTACGACGAGCGGCCGTTTCGCTATCAGCCGGTCAAGACCTTCGAGGAAGTCTCCGGCAATCTGCTCTCAGATCTGATGCAGCGGGTGTTCGACGGCTCGCGGGAGCAGTTGCTCATCCGGCTGATGGACCAGAAGAAACTCACCGCCAAAGAGCGACAGTTCCTCGAAAGCCTGCTCAAGGAGAAACGCCGATGACATCGCTCGTTACCCCGATGCTGTGGTGCGTCCTGCAGGTGACGATCGTCGCTCTACTGGCCGCTGTCGTCTACTTTGTCATCAAACGGGTCGCTCCGTCGTCTGCAGGGAGCGTGCTGTTGACAGGCCTCACTCTGGCTGCTCTTTTGACCGTCACTATGCTCAGCCCCTGGCCGTCGTGGAGGCTCGCGCATTCAACGGAGACGACTTCACCAGTTCCTCCGCAGGCTGTACCCGAGCCATCTGATTCTTTTCCTGATGATGCGTCAGATCCAGCCGCGGATTTTGACACATTTGCGTCATCCGGTGAACCTCCCGAGTTCGATTCTCTGCCTCAATTCAAGGGCGACATCCTACTTGATGGTACGACTCCATTACCCGCCGATCCGGTGACGACGATTCCGAATCATGACACTGGTGGCGAACCAGAACCGTTGTCTGAAATCCGCTGGCAGCCCTACGCAGTGGGGGTGATTCTCTTCGCTCTCGCGATCGGCGTGCTGCGGTTCGTCATCGGCTGGATTGCGGTGCGTCGTCAGGTGGCACGGAGTCGCCCGTTGACCGAGGCTTCCCTGGCGGAACGCTGTCGGACGCTGATCAAACAACTGGGTTGTGGTCGACCGGTCGCGTTGCGTGAGTCGGACGAACTCTCGACTGCTGCCACTGTTGGCTGGCGAAGGGCGGTCATCCTGCTCCCGTCGTCATGGACAACCTGGACCGTCGACGAGCAGCAGGCGGTCCTCGCTCACGAGTTGGCCCATGTGGCTCGCAACCACTTCGTCAGCTGGCTCATCGCTCAGACAGGACTGGTGCTTCACTTCTATCACCCGCTGCTGCACTGGCTGGCTTCCCGACTGCGGCTGGAACAGGAGTTCGAGGCGGATGCCCTCGCTGCACAAATCACCGGCGGCTCACGGCCGTATCTGGAGACGCTGGCCCGACTGGCCCTGCATCAGGATGAAGCCCCCGTCAGCTGGCCCGCCCGCGCCTTCCTCCCCACCCGTCGCACCCTTCTCAGGAGAATCGACATGCTCCGGGATTCACGACAGACTTGGAAACCGTCCACCATCACTCGCACAATCGCCGTCACGCTGCTGGTGACCGGTGCCGCCTTCGCAGCAGGCGTACGATCTCCTGCGCCAACCACGAGCGCGGCGGACGAATCATCGATTGTCAGTTCCAATGATGTCCCTCCGACGTTGAACGAGTTACCGATTGAGAGTCCTTCTCCCTCGAATGCCGCGGTCTCACCACCATCACGACTGCTCGTGCAGGCAGACGAGCCGGCTCCCGAAGAGGACGAGAGCAAGGACAATAGCCAGCCACAACCCAACGCGACTCAGCAACGTCTCGTGGACGAGATCAAGAAACTGGGCGGCACGTTCGAGCTGGACCCGGACTCCGAAGACTGGGTGCTGCAGCGTGTCGATCTGAACAACACCGCAGCGACCGATGAGACGCTGAAGCTCATCGGCGAGGAACAAAGCCTGCGCTGGCTGTCGTTAGCGATGACCAAGATCACCGATGTCGGCCTGGATCACCTGAAGAATCTCAAGAATCTGGAGACGCTCGGGCTGTTCGGCACGGCTATCTCTGACGTCGGACTACGAAAACTGGCGCCGTTGGTCAGCCTCGCACATATTGACCTCACGCAATGCAACGTGACCGGTGAGGGCCTGGTTGCACTCGCCCATCTGCCGCTGACGATGCTCGAAATGAACCACACACAAGCCAACGACCGCAGTCTGCTGGTGATCAGCCGCATCCCCTCCGTCTCGCATCTGTTTCTGCAGAAGACGCAAGTCTCTGACAAAGGTCTGAGCCATCTCGGCAAGCTGACCCACCTGCGGTCCCTTGTGCTGTCTGAAACGAACGTCACCGACGAAGGCCTGCGGCATCTCGCGAACTTGAGAGAGCTACGTTCCCTCTACCTCAAGGGAACGGTGATTCAAGGTCCCGGGGTGGAGCACCTGAAGGACTTACCACACTTAGCATCCATCGATCTCAGTGAAACACAAATCAACGATGCAGTCCTGAAAGATCTAATGGCCATACCGACACTGGTTGCAGTTCAACTGCAGGAGACGAACGTCACAATCGCCGGGGTTCGAGAGTTCTGGCGAGTCTATCCGAGGATGCACATTTCTGATGTGGACGCCTTCCCACCCGGCGATCCCGAGGAAGCACGACTGTTGTTACGAGGAGCGGCAGACGACGCCATTCGGAGTCGACAGGCCTCAGAGGCCAATCCCTCAGAATCCATGGCATCAAAAATCTATCAGGCATTCAAACGGCGTGAAGAACAGGTGAAATCGTTCCACTTTGAATGGATACAGACCATCTTCGACGACCGTGAAACTGAAACCATCGACGACGTCACCTGCGCTACGCTGTCGGCATTGGCTATCGATGGGGAGAAGGTGGCCTATGCCTACACTGGGCTACGCCGACTCCCAGCAGGAACGACTGACGACGATCATGAAGACCGATCCAAATGGCAGATGATCAAGGTAGCCTATCAGGCTCGGTTTGATGGTCAAACCGAGCGGTCGCTCTTCGAGTACCCGGGTTCGGATCGTGAGCCGGTCGCATTCAGCAGACCGGCCAGCATGTGCTCCTCCGTCAACGTCCGCTACTGTTTACCGATCGTTCATACGTTTCGGCTATTGAATCCAGCGATGGGAAACCTTGATTGGACGAAGGTCGAAGTTTCGCCAGACGCTGAAGTGATTGATGGCCACACATGTATCCTGTTCAAAACTGTTGTCCACAACGAGAACTCTCCGGACTTTATCCAACAGTGGTTCGTTGATCCGTCCCGGGATTTCGTCGTGTTACGACATGTCGAAGCACAGGAGGGGAAACCACCGGCCATCGAAGCAGACATCCAATATGTTGCTGACGCACAACACGGATGGATTCCGTCCACATGGAAGATCCGTGTCAATATGGGCGGCCAATCTGAGACCGTGACAGCCGAAGTCATCCTCAACAAGATCAACCCTGAAATCCCCGACAAGGAGTTCACGATTGAGTTCTCCGAGGGAGTGCCCGGGGTCAGTCGGAACGACGCGGCTCCTGATGAGTCCATCGCATCCACGACCGCAGACTCACCGTCGTCACGCCTGACTGCGCAAACAGATCGTCCCGCCTCAACTGGCGATCAGGAGCAGGGACCGGAGAATCCAGAATCTGAAACCGCTCAAGATCGACTCATCGACGAGATCGAAAGGCTGGGTGGCTCGTTTGAGGTTGACCCGGACTCCGATTACGCGAGTCTACATAGCATCAACCTATTCAACACGGAGGCGACGGATGACACGCTGAAACTGCTCAGCGACCAACGGGATCTGCGCTGGTTGTCATTGAGCAAAACCGGGATCACCGATGAGGGCTTGCGGCATCTCTCACATCTACGAAAGCTCTACTATCTAGACTTGAGCCACACGAACATCTCAGGACAGGGGTTGGAATACCTGAAAGGTTTTCCAGATCTCGAATCGGTCGATCTCAGCCAGACTGGAGCGACCGATGTTGCTCTGAAATACCTGATGTCGATGCCGAAGATCACCGACGGGCGCAACGGGGCTCTTTCGGCAGAAGGGAACAATTTTACGGTCGCCAGCATTCGGGAGTTCTGGCGGGCCTATCCCAGGGTACGATTTAACGATATGGACTGGTCACGAGTCGGGGATGCTGAGGAGGCCCTCTTGCTTCTGCGTGAAACGGCGAACGAACTCATTCGTGAGCGAGATGAGGAAATACGCAAGCACGCAGAAACCGAAGGACACGAAATCTTTGAAGCCTTACGACAGCGAGAGGAACGAATTCGATCCTTTCGGTTCGAGTGGAAACAAACGATCGTCAATCACCTTGGCACGGAAACGGAGGAGGACGACATCGTCTGCTCGCAGCAGTCGTCACTCGCAGTCGATGGGCAGAAGGTGGCTTATGCAAAGTCCGGGACCGAACCCGTGGCGAAAGGTTCTTCTGATGATCTGCTTCTCGGAAAACCCCAGCAGTGGGAAACCCGGGCGATGTCGTTTCAGCATCGATTTGATGGGCTGATTGGTCGAGCAACGACTTCCTACCCAGACACCGGCATAGTGGAGCCGCCCTATCTCAGACCAGCCGGAAACTGCTCAGCCACGGAAATCACAGACACTCAACCGATCGTCCACAATCTCCGAGCGCTCAATCCCGCGATGTGGAACATCGATTGGACCAAAGTCAAAGTGTCATCAGAGGCCACGGAAATCGATGGCCAAGCGTGTCTTGCCATCAGAACGCTTCGGGAGGGTGTTCCAACATCTATCCAGACCTGGTTTGTCGATCCATCCCGTGATTTCGTAGTGGTGCGATATACAAGACAGCGGGAAGGGCAACCTCCTTCGTCTGTAATTGATATTGATTTCACGAAGGATGAAAAACATGGCTGGCTTCCCGCATCATGGAGAATCAGCATCCTGCGAAGCGGTGGCCACACGACGATCACGACAGCAGAAGTCACCGAGTACGAGATCAACACGGAAACCCCTGACAAGGAATTTACGATTGAGTTCCCCGAAGGGGTCCAGGCGAATTAGCGAACCGGGTAGCACGGGTTGTCACAACCCGTGTTGTGAAGCAACAGGAAGCATTCTCAAAGGCGGACAAAGAACGACCGCAGGTCGCCTTGGCAAATGCTTCTGGCCGCTCACTCGGCACCGGTTGTCCCGGAGGATGTCCGGGAATTCAGTAGCCATCACGCTCCGCGTGATGAGCGGATGAAGTGACAGCTTGCGACAGTCTGGACGCGCCTGAGCGTCACAGTCATCACGGCGGAGCGTGACGACTACTTTTGATGAGTCGAATTCCCGGACATTCTCTGTGGCAACCGGTGCTACCCGTCATTCGCCGCCGAGGTATTTCAGCTGGATCTTGGTGTTGGGCAGTTTCTTTTGGAGTTCGGAAACGCCTTCTTCGGTGACGGCTGTGCGAGTGACTTTGAGGTCTTCCAATGATGTGAGGCCTTCGAGTTGAGGGAGGCCCGTGTCGGAGACGGCGGTTGAGCCGAGGTGGAGGAACTTGAGGTTGTGCATGTCCTTCAGGGCGGGGAGACCGGCGTCGGTGAGTTGGGTGTTGTCGAGATTCAGCCATTCCATGTTGGTGAGACCTGACAGGTGAGCAACGCCCGCGTCGGTGATGGGGACACGCCAGAGGTTGAGGCGTTTGAGAGACGTCATCGGCGCGAGGTGTTCGAGGCCCGCGTCGAAGACCTGACTCGTCTCGCTGAGGTCCAGGTCTCCCAGGTTTGTCAGCGCTTGCAGGTGAACGAGGCCGTCGCTGGATACACCGGTGGCGGAGATGCGGAGCTTCTTGAGGTTGTGCATCTGGGCCAGCACTTCCATGGCTGCATCGCCAACGAGCGTGTGGGCAAGGTAGAGTTCTTCCAGATTGGGGAGGGCTTTGAGTTCTTCCAGTCCGGTCTCGCTGACCCAGAGGTGATCGAGCGGCAGGGCCTTGAGGCTGGTCAATTTGGCGATGGATGCCATCGCGCCGTCGTCGACCGTGGTCGCTCCGCTTTCGCCAGACAGACGCAGGGCCTTCAGATTGGTCAACCCGGTGAGATGCTCGATCCCCGCGTTCGAGATGCCGCAGCCCCGCAGGTCGAGGTTTCGCAGGGTCGTGAGTTGGCCGACGGTCTGGAGGCCGTCATCGGTGATGGCCGTCTCGTTGAGCAGCAGCGACTGCAAGCCAGTGAGCTTCGTCAGCGGTTCGAGGTCTGCATCCGTGATCTCTGCCCCACGGAAGTCGACCTCGGTGACGATGCCGGCATCATTCTGTTTGACGGCTGTCGCAGACGTTTGCAGGGCCGTGACCACTTCCGGATCGTCACCCGGCTGAGCGGGCTGTTCCGTCGTCTCAGCCGGTGGTTGCTGGTCAGTGGTCGGTGCCCCTGCATCGGGTGATGCACTCTCGCGACATCCCACGGAAATGAGGACAGCACAGGCAAGCAGGCAGTAAACACATTCTCGAAGCATCGATCGATCGAATCCGTGAAAGGGTGAAGGTCCAGAAGATCAGTTCGCGGGAGGTGCTGGCGGAACGGCGGTGAGGGATGTCACCAGCCGGTCGATGAGATCCTCAGCCGTCGCAGTCTGCAGAGGCAGGGCAGGGCCGCCAATGGGAACCGTCGCCGGATTACCGGAGGCGACCGCCTGTGAAACCCGAAGCGGTGTCTTGCGGGCCACGATCGTGCTCTGCGGGGGGCACAAGCTCACGAGACCGTCGACTCCCAGATACTTGACTGCACCGGGGACGAACATCGGGTCGTCCGACCGCGTCAGGTCACCGAACGAGAAGTTCCCGAGGTCGACCGACGTGGTGCTGATCGCGTCACCGGCCTGACTGCGGGCAGCAACCACCACTGATCCGGCTTCGTTGCCGATGCCAACGAGGTCGATCGCTTTGGGCTGTTTCTCATGTCGCCGGGTGAAGGCCAGCATGGTCAGGACATCGTGTGCCCTGCGGACAAAGATCGGATGGTTGTATCCGAAGGTATACCCCACGAACGTCTGCCATCCGCTTTTTCCATCCTGCTGGAACCACATCTGCTGATGGGCAGGGGGCTTGCCATCGGCGTTGAATTCTCCCTGTCCGAACAGGTCAGCCGAGGCGACCGTGACGCCCGCATCGAGCAGTTCCTGAACCGATTTTATTGGCTTGTCTCCATCGAGTAGTCCGTTCTTTCCCTCGTCAGTGAACCAGAGGACGACCCGGCCATTCCAGTTCTCCTGGGGATACAGGAACAGGGCTGGGAGCTGCTCATGAGCAGACGTGTGACTGACGAGCCCTGTCATCAGCAGATAGCCGTCCCGTTCTTCCTCCAGAACGAGTTCAAACTCGATGTCACCGACGTCATCGAGCTGACGTCCAAGGATTGTTTCCCACGCGCCGCCGATGACCCTACGGTACTCGGCCTGTTGATTCTTGTTTCGGGGGATGAGTGCTTCGATCATCTCATCGGAATCATGCGTCGCGATTTGCAGGAGACCGATTTCGTGAGCGTCGCCAACCTGATGGCCGGACGGGGCAGGATGCTCCTCCGTCCAGACAGTCGCCTCTTCGCGGGAGAGCGGCTTGTACTCCCGTTCAAGCACGGGTTCCTCGAATCCCAGATTGAAGTGACGATTGAAGAAGCCGTACATCACCGTGCGGTTTACGTGGTTGTAGTTGTGGCCAAATTCGGTGTGAAAGGCGGCGGTCAAGCGATCGGGATGCCCGAGCATCTCATACAGCTTCACGAGATCGGGAAACCCCTTGGTTTTCAGTTCGCGTGTCCAGTCATCGGCTGCGGTGAGGCCGAGGGGACGCGGTGCGGTCGCAGCAGCAATGTCGACGTTCCCCTGGTTGATGCGAAGCAGGGGAGCATTCTCGCAGGTACAGCCACCCTGCATGGCGGTCGAGACCATGACACAGGGCATGGCAGCGGTGATGCGGTCGTCGATAGCGGAGATGAGCATCGACTGAGTTCCGCCGCCGCTGGCGCCGGTGACGCCGACGCGGGTGGTGTCGATGTCATCCAGACTGAGGATGAAGTCGAGCGCCCGAATCGAGTTCCAGGTCTGCAGGCCCATCATGTTTTGCAGCCGCAACTCAGCCTGAACACTCATGAAGCCCCAGTCGTTCAGGCGATCGAGATGCTTCCAGTCGTCGGGGCGGTGTTTGAGCTGAATTGAGTCTGCGTAGCCGGTCATGTCATACTGGAAAACAACACACCCCATGCGTGCGAGTTGGACGCATCGGGCCTGAATCGGAAAGCGTCCCCCCGGATCGAACCGCTCGGAGCCGATCGCGATTTCCTCATGAAGTTTCTTTTCCCCATGATCGTAAAACCGTCCATCCTGCCAGTGACCGTGCGGCGAGATGATGGCAGGGTAGGGACCTGATGTGCCCTTCGGGCGGTAGAGACTGCCCGTCACGTAGTGGCCGGGGATGGACTCGAAGAAGACCCGGTCAACCGTGTAATCGTCCCGATCAACTCGTCCATGGATGACCGGATTGAGGGGGGCTTTGGTCGGCAGTGGCCAGAGTCCTTGCGAAACGAGGATTCTGCGACGGATTTCCGCCTGTCGAGCAGGCCAGGCATCGACACTCTCAACCTGATGGAACGGGAAGTATCCATTCAAGTTTTCTGGTGGCCCGAGCCGCACATCATTGGGTTGTTCTCCCTCGGGGAGTGCCCGTGGTAACCCTGCATGGGCGGAGGAGACAATCGTGAGCAATAAGGCAAGCAGGAGTGAGTGACGTCGCATGGCTTCCGATCTTCGAAGGCAAAGGGGAAAACGGTCGACTGAAAAGTTCATGTATGTCCCCCAGCGTATCGCGGTAGGGTCCGATGTTCGAGTCTGTGAGCCGCAAACCCTGACCCATTCACCCGAATGGAACCAACATCAATGGTCGTTGGTACTACGAATGCATAGACTGGAAGGACGTTTTGAGGTCTTTGTAATCACATCAGCATTCGTCTGACTGTCGTCGTCGTGCCCGATACCCAACTGGAAATCCTGGAAGATTTGAGAGGGACCTTTCGCGGGGAACTGCGCCTCGATGCGGTCACGCGCTCCGTGTACTCGACCGACGGGAGCCTCTACCAGCAACGACCTCTGGGGGTGGCCTACCCTAAGGATGCGGCTGACGTTGCGAGTCTCGCCAAGTATGCGGGTGAGCATCACATCCCGCTCATCCCACGCGGGGCAGGGACTCAAGTGACCGGGGCAGCCGTCGGCACGGGATTGATCGTCGACTTCTCACGTCACATGCGAGGTGTGATCGCCCTCAGTGAGCAGACCGTACGGGTCCAGCCGGGGATCGTGCGAGATGAATTGAATGCGGCGTTACGACCGTTGGGCCGCTATTTCCCCCCCGATCCTTCCACGACGGCAGTGACAACTGTCGGCGGCATGTTAGCCGTCGATGCAGCGGGGTCGCATGCAGTCAGGGTGGGATCGACGCGCGATCATGTGCTGAGCATGGAGGTCGTGCTCGCGGGTGGGACGCGACTGGAGTTGAGTCAGGAGACTCTGGGAGAACGCCCGGAACGGCGTCCCGACGAACTTGATCCGCTGACCGATCCCGGTTCATCGGTCAGCGAGCCAACAGTGCGACGCGACCTGGTCGGTCGCTTGCGGAAGTTACTGGAGGAAAATGCAGCACTGATCGAGGAGCGACAACCGTCGCTGATGCGGAATTGCAGCGGCTATCAGTTGCGGGGGGTCATGACTCCGACCGAACTTCACTTGCCTCGTCTGCTCGTCGGATCAGAGGGGACGCTGGGGATGTTCACGGAAGCGACACTGCACTCGGCCCCGCTGCCCGCGCATCGCGGAGTCGCCCTGTTGCTGTTCGGCAAGATGGACGCTGCCATCACTGCTGTTCAGCAGATCGTCCCTCATCAACCCAGCGCGTGCGATCTGCTGGATCGACGGCTGCTGTCTCTCGGTCGTGATGCGGATGTTCGCTTTGAGGAATGGATTCCCAAGGCCGCAGAAGCGGGAATTCTGCTTGAGCAGACCGGCTACAGCGAGCGGCAGGTCCGCGATCGAATCCAGATGGCGGTCTCGGCAGTCCGCAATCGAGACTCATCGGTGGTCGTCGCCCGGGAAGCTTACTCCGGGGAAGAGGTGGAATTCCTGTGGTCGCTCCCCAATCGGGTCGTGCCGCTGCTTTCACGTCTGTTGGGTGAGTTCCGTCCACTCCCCTTTGTGGAAGACATCGCAGTTCCTCCGGAGCGTTTGGCAGACTTCCTCAAGCAGGCTCAGCGAGTCCTGCAGAAGCATGAGATCACCGCATCGCTTTATGCTCATGCAGCCTCGGGACAACTGCACCTGCGGCCGTTTCTCCCGCAACCAACACAAGCAGACCTGGGCCGCATTGAGACGATGGCCCGTGACCTGTATGAAATTGTTTTCCAAGTCGGGGGGACCATCAGCGGCGAGCATGGTGATGGTTTGTCGCGGACGGCCTTCATCCGCTCGCAATACGGACCACTGTACCGCGTGTTCCGTGAGGTGAAAGATATCTTCGATCCGCACAACCTGATGAATCCCGGCAAGATCATCTCGGATGATCCTCACGTGACGATCCGTCGTTTGCGGACTGCGACGCCTCCGACCCCTCAACTGACCGATCTGCAGCTCAAATGGTCTCCACTGGAGTTCGCTCAGACGGCGGAACGGTGTACGAACTGCGGGACTTGCCGTGCGTCAAACAATGGCAACCGCATGTGTCCCCTGTTCCATCATGCTCCCATTGAGTCCGCCAGTCCGCGTGCGAAAGCGGTGGTGATGCGTGATCTGGCGTCAGGAAAACTGGCCCCGAAGGAATTGTCGTCGGACGAGATGAAGGAACTGGCCGATCTGTGTTTCAACTGCAAGCAATGCGAGCTGGAGTGTCCGTCAGAGGTCAACATCCCTCACTTGATGATCGAAGCGAAAGCGTCGTACGTTGCGGCGAACGGTCTCGAGCGCACTGACTGGACGCTGTCTCGCGCCCATTCCTTCGGGCAGCTTGGATCGCGGACGGCCCCGTTCTCGAACTGGGTCCTGAATCATCGGCCAGCTCGCTGGATCATTGAGAAGCTGTTGGGGATCTCGAGAGATCGAAAGCTGCCTGCCTTTACGAGGCGGCCCTTCCTCCGGAAGTTCGGCCAACGCAACCCGGTACGCAAAGTTCCGAAAGCCGGACAGAAGGCTCCCGTCGTTTACTTCGTTGATCATTATGTGAACTTTCATGATCCGTATCTCGGTCGGGCCCTGCTTGCTGTGCTGGAACACAATGGCATTGAGGTTGTCATCCCTAAAAAGCAGACCGCATCGGGCATGGCCATGCTCTCTGCTGGCGACCTTGAGGCGGCCCGGGAAATGGCTGATCACAACCTGCGCATCCTCTGCGAATTTGCCCGGGACGGGTATGACATCGTCTGTACGGAACCGGCAGCCGCGCTCTGCCTCTCGCAGGAATATCCCCGGCTGACCAATCATCCGGATGTCGACCTCGTTGCCTCAAAAGTAAAAGAGGCAGGTGCCTATCTCTGGGAACTGCACCAGCGGGGAGAACTCAAGAAGGACTTTGGTCCGCTGGAGTACGTCGCCGGATATCACACTCCGTGTCATCTGAAAGCTCTGGGACCACAGACTCCGTTTGCGGAACTCACCAGTTTGATCCCCCAGCTGACAGTGCATAGAATCGACAAAGGGTGCTCGGGGATGGCGGGAGCCTTCGGGTTGACGCAGAAGCATTTCCAGACCTCGCTGGAGATCGGCTCTGCTTTGATGCAACGCATGAATGAGCCTGATTTGCAATTCGGTATCACCGAGTGCAGCAGCTGCAAACTCCAGATGCAGCAACTGACGACCACGCCGACCATTCATCCACTCAAGTTACTCGCCCTGTCGTATGGCTATCTCCCGAACCTGCAACGGGCACTTCGACCTAGTACGAGACGCCTGATCATCCGATGAATGTTGACGTGCATCTTTTCGCCCGAGCCCGCGAACTGGCAGGAAAACCGCACGTGACGGTTGAACTCCCGGCAGGTTCGAGCGTCGCAGACCTCAAGCAGGCATTGGGCGAGCAATCCCCAAATCTTCGCCCCTTGCTGTCTCAACTGCTGGTGGCGATCGGAACCGACTATGCCACGGATGAGACCCCGATCATCATGGGAGCAGAGATCGCCTGTTTCCCGCCGGTGAGTGGCGGGTAATCGGGAATCATCATGAACAAGTCGCAACCAGCGAGCACACGAACAAAACAGACATGGTCGAACTGACACACAAGCCGATCGATTATGCACAACTGACCGAGCGCGTGCGCTCGAATCAGGCGGGGGCGGTTGTGTTGTTCCTCGGCACCGTGCGTGAGATGACGAATGGTCTACAAACGGTTGCACTCGACTACGATGCCTATCCTGAGATGGCCATCGCCAAGATGCAGGAGCTTCGCACTGAGACGTGCGAGCGTTGGCCGGTGATCGAAGCGGGTATCATCCATCGGCTGGGGCATCTTGAACTCGGAGACATCAGCGTCGCGGTCGCGGTCAGTTGTCCGCATCGCGTGGACGCATTCGAGGCGGGGCGGTTTCTCATCGATCGTCTGAAGGAGGTCGTCCCCATCTGGAAGCAGGAAAACTGGGCCGACGGCACCACAGAATGGGTCCACCCGGGAGTGAACTCATGACACCACTGACAGACACCTTCGGTCGTGTGCATAACAACCTGCGGATCAGCGTCACGGACCGCTGTAACATTCGCTGCTTTTACTGCATGCCGGCGGACAACGTGCAGTTCATGGCGAAGGCCAAACTCCTCTCGTTCGAGGAAATCGAGCGTTTTGTGCGGATCGTGCAGCCGATGGGCATCAACAAGCTGCGTCTGACCGGGGGCGAACCGCTCGTTCGTCGTGATCTGCCCACACTCGTGGCCAAACTCGCAGCCATCGAAGGCATCAAGGATATCGGCATCACGACCAACGGCATCCTACTGGCCGAACAGGCTCAGGAACTGTACGACGCCGGACTGCGACGGCTGAACGTCAGTCTGGACGCTTTGAACGCTGAGAAATTTGCAGAGGTCACCCGTCGTGAAGGATACGAAAAAGTCATTGAAGGGATTCAGGCAGCTAAGGCAGCCGGGTTTGATCCGATCAAGATCAATGCGGTTTCGATTCGAGGCGTGACGGAGGAAGAGATTGTTCCGTTCGGACATTTCGCCCGGGAGACCGGCTGCGAAGTGCGGTTTATCGAATACATGCCCCTGGATGCAGATGCCGCCTGGGAGCGGGACAAAGTGCTCTTCGCCGATGAGATCATCGAGACACTCTCAAAGGAGATTCGACCACTCATTCCTGTCCCCAACTCCGACCCTCGTGCTCCTGCGACGGAGTACGACTTTAATGACGGCATCGGCCGCGTGGGCTTCATTGCCTCGGTCAGCAAGCCCTTCTGCATGAACTGCAATCGTTTCCGACTCACCGCTGACGGCAAGATCCGCAACTGCCTGTTCAGCCTGGAGGAGACCGATGTTCGATCGCTCTTGCGAAGCGGAACTGACGACGAAACGATTCGTCAAGCCGTACTCGACTCGGTCATGGCGAAAGAGGCCGGCCACGAAATCAACATGGCTGGGTTCGTCCAGCCGGATCGCCCCATGTATTCCATTGGGGGATGACGTTGGACGTGTTCTCGGCATACACTGTGGGCATGAGCAGCGCCATTTCACCCGTCGCCACGAAAGCCGAGGTCCTAAAGATCCTCAGCGACTTCGCAGAGACGATCCGCAAACTCGGAGTTGTGCAGATCGGGTTGTTCGGCTCTTTTGTTCGGAACCAGCAGACGCCGGAAAGCGACTTGGATGTTCTTGTCGACTTTGCGGAAGGTCAAGCGACATTTGACAACTACATGGACCTCTGTTTTCTGCTTGAGGATGAAACCGGTCGAAAAGTTGACGTTGTCACCACCCGTTCGCTCAGCCCATTCATCGGCCCCCACATCATCAACGAGGTTGAGTATGTCAATCTCGATCGTTGAACGACTCAGGCACATCGAGCAGGAAGCTCGTTTCCTGATGGATGCTCAGACCGAGCATTCTCGCGACGAGGCAGAAGCCGATCGGTATGTGCGACGTGCCATCATTCGCAGTCTGGAAGTGATTGGGGAAGCGGCAAAAAACCTGCCTGATGAATTCCTCAACGCTCATCCGGAGATTGAATGGCGAAAAGTTGGAAGCATGCGTGATCGGTTGATCCACGGATACTTCGGGGTTCACTGGGAGACCGTGTGGAATGTGCTCACCGACCATGTTCCCACCCTGCTCAAGGTCGTGCATACTGCGATTGAGGACATGTCGGATCAGGCATCGTGACACAACCTGTTTCAACCAGACGATATCTCGACAATGCTGCGACCAGTTGGCCGAAGCCCGATGCAGTGTATGCTGCCGTTGATGCCTATCAGCGAGAGTGTGGAGTCGCAGTCGGTCGGGGAGCGACGCGGATAGCAACCGGATTGGCGATCACGGTCGACCGCTGTCGTCAGCGGGCAGCGAGACTCCTCGGAGCCGAGAGTGCAAATCGTGTCGTCTTCACCTTCAACGGCACGGACGGACTCAATCTGGCTTTGAATGGCTTGCTGCAACCGGGGGACCGGGTCGTCACGTCTGTCGCCGAGCACAACTCCGTGCTGCGTCCACTCTGGGCTCAAAGAGAGTTTGGTGGCGTCGAGGTCGAGTATGCTCCGCTCGATGATCAGGGACTCGTCAACAGGGACGCATTGCGAGAACTGGTGACTCCAGAGACAACATTGGTCGTCCTCACGCATGCTTCCAATGTGACCGGCACCATCCAACCCATTGAAGACGCCGGGGAAATTACCCACAGCGTCGGTGCACTCCTGCTGGTCGACGCGGCTCAGACCGCCGGGCATGTGCCGATTGACGTGTCCTCTTTACCCGTCGATATCCTCGCCTGTTCCGGGCACAAAGGATTGCTGGGGCCATTGGGAACAGGACTGCTGTATCTCTGTCCCGGCATGGAAGAGCTCGTCTTTCCCATGCGGCTGGGGGGAACCGGGTCGCAAAGCGAGACGGATGAGCAGCCCGCGACCATGCCGGACCGTTATGAGTCGGGTAACCACAATGCTCCCGGCATCGCGGGTCTGGATGCCGCATTGGGGTGGATCGAAGAGCAGGGCATCGACGCCCTGCATCAGCAAAGCGGGGCACTCACGGATCAGTTGATAGAAGGATTGCGCACGATTGATGGCGTTCAAATGTACGGCTCCTCCACGCCGGCAGAGCGTGTCGGTGTGGTGAGCTTGAACATCGACGGCATCGCCCCCCACGAAGTGGCTACGATTCTTGACCAGAACTTTGGAATCGAAGTGAGACCCGGTTTCCATTGTGCGCCACTGATTCACAAGAGCCTGGGGACTGACTCCCTCGGCGGCACGGTCAGGATGAGCGTCGGCCCCTTCAACACCGCAGATGACATCGAGGCGGCAGTCTCCGCAATCCGCGAAATCGCTGAGGCCATGCGGACTGTCTGAAACCTGAATGTCCAGCGGAAGAATCGGTGAACCTGCACTGCCAGACTGGCGTTCTCTCAGGAGAAGATTGCAGGGAATCTCTCGGCCACCCCCACAGAGTTTGACCCTTTTTTTCCACACGGGGTATAATCCTCACGTGAGTCCGTCCTTGGAAACTGGTGTCCGGATGCAACCAATTTCTCATCTTCACCGCCTGAAGTGTCTCGCCCTCCTCCTGACGACCTTGTGCGTCTGGAACGGGAGGGGTTTTGCTGACGATGCCCCCCCTGCTGATGCGCCAGCGGCTGAAGAGGAGTCACCCGTCATATCGCGGTATATCACCTTGTCGAGTCCCATCGACGACCAGATGCTGAACTGGGTCCGCGAGACGGGACTGGAGCTGCAAAGTGCTGCGACGAGCGACGACCGGCGGGCAGTCCTCGTCCTCGAAATCACTCCCGGCAACAGTCAGTTTCATCAGGTCTATGGACTGGCAGACTTTCTGACGTCAGCCGCTTTGTCACGCGTGACCACGATCGCATGGGTTCCCGAGACCGTGACAGGCAACAACGTGCTTGCGGCACTGGCGTGCAAGGAGATTGTGATGCACCCCGACGCCGAGTTGGGTGACATTGGACGGGGGAGCCCTGTGAGCGACGATCAACGGGCAATCGTGCTGAATCTGGTTTCCAAGCGGCACAATCCCAAGGTCAACCGCGCACTCGTCACCGGGATGATCGACCCTCAGTCGACCATTTTACAGCTGACGGTCGAACTGGCGGATGGCATGATCGAAAAGCGACTTGTCACCCAGGATGAGGCGACCCGGATGCGTGACTCGGGCGTCGTCATCAAGGACTCGCGGACAATCAAGGAACCGGGCCAGCCGGGACTCTTCTCCGGAGCGCAGGCTCGCAACGCGGGTTTTCTGACGATGCAGACCGTCGAGAACCGGCACGATCTGGCGGTCGCTTATGAACTGCCACTGGAGTCTCTCCGCGAGCAACCCAAGCCGGGCAGCTTCAACCGCGTCAGCCTCATCGAGGTCAAAGGCGCGATCGATCCGCTGTTGGAATCATTCCTGGAACGACAGATCGATCGGGCGGTCGCCGATGGTTCCGAAGTAATCATCTTCGAAATTGATTCCCCTGGTGGACTGCTTTGGCAATCTCGCGATCTGTCCTACGCGATCGCAGACCTGGGAGAGCAGGGGATTCGCACCATCGCTTACGTTCCGGAACAGGCACTGAGCGGGGCTGCGATCATCGCGCTGGGGTGTGATGAGATCTATCTCACACCGAACGGACTGATCGGTGATGCTGGCCCCATCGAAATGAGGGAGGGCGGACAATTCGAGCGTGCTCCCGAGAAAGTCCTGAGTTTCCTCCGTGAGATCATGCGAGAACTCGGGGAACGCAAGAACCGTCCGCCCGCACTCCTGATGGCCATGGCCGACAAGGACTTGCAGGTTTATGAGGTTCGCAACCGTTTGACCGGTGACGTGACCTACATGAGCGAGGATGAGATTCATCAGGCGGGAGACGAGTGGGAGCAAGGACGCCTGGTTCCGGAGTCGGCCGAAGACCTGCTTCTCACACTCAACGGGAAGCGTGCGCACGAACTTCTGATCGCCGAGCGGCCACTCCAGCATGATCCCCAAGACCCCAGCGTCTCATTTGATGACCTCAAGGAACGACTGGGCGTCCCGGAGGATGTGGAACCATTGAAGATCGGCCGCACCTGGTTGGACGACACGGTCTTCGTGCTTAACACCAACTTCATCACAGGACTGCTGTTCTTCGTCGGCATCGTGTGCATCTATCTTGAATTGCACTTCATGAGCGGGATTCTGGGAATCATCTCGGCCCTCTGCTTTGCAGTCTTCTTCTGGAGCAAATTCCTGGGGGGAACCGCTGGCTGGCTGGAGGTTCTGCTATTCATGCTCGGGTTGGGATGCTTGGCCTTGGAAGTGTTCGTGATTCCGGGATTCGGGGTGTTCGGAGTCTCGGGAGCCCTGCTGGTGTTTGCATCACTCGTCATGGCGAGCCAGACGTTCGGTAACGGTATCCTCCAAAAGAACGAGGACCTGACCAATGCGACCTGGACGATGGCCACGCTGAGCACATCGATCATTGCCGTGATCGTGGTTGCAATGGCGATCTCCAGATTCCTTCCGAGAATTCCGATTCTGAATCAGATGATTCTGACCCCGCCCGGCATGGATTCCGTGCAGTCTCCAGATGAGCCGCAACTCCGGCCGGACCTCGCAGAAGCCGGATCGATCGCCGCCCTCCTGGGTCTGCAGGGGGAGACACTCACGATGCTCCGCCCGGCTGGCAAAGCACGTGTGGAAGGCCGCCTGCTAGACGTGGTGAGCGACGGTCCCTTCATTCCACAGGGAAAAACCGTCGAGATTGTGCAAGTCAGCGGCAACCGTGTCGTTGTCCGCGAGGCGTGAAGTCTCCTGACAATTCCAAGATCCTGAATCAGGATCGACGAATTTCCTGCACAGTGTTGCATATTCCGACGTCCCTGATACAGTATGTCGACAATATGCGTAAACATTTACTGGTCTTGGGCTTCCCGGCAGGGCGGCATTTGGACCGCCTGACGAAAGAACAGGGTTTGGAAGGACCCAATGTCGCTGACGAAAGAAAAAAAGACTGAGTTGATCGAACAGTATCGTCGCAGTGACGATGACACCGGCTCGCCGGACGTTCAAATCGCCGTGCTGACTCAACGGATCAACGAGTTGACCGAGCATCTCAAGCAACACTCCAAGGATCACGCCAGCAGGCGGGGCCTGTTGATGATGGTTAGTCGGCGGAGACGCTTGCTCGATTACGTCCGTGAGCACGATTCCGACCGCTATCTCAACTTGTTGGAACGTCTCAACATTCGTAAGTAGCCCCGTGGAGGCTATTCATGTTGAACGCCAATACGAGCCGGTTTGCAGGAAGTTTGACGCTCCGGCAGGGTTGTTGTTTGGTCGGTGTTAGGTGCCGAACGCTTGATCATGCGCAGTCGATGAACAGGAATGTCAGTCGTCGGGTGGAATGAATGATGTCAGGGCGATTGAAGGTTTGCTCCCGATGAGGCGGGGCGCCGTGATGGCCGAGGGAATTGAAGAAGGAAAAATCGAGTGAAACAGACTGTCGAGCGAGAAGTCGGGGGCAGAACCCTTTCCATTACCACAGGCGAAATTGCGAAACAGGCCAGCGGTTGCGTCCTGATTCAACATGGTGAAACAGTTGTTCTCGTGGCTGCTCAGACCGGCCCCGCTCGGCCGGGAATCGATTTTTTCCCGTTGACTGTAGATTACCGCGAACGTTTTGCAGCTGCGGGTAAGTTTCCCGGCGGGTTCCTTAAGCGGGAAAGCCGCCCCACACAGCGTGAAATTCTTACCTGCCGTTTGACCGATCGCCCCATCCGTCCGCTTTTTCCGAAAAGCTTCAACGACGAGATGCAGATCATGTCCAACGTGATGTCCTGCGACGGGGTCAATGATCCTGATGTGCTGTCCATCAACGGTGCCAGCGCTGCTCTGTGCATCTCTCCCGTCCCCTTTCAGGGGCCGATCGGAGCCGTCCGCGTCGGCCTCGTCGATGGCGAGTTCATCCTGCTGCCCACCGTCCAGCAGATGGAAAACAGCACTCTCGACCTAATCGTCGCAGGTAGCACCGAGTCGATTCTGATGATCGAAGGCTTTGGCCATCAGATTCCGGAAGATCAGATGGTCGAAGCGCTGATGTTTGGTCACAAGCACATTCGTACGCTCTGCGAAATGCAGCAAGAGCTCCGCGAAAAGCTGGGGATCAAGCCCTTCGAGTATGAGAATCCTCCGGAGAATCCCTTCGTTTCTGTGGTCCGGGAAGAAGCGTACAGTCAGTTAAGGGAAGCCCGACAGAACACCAAGAAGGCGGAGCGGTCCGCAGACACACGGGCAGTCCGCGATGCACTCGTCGAGAAGTACTTCCCCAACGGAGCGGAAGTCACACACGACGGTCGCACGCTCGAACAACTCAAATCTGCTTTCTCGTCAGTGGATAAGAAGGTCTGTCGCGATCTGACACTCGAAGGCAATCGACTTGACGGACGCTCTGCGAATCAGCTGCGTGAAGTCAACTGTCAGGTCGATGTTCTGCCTCGTGTTCATGGCTCGGCCCTGTTCACCCGTGGTGAAACACAGTCGCTGGCGACCGTGACCCTCGGAACGGTCCGCGACCAACAACGAGTGGATGGCCTGTTTGAAGACACCTTCAAGTCGTTCATGCTGGATTACAATTTCCCACCGTACTCGGTTGGAGAATGCCGTCCGATTCGTGGTCCGGGGCGGCGTGAGATCGGCCACGGAGCCTTGGCAGAACGATCTGTCCAACCGGTCATGCCCAATCATGAAGCGTTCCCCTATACGGTCCGCGTGATCTCGGACATCACAGAATCAAACGGCAGCAGTTCGATGGCGAGCGTGTGCAGTGCCACACTTTCGCTGATGGACACCGGCGTGCCGATTTCGCAACCAGTTGCCGGCATCTCAATCGGTCTCGTGAAGGACGAAAACAAATACGTCCTCCTGACAGACATCATGGGAGACGAGGATCATTTCGGCGACATGGACTTCAAGATCGCCGGCTCTCAGAAGGGCATCACCGGGATTCAGCTGGACCTCAAGATCGACGGGATCAACGAGGAGATCATTCGCAAGACTCTCGATCAGGCCCGGGAGGCCCGTCGCGAGCTGCTCCGTCAGATGCTGACCACAATCCGCCGTCCGCGGGCCGATGTGTCCCCGCATGCTCCCCGTATCGCCACGACCAAGATCGATCCAGAAAAGATCGGCCTGCTCATCGGTCCGGGTGGCAAGACGATTCGAGCCATGCAGGAGGAAACGGGAGCACAAATCGATGTGACGGACGATGGAACGGTCACCATCTCCTCGATGTCCAAGGAGGGGGCAGATCAAGCCCTGGCTCGCATTGAAGCGATGACCGAAGACATCAAAGTCGGCCGCATCTACACGGGCACCGTCAACTCGATCAAGGACTTCGGAGCCTTCATCGAGATCGCCCCCGGCAAGGATGGCCTGTGCCACATCAGCGAGTTGTCCGACGGCTTCGTAAAATCTGTCAATGACATCTGCAAAGTCGGCGACCGCCTGGAAGTCAAAGTGATCGCCGTCGATGATCAGAACCGCGTGAAGCTTTCACGCAAGGCGGTCCTCGCTGATGCGGCGAAGGACACGGATGACGACGCCGAAGGCGACGACTGATCACCCTTGGTCGAAGTCAAGCGTCAACCTGCGAATCAGCCAGATCTGTTCGGCAGACTGTCAGCCTCCCATCGGAGTGACGGTTAGAGAGTCGCATTGTCTCGGAGTATGGCAGTGACTGCTGAGTTTGATGAGCAGGAACGTGCACGACTGCTCAAGCAGTACTCCGAGATTGCCACCCTCGCGGGTGGGCTGGCCCATGAGATTCGTAACCCGCTCTCGACGATCCGTCTCAACCTGAACCTGCTCTCGGAAGAGGTCGAGCAGGGGGAGTCAGCTCGTGATCGGCGCATGCTCAACAAGCTGCTCACACTTCAACGAGAGTGCAAGCATCTCGAAGACATTCTCGACGCATTCCTGCAGTTCGCCCGCGTCGGTGAACTGCGTCTGCATCCGGCAGACTTGAACACTGTGGTCAAACAGTTCGTCAGCTTTGCTCAGGCAGAATTGTCCGAGCATGGGATCGAACTGAGTCCGCATCTTGATCCCGATCTGCCGATGGTGCAACTGGACGAAACGTTGATGCATCAGGTGTTGATGAATCTGGTTCGCAATGCCAGGCAGGCCATGCCAGATGGGGGACTGCTGGAGATTCAGACCTACGAACGCGATGGTCGCGTCTGCCTGGACATCATCGACAACGGCATCGGCATGGATGAGCGAACGAGGAGCCGCATGTTCAAGGCATTCTTCTCAACCCGCTCGGGAGGGAGCGGACTCGGCCTGCCAACGGTTCGCAAAATCATTGAAGCACATCACGGGACAATTGAATGTGAAAGCGAACCGGGACAGGGCACGCGGTTCAGCATCTCGCTGCCCAATGCCCTTATTATTGCAGATTCCAATCAGGACGATGACTCAGAGGAGTGAGTCCAGCAGCATCCTGAGCTTGCGCATCTCCAGCATCCGAGACGCGACGTCAGTCAAGGAAGGAATCAGCTCAACCGAAAGTGCTCGGTTGTAATTCTCTCGCTCCAATTGAGCGATCAGCCGGCTGTAGTCGATTTCGCCGAGACCGACCTGGACCTGCAACTGGTCCGTTGTGCTGTCTCTGAGGTGAACGTGATATACATGGGGAGCAAACCGCTCGAACGATGTGATCGGATTCTGACGAATCAGATAGTGACTGGGGTCCAGAGTCAGTCCCAGCCCATTGACTGAACCACAGAGTTCGACCGCAGTCTCGGGATCTTCGGTGAGTTGCCCGGTTTGCGTTTTGATCGACACCCGAATACCGTCCTGGCTCGCGATCAGAGTCAGGCTCCGGAGTCGGTCGATTTCTGCATTGAAGGGCGTGCCGATCGGTGAAGAGGGAACCGTGATCTGCGTCACCTGAAGCAGCTTCGCCGCTTTGGAAAGTCCTGCAAAGGCCTGTGGTGAGATGTCCTCATCGCAGCAGAAAGCCACCGGAGTCAAACGTGTGGTGGCCCGGTATTCCATCGCGAATCGATCAGGGTCCTTCGCGATTTCCGTAGCGCTGAATTGGGGGGACGAATCGCTAAGCCATACTTCCACCCGATCGTACTCCAGATCAGCGAGCTGCTGACAGGCATCCGCAAAGTTGGATTCGGGAAAACAGATAGTCGAAGCAGAGACGAACACTCAAACACCCCGCAGCTCACAGCAATTCTTGATAACCTCCGTGTGGGAACGACGTTACAACCAGAATCCACAAAAATCGTCCCCATTGACAGATGTTAATCTATGCGGATTACATCGAGCCTGCAAGATCGACCGGTTGTTCTCAGTGCAACGGTCGATGGTTTTTCATGGAATGTGCGGATTCCGGCGAGCTTCGCGCCGATAAACATTGTGGAACCGGATTGTGGTGACTCACCAACAATGGCAGACACGGTCCGATTGTGACCGACCGAATACAGGGGGATGAAATGAAGAACTACGTTGCTGCTTGCATGATGTCGTCACTGTTGACGGCATGCGGATGTATGGCTCAGCAAGGAGTCACCCGAGGGCAGAGTCCGCACCACCAGGACGTGAATGTTGTTCCGGCTGGTCATGGGAATCTGGCGACCATTCAGCATCCGATTCACGATGCCCATGCGTATTCATCCTCGTATCACAGCACGAGTGGATTTCCCGGGTACAACGGCTTTGCAGGATGTCCCACCGGCGCCTGCGGACACGGGGGAGCATGCAGTCATGGGGCAGCCTGCGGATGTGGTTGCGGTCATTCGTGCCCGCAGCACTACCATTCCTACGCTTACAGTCGTCCGCACGATTTGAGGTATCCCTCAGAAGGTGCACCGGGCGGAGCTGTCGTGTACCCGTATTACACGCACAAAGGCCCCAGCGACTTCTTCCGGAAATGAACGACCCGTCACGGCCATGCCCGTCACGTGTCCGAGTCAGATGGTTGATCACCTCACGAGCCCGAATCCCTCAAGGGAGTCGGGTTCGTTTGTTCTTTGAAAATCACGAGCACTGACCTCGTTTGTTTCCAAACCAAGTCAGTCAGCCGCGAAGTAACAGCGGGACATTTCGAAGACCCGTTTCGCACGCTCCTCGAAGATTCTCTCCGAAGGAGGCTTTCCAATCGGGGTGACATGCACTGTGACGAGCACCCGACGCGAAGCCGCCTTAGCCGATTGTTGCTCCGGTTCACTGAACGACATGGTGACGGTCACCGGCCGCCGTTTGTCGCTGCTCCCCCAACTGGAAAAGAATCCCGATTGCCCCATCTTCATGATCACGCGGTCTTTGTTCGCGTCGATCAACTGAGCTTCAAGCTCATTGACGAATCCGCTGACTTTGTAGACCCCCATCGAAGCCACCATGCACGTCGTGAACGCAGCCTCGAACGTGAAAGGCGATCCGTCGATTTTCGTGACACTCTGATCGTCCTGTTTCGAATCGACGACATCGCCAGCCAGCAGCTTACAGATGCGATTACGGCCGCTCTCTTTGGCGTTGTACAGAGCCGTGTCCGCGCGATGCAGGAGCGAATGCATCGTGTCGTCTGCATCGATCTGAGACACACCCAGCGAAGCTGTCACTTTGAGCCGCACGCTGTCGTCGATCGTCGTTGCGGCAAGCGTGGAACGGAGACGCTCGGCCTTTCGCATGGCGGAGTCGATTTCGGTTGAGGGACACAGGACGACGAATTCCTCGCCCCCGTATCGAGCAACCATTTCACCGGAGTACAACTCCGACTGCATCAGTCTCGCAACTGAAATCAGGACCCGGTCACCAACTCCGTGGCCGTGTGTGTCGTTGATGCTCTTGAAGTGATCGATGTCCAGAAAGATGACGCTAAACGGATCGGTATCACCCTGCATGTACTCCTGAACCATTTGCTTCAGATGTTTTTCCAATTCACCGCGATTCGAGATACCCGTCAACGCATCGCGAGTAGCTGCGAGTTTCAACTCTCGAAACTGAGGCGCATTTCGTTTACTTCGTGACACATCCCGGAAGATTTCCGCAACACCCTGCAATGTTCCGTGATAGTCGATAAGGGGCACACATTGGACTTCGACCTCGATCCAGTTTCCTCCACGCTGTTGAACATTGAGCGTGCGACATGCCGGACGGGAAGTCTCCATCACCTCATGAATGGGACATTCGCTATCCCCCAGACGTTTCGCCGAACTGTCGCTGTACGAGAAGAGCCGTGAACTCCACGGCTTGCCGAGAACCTGAGAGCAAAGTCGTCCCAGCAGTTTCTCCGCGCCTGAACTCCAGACGGTAAAACGCAGATCGGAATCGAGGACGTAGAATCCGTCATACAGGCTCTCCAGGACGTAGAGATACGAAAAGATGTGGCAAAGCGAGCCCGCTTCGATCGAGGCCTCAAGATTCTGCGGTGCGCTGGACTCCACATCGTCAGCGGCCTGCCCTTCAGTCTTGACATAAGCCATGCCGTCTTTCTCGACCCAGCGATCGAGTGCGCCGACGACATTTCCATCAAACTTCGTCCCGGCATCACCATGCAGGATTTCCATCGCTTCTTCGTGCGACTTGCCTTTACGAAACACTTGATCATGGGTCAATGAGTCGTAGGCATCTGCAACCGCGAGGATACGTGCCCCCAAATGGATGTCCGCCCCCATCCTTCTCGACTCATCAATATGAGCGTCGAAGTAGGAGTGAGAGTCAAAGACGATCTGAATCACCTCTTTGTCCAGACGGCAGGCCTGCAGGACATCGGCCCCGATGTTGTAGTGGAGTGACATTAACTCGGCCTCCTCCGCACTCAACTTGCCCGGCTTGAGCAGGATGTTGTCCGGAACACCGATCTTCCCGATGTCATGCAACAGCGCAGCCACTTCCAGTACACGCAGGTGTCTCCCGTCCCACCCCAGTTGCTGAGCCATCCCGACAGACAGCAACGCCACTCGACGCGAGTGCTGAAGTGTCTTGGCATCCCGAAAATTCAGGGCTGAAATCAACCGTTTGAGCACCGGTCTGGAGACAACACTGTCGAGGCTTTGCGGACCGTCGTGATGCGCCAGTTCACCCTGACGAGCCAAGGCCATCATCGACAGCAGTATCCGCGAGGAATCCATGGGATGGCTGCTGTGGACGAGGGGATCCACGTGAGTTTCAGCAGTCTGCAGAGTATTCACGACCAGTTTCTCCAGAACGATGCGGATCCGCACCCGACCCTTCGCGCGCAAAACCACGCATTTGCGAGAAACGCTAGGTCATCCTCAGTGGGAGTCAAACCGTTGATGCCGATTCGCGACATCATTCGGGGCGATCGATGTGTGAGTCACCGAATCTGCAACCTGATCGATCCGCTCGATCGCTACGATCGTCCCAACTCAATCGAACGCATGGTGGCCGACTCGACCGCATCAATCAGACCTGCACGGATCCCGGCCCGCTCCATCGCGTGCAGGCCGGCAATCGTTGTGCCGCCGGGACTCGTGACAGCGTCTTTTAGAGCCCCCGGATGCTGTCCCGTTTCCAAGACCATCCGGGCAGCACCCAGCAGCGTCTGAGCGGCCAGGCGAGTCGCAACATCACGTGGCAAGCCGACCTTCACACCGCCATCGCTGAGGGCCTCGATGATCTGAAATCCATAGGCTGGCCCACTTCCCGACAGTCCGGTGACAGCATCGATGTAAGATTCCGGGACAGGGATGGCGATCCCCACGGTCGAGAACAGGGCACTGACAAGTTCAGCATCAGTCTTGCTCGCATGTTCTCCACAGGCGAAGGCGGAAGCTCCTGCCTGAACCAGGCACGGCGAATTAGGCATCACGCGAACCAGCCGACACTCGCTTCCCAAGCCCTCCTGCAAGGTCCCAAGCGGCACTCCAGCTGCGATCGAAACGAACAGTTTGTCGGGCGATGCCTGACCATGAAGTTCTTTGAGAACTTCTGAAATCTTCTGAGGCTTCACGGCCAACACAATCACCTCGGAACGACCGAGAACCTCCGAGTTATCAGTTGTGGTCGCTCCCCCGGTCTCTGCCGAAAATCGCTGTCGTGCCTCTTCGCTGACGTCACTGGCGACTAAACATTTTGACGTCGTAAATGCTGCATCGATCAATCCGGTCGCCAGTGCAGTCGCCATCCTGCCCGCACCAATGAATCCGATTTTCACGCTTGATCCCGATGACATGCTGCTCTCTCACTGACGGTTAGTGCCAAACGATCTCAAGCATAAGCCTTCACGTGAGAGGATGGTACTGTGATCCGAACTGACCGCATCCAGAACATCTATTCACGGTAAGCAGGACTTCATCGCATCATTCCCGTTTCGATTGAACGTCCGTGAGTCGCACGAGCGGGACTGGATTTGGCTCCACCCGGATCAGTATCCCTGCGAAGTCATCGACCTGAGTGTTCAGCTTTTGCTGCAACTCCTCCAACTGTCTCCGAGCCTCAGCCGTCTCGCTGCCATCAACCGTGCGACCGTCTGGTGCAATCACATCACAATGCTCTCGACTCAACACGATCGCCAGATCGGCGGGGATGTCGGAATTGGGTAACGAATCCCATGTGATTCCCAACAGGTCAGACTGCTTCAGCGGTTGATCACACTGCGAAACGAGTAGAATCAGCAGAGTGCCTCCTTCCTCCGAAAGTGCAATCTGTTCTGAAAAATCAGGAAACGCCACCCGTGTTCGATCTTTCTCAGTGAGGGTCCGCAGCGGCCCCATCCATTGACTTCCCTGACCTTCAATGAGGGCAAACAATCCCACGTGTGAGGTCTCTCCAATCATTCCCTGAAGCCTGACTGCATCGCCTCCGCGAAGGGGAAGAGCCTGCTGCAGGGGAACCTCACCCGTTTCTCTGACCACCTGAAGCTGGAGTGACGTTGCCTCCCGCAAGATCGGGCCCGGCATCCACCAGCCGATGAATAAGCTCAAGACGCCCAGGGTAAAAACGGATGTCAAAGTCAGCCGGTTGACGAACCTTCTCCGTCTTTCCAACTGTTTACCGATGGCCTCCAGCCGCTCCGCCAATTCAGTCGCTGTGCTAAAACGATTCTTGGGATCCCTGGCCATCGCCTTGCGACAGACAGTTTTCAGGAGCCTCGGGACGGGTGCACGGTTGAGTGCTTTCCAGTCAGGCTCGCTGGTTGCTGTCAAACTCTCATCCTGACCTTCCCCATCGATTTCAAAGGGAGGATGTCCTACGCACAGATCATACAGGACAGCTCCGAGACCGAAGACATCCGTTCGGACATCCAACCTTGCGGTCTGTCCGCGGGCCTGTTCCGGCGACATGTATTGCGGAGTCCCAGCGATGCAGAACTCTCCTCCTCCTTGTGCGGTCCCCGATCGCCTGAGAATCGACAGCCCGAAATCGATCAGTACCGGCTCACCCTGCAGCGTCACAAGGATGTTGTCGGGCTTCAGATCCAGATGGAGAATCCCTCGCTCATGTGCGGCAGAGACCGCTCGGGCGACCTTTGCTAACAGGAATGCCAGTTCGCTGTCAGTTAACCCAGTTCCCTCACGATAATCCCCCAACCGCACGCCTCGCACGTGCTCGAGGACCAGAAAAGGACGATCTTCGAGAAACTCCAGATCGTATAGACGCGCCAGGTGCGGATGATCGATCTCAGCCAGAGCCTTCGCCTCTGTGACGAGCCTCGCCCGGTCCTGCTGATCCTGATGACAGGGCTGATGAGCCAGTTTGATGACGACGTCTTTCAACAGCGCAGGATGGAATCCTCGGAAGACCGAGGACTGCCCGCTCACGCTGATGGTTTCCAAAATAAAATACTTGCCGATGACTGCTAAGGGGCGGGTCAACATTTCCGAAAAGTGATCGCTGGGAAATCGGTTAACGGGACATTCAGGAGACCCCAGGAATTCGCGATCAAAACAGGGAATGTCCGCGTCATCGGAATCCCACCCAGAATTTGATTGTTCACAGCCATCTGCTAGCGACCGGGCCAACTCAATCTCCTGCATCATTTGGGTCACGCGATGCTGACAACTCGAACAGGTCTCCAGGTGCTCAGTCACAGATCCCAAGGGAGTTTCGTGAACAGCAGCCGGCCAAAGCTCTCTTGTGGAGGGACACGCTTCGGCTTGTTTGAGAAACCTGCTGCTAAGCGACTCATTCAATGGGACCGCCGGAGATTCATGAAATGGTGAGGCTTGTCTACTACCTGTTGCTTTCACAGTTCGAGCCCTTATTGATTGAACACATTTAGCCGGATCGATCGCTCACGCAGAAATCTCACTGCTGGAATCTGAATTGCCCTGCTCAGGTTGACTGAAAGCGGAGAAATCGCCATCCAGCTTCACGTAAAGGCGTCGAATCCTTAGCCAAGTTCGGCACGCATTCACCTGAACCGCATTCTCTGTCAGGCCGCATTCCTCTCCGACCTCTGCCGCCTTGCGACGACGAAGGCTGTGTTCTTCAAAGCAATACCAGGTGACAGTGTTGGAGCGTTCCTTGATCCTCTGCGTGGCAACGCTCAGCACCCGTAGGCAGTAGGAAGAATCCCATTCCAATTCGTCAGCCAGAGGAACGTCCTGACTCGGCAAAGCGTTGAGTGACACTTCGCGCAAACGCCCCTTGCGACGATACCAGTCGATCATCGCGTTGTTGACGACGGTCTTGAGCCAACCTCGGAAGCGTCCCCTCTCCGCGCGGTATTCAAACTGCGGCAAGGCCCTGACGAGTGTGACAAACACGTCCTGAACGATGTCCCGGGCATCGTCGTCTGTGATGCCCGAACGTTTTACCACACCGAACAAGTACGGCTGGTAGATCGAGAAGAACTCTTCCCAACTCAGACCATCGCCGTTTTGTGTGACCCGAAAGATCAAAGAGTCGCGTGTAACAGGCAAGAGACACCTCCCGCAAAGTGTTCTCTGAATGGATTGTCCCGATGTCGAGACGGGACGATTCTGGGTCCACGGTTGACGAGTTCCAAGCGCGGAACTCCTCCGGTACGAGCAAACTGGGCAATGCTTACACGCAATCTCGCGAGTTTTCAGCAAATCCCGGAAAATCGGGCACGCTCAGTCGGTCACAAATAGAAATCTCGTTATCTCACGCTTAATTGATGCATTCCGGCCTGGCGCTGATGCGTCCGATTCCCTTGAAGATCGGGTCTGGCGATGTTAGTTTGCCGATCGCTTGGCAGGACTGTCCGGTTGCCCGGTCGTCGAGCGCGCGGAGAAACTGAACGATCAGCCTCCAATTGGCAGCCTACATCTCAGCCCAGCCTGACCTGTCCCAGTATGCCCTAAACCGCATCTGGTCAATGGGATATGGCGCTCGGCCCAGGAACACAAGATCGATGGCAGATAAGCAGTACGTTTTCAAATTCGGTGGCGGCAAAGCTGATGGCTCAGCTGGAATGAAGAATGAACTGGGCGGCAAGGGAGCCAACCTGGCCGAGATGAATCTGATCGGACTGCCGGTCCCAGCGGGATTCACCCTCTCGACAGAGGTCTGCACCTACTTCTATGCCAACGATCGGACCTATCCGCCGGAACTCAAAGCTCAGGTCGAAGCCGGCATAAAAAACACCGAAGAGGTCATGGGAGCCAAGTTCGGTGACAGCGAAAACCCGTTGCTGCTGTCCTGCCGATCGGGTGCTCGCGAGTCGATGCCCGGCATGATGGACACCGTCCTCAACATCGGCCTCAATGAGACCACAGTCGCTGCCCTCATCAAGCAGTCCGGCAACGAGCACTTTGCGTGGGACAGTTATCGCCGTCTGATCCAGATGTACGGCGACGTTGTGCTTGAACTCAAACCACAGTCCAAGACGGACCCGGACTTCTTCGAGGAAATCCTCGAAAAGGAACTGCACGCTGCCGGGGTCACTCACGAAAAGGACCTGCCGGTCGAACGCGTGAAGGACATCGTTGAGCAGTTCAAGGCCGTCATTAAAAAGCATGCTGGCATCGACTTCCCGACTGATCCAATGGAGCAACTCTGGGGCTGTATTGGTGCCGTGTTCGGAAGCTGGATGAATGACCGGGCGATGGTGTATCGTCGTCAGTACCACATTCCACACAGTTGGGGGACAGCCACCAACGTGCAGGCGATGGTCTTCGGCAACCTGGGTGACGACTGTGCCACGGGCGTCGGCCTCACCCGCAACTGCTCCGATGGATCACCCGGTTTCTGTGGTGACTACCTGATCAACGCCCAGGGTGAAGACGTTGTCGCTGGCACTCGCACTCCCAAGCGAATCGAGGAGTCGCTTAGTCAGGATATGCCGGAGGCCTTCGAGCAACTCAACAACATCGGCAAGACATTGGAGCAACATTACAAAGACGTTCAGGACATCGAGTTCACCGTCCAGAAGGGGAATGTCTGGATGCTTCAGACCCGGAACGCCAAGCGAACCGGTTTTGCTGCCGTGCGGATCGCGGTCGATCTTGTGAATGAAGGACTGATCGACGCCAAGACAGCAATCGCCGAGAAGCGACGCATCCCCGCGGACGACCTCAACCAGTTGCTTCAGCCCATCTTCGACCCCGCTGCCAAGCAGGCTGCCGAGCAGGACAACCGATTGCTCGCAAAGGGGATCAATGCCGGTCCCGGTGCTGCGACCGGTCAGATTGTGTTTCACGCATCCGATGCTGAAGAGCAATGGAATGCCAACAACGATGTGCAACTCGTGCTCGTGCGACGTGAAACGTCGCCGGAGGATCTCCGCGGCATGAAAGTGGCTAAGGGCATTCTCACGGCCTTTGGCGGGGCTTCCTCTCACGCAGCACTCGTCTCTCGGCAGATGGGTAAGACCTGTGTTTGCGGGTGCTCGGCTCTCGACATCGATTATGAAAAGGGAACCGTCACCGTCGGCGACACCGTGCTGAAAGAGGGGGACTGGATCTCGATCGACGGCTTCTCCGGTGAAGTCTTCAACGGCAAGATCGACACGTCACACTCCGAAGTCATGGAAGTGCTCAACGGCACCAAACAGCCCGAGGACTCGGAGACCTATGGCCGCTACGCTCAGCTGATGGAATGGGCGGATCAGTTCCGCACGCTCAATGTGCGGGCAAATACCGAGTCTCATGATGCAGAAGTCTCGGTGGCCCTGGGATGCGAAGGCGTCGGCCTCTGCCGGACCGAGCACATGTTCTTCGACCATCTCCCGGAAATCCGCGAGATGATCTTCTCCTCCACAAAAGCGGACCGCGAGAAGGCACTCGCCAAACTTCTCGACATCCAGCGGGCAGACTTCGAGCATCTGCTGAAGACGATGGGCGATCGTCCGGTCACAATTCGACTGCTCGATCCGCCACTCCACGAATTCCTGTCACATCATCACCTCCAAGATGACCCGACACTGGCACCGACACTGGCCAAGACATTCGGCGTCACTGAAGAAGAAGTGCATCGTCGTGTTGAGGAGCTTCAGGAAACGAATCCAATGCTCGGCCATCGCGGCTGCCGACTGGGGATCGTCTACCCGGAGATCACTGCCATGCAGGCCCGAGCCATCCTGGAGGCCGCGTGCAAGCTCAAGAAGGCAGGTGTTCACGTCCATCCTGAGATCATGATCCCACTCGCGGGGTACAAGACCGAGTTCGACAATCAGGAAGCCGTCGTTCGCAGTACCGCGAAGAAGGTGTTTGAAGAGCAGGGGACCGAAGTCGATTATCTGGTCGGCACCATGATCGAGGTTCCTCGCGCCGCTCTCACCGCGGAGCAGATCGCTGAGAAAGCCGAGTTCTTCAGCTTCGGCACCAATGACTTGACCCAGACGACGCTGGGCATTAGCCGAGACGATTACAAAGGGTTCATCGGCTACTACATGGAGAACGACATCGTCCCCGCTGATCCGTTCCAGACGATCGACACGATCGGCGTGGGCCGGCTCATGAAAATGGGTGTCGATGGCGGACGCAGCACTCGCAAGGACCTGAAGATCGGCATCTGCGGCGAACACGGCGGCGACCCGAAGTCCGTCTACTTCTGCCATCAGATCGGCCTCAACTACGTCAGTTGCTCACCTCGCCGAATCCCCATCGCCCGACTGGCAGCCGCCCAGGCTGCGTTGGAGAGTTAAAAAAGCTGACAAGTGATACGTCAGAGATCCCCAAGAGGGTGGCATTCAATGCCACCCTCTTTTCATGTCAAGTGTCATCTGCCGCTGAATGAGAGCGGATCTTGATCTTTACAGAATCTTCCAAATCCCCATACTTCCCAAGCGTTCAAGGGGTCGCGTCTCGTGCAAGAGACGACTTGGATGGGCTCACTCGCAAAAGGACTTGCGAAATGTTGGACTACTCGACGTCAAACAATCTCTCCTTGCGCGTCACACTTGGCGTCTCACTTCTCGTTCCTGCACTATTGATACTCGTCCAGTTTGCAGGAACGCCTCATTTTCGTCAGTGGGTCTGGAGTGAGCAGGGGCCACTCGAATTCAGCCATGTGCTGATTCCGCTGTTCGCGATGGGCGTGGGTGTGAGCTCACTCTGGAGTCATCGGAGATTGCTCACTCAAACTCGGGACGAACTCCGTTGGCTGGCAATTGCTGTCGGCGGTTTGACACTGATGTGCTTTGCGATTGCAGGAGAGGAAGCGAGTTGGGGCCAGCACCTCTTTGGCTGGTCGACCCCGGATGGCTGGGCCGAGGTCAACGATCAACAAGAGACAAATCTGCACAACATCGGAACGTGGGCTGACCAGAAGCCCCGAGCGATCGTGGAACTGGGTGTCCTCGTGTTCGGCATCCTCTGGCCGATCTGGCATCTGCTGACGTCAAAGGAAATTCGTGCGAAGTGGACGATTCTGCTCCCCCCCATGATGGTGCTGCCGATCACAATTGGTGCGGAGCTCTCCCGGCTCTTGGAGACGGTCCCCAAAATGTTAGGAACCTCGACCCCTTCCGCTGTTCCGCGACCGAGTGAGTTGCAGGAATTCTACTTTTACACATTCTTCGCCCTCTGTATGTGGACGTGGCGGAAGCGGCTACTCGCAGGGTTCGCTGCCGCTGACTCGCATCGCGTGACGATTCTGCTTCCGCAGCGTCAGCAGATCGATCGAGTCGCTGCATAGGACCGATTCTCGGAACACTCGGCGGAGCGACGTTGGACCGGTACAATCGAGTTCGATGACCGTTTCCATCCAATCCTGAGTGAGTCTGATGCTGAATCGTGAGAAGAGTCGTGAAGCGTTTGCCCGAGCAACGCGTGTCATTCCGGGGGGAGTCAACAGTCCAGCACGTGCCTTCGGGGCTGTCGGCGGATCGCCGTTGTTCATTGAGCGAGGGGCAGGGCAGTACCTGTTCGATATCGATGGCAACCGGCTGATCGACTACATCGGATCGTGGGGCCCACACATTCTGGGACATTGCCATCCGAACATTGTGGCTGCCATTGAAGCCGCTCTGACACGGGGAACGAGCTTCGGTGCACCGACTGAGCGTGAAAGCGAACTGGCCGAGTTGATCGTTGAAGCAGTCCCATCGATCGAGAAGGTGCGAATGGTCAACTCGGGAACCGAGGCGACGATGTCTGCGATCCGACTTGCACGCGGACACACCGGGCGCAATGTGGTCGTCAAGTTTGCCGGCTGTTATCACGGGCACGTTGACAGCCTGCTTGTCGAAGCCGGCAGCGGCGCCCTCACGCATGGCGTCCCTTCAAGCCCCGGCGTCCCTGAAGGATGCACAACAGACACACTGTCTCTGCGTTATAACGATGCGGACCATCTGGCCGACACGCTTGCCAAGCGAGGCGACGAAATCGCAGCCGTCATCTTGGAGCCGGTCGTCGGGAACATGGGATGCGTGCCACCTCAGACGGGCTTCCTGGAAGCGTGTCGTGAATTGTGCACAAAACACGGAGCAATCCTGATCTTCGATGAAGTCATGACCGGGTTTCGAGTGGCCTTTGGGGGTGCTCAGGCTCGTTACGGAGTCACTCCAGACCTGACGACACTCGGCAAGATCGTCGGTGGCGGCCTCCCTGTGGGCGCCTACGGCGGACGGGCAGACATCATGGACTCGATCTCTCCCGTGGGCCCGGTCTATCAGGCGGGAACTCTGTCAGGCAACCCGCTCGCGACAGCTAGCGGCATCGCCACGCTCAAGACCCTCAAGGAAAGTGATCCCTACGACAAACTCGAAGCAACAACGACCCGCCTCGTCGGGGGTCTGTCGGATGCGGCGAAGTCCGCCGGGATTCCGCATCAGGTCGCTCAAGTGGGAAGCATGTTCACCCTGTTCTTCAACGACGAACCGGTGACGAACTACGACATCTCTGCACGCAACGACACCGCACGATTCGCCAGGTACTTTCAGGAGATGCTCGACCGGGGAGTGTATCTGCCCTGCAGTCAGTTTGAAGCGAACTTCGTCTCGACCTGCCACACGGACGAGGACCTCGACGCCACGATCAAAGCAGCGCGAGAGGTCTTGTCAGCAATCGTGTAAATCACTCGCCGCCCTGGAGTTTTTCGAGGCGTTTCAGCGCGTCTTTGTAGTCGTAGTCCAACGTGATCACTTCCCCGAAATGATCCTCAGCAGCTGCGGTGTCGCCGAGTTCTTCGCAGAGAACTCCCATGATATAGTGGGCTTCAATGAGCAGCGGTCTCTCGTTGTCGTTTTCGGCTGCGAACTCCGGGATCGCACGTTCCAGCTGTCCTCGGGCCGGTTTGAGCTTGCGATCTCGCATCAGGCATTTGCCGAGCATCAGATGCGACCGGCCTTTGAGCTTGGTGTGCTGTGCCGATTTCTGAAGCAGCGGAATCGCTTCCTTCCATTTCTTGATGCGCATCAATCGTTCAGCAAACTTGACCTTCAGTTCCATGTCCTTCGGATAGCGTTCCACACGTCCGCTGAACACCTGCAACTCGCGCTTGAGCAGTTCCAGATCAAGTGCTTTCACCTTCTCCTGGAACACCGGCTCATCGGGTTCGCCGGCTGCTTTTTCGCGGGCGAGCGCCAGGTTGTATCGCATCTGGTCGAGGTTGACGTCCTCGATCTGTTCGTGAATGTTGCGGTCTCCGCCTGAGACTTCCAGCGCCTTTTTCAGTGTCTGAGCCGCCTCTTCCAGTTGGTTGTTCTTGCGGTAGTGGTCCGCCAGCTTGAGATAGTGTTCGACTTTCTCCGGCTCCTTGCGGATGGCATGTTGCAGGTCCTTCTCGGCGGACATGCCAGGAGCATCAGCCTCGCCGGGCTTCTTGGCAAACCGGTTCCGCTGGACAGCGACGTCAGCCGTCGTCTTAGCCTCTTCATAGCCTCCACGAGTCCGGACCGCCTCGAAGTCGCAGCGGGTCGCATTTGATCTCGCTTGACCGTCATTCGGATCCAGTTTGACGAGATGGTTCCAGACCTTCGATGCTTCAATAAACTCCCCCTTCTCCTCTAATACAAGCGCGAGCATCCGGTTGTAATCTTTGTTCTGCGGGTCGGTGTTGCGGGCACAGCTGAAGGCAAATTGAGCAATATCCAGAAGTTCGCGAGCCTGTGTAGCCTCGCCGAGATCGACGTTGAGCTGAGCGTCCCACGGATTGAGCTTCAACCCTTCTTCAGCCAGTTTGTCAACCTCATCCCATTGTTCGGCTGCTTTGGCCTTCTTGATCTTGTTACGGATCCCCATCAGCTTCGCTTTGGCAAGGGTCCCCGCTCCGGTTTTGTTGTCGTTGTACTTCTTGTAGGCTGCCCCCCGTGCGAGCTGGCGATAGGTCAGATTATCCTGCACCAATGCGATGCACTGCACGTACATCTGCAGGGCATACTCGTAGTTCTGTTTCGCGAGCGCATCATTCCCCTTGATGTAGCACTGCATGGCGGCCTTCTGTCTGGCCGATCCGTTCAGGTCGCCTGAGGACATTCTGCACCTTGAAATGAAGCTCTGTGAACACGATTGACTGGATTTGAATTATAGGCGCTGATCGACAGACCGATACAGACCTGCCGTGAATTCAGGAGATGGTTCCGACTGAATGACCGGAAATATTCCGGGTGGCATGTTCTCACGCCATTTAGCAGGTGAGCATGTTCAACACAACTCGAACACATGGCGCCCATCACCAACAATTCAGCACGACTTGCAACTCGTCGTGCATCGTCACAGAATGAACCCAACAAGACTGACGATCTCGTTCTGCATTCCTGACAGAAATCAACAGCACATGACAATTCGCATGCCTTCCGCAGCTCGCGCCTTCACATATGTTTTGACGTCAGCCATCTGTTGGAATTCCCTCGCTGACGATCGTCCGCGAGTGTTGCAATTGCCGCCTGCTCCCAAACTGCCGACCGTTCAACAAGTAGTTCAAGAGACCGAACCGCCGCCGAAGCCGCCCGCCTTCACCGATCCTGCAGAGGCGGGTGAGGACTATCTCATTCAGGGAGAGTACACCGGGCAGGTTGCTGTCGACGGCGTCGACACTTGGTACGGCGTGCAGGTAGTTGCAGGGGGTGAAGGGACCTTTGACGTGGTCATCCTTCACGGTGGACTGCCAGGAAACGGCTGGGACGGCACATCACGCGAGCAAGTCTCAGCAGAGTCGGCAGAGGAACAACTCACCTTCCCCTGGGGGGATGGCGCAGCCGAGTTGTCAGACAAAAAGATTCATGTGAGTAATGCGAGTGGCGAGTCGATCGGACGGCTGAGTAAGGTCGTGCGCAAGAGCCGTACGCTGGGGCTTCCCGCTCCGCCACACGCGATCGTGCTCTTCGATGGCTCGAACGCGGATGCCTTCGAGGGAGGCCAAATGACGGAAGACGGTCTCCTCATGCAGGGCGTTACCAGTCACGAAAAGTTCCAGGACTTCCGGCTGCACATCGAGTGGCGCACGCCGTTCATGCCGACGGCTCGCGGTCAGGCGCGTGGCAACAGCGGTGCTTACATGCAGGGGCGGTACGAAGTGCAGATGCTCGACTCGTTCGGCCTGACCGGTGAGGACAACGAAGCGGGGGGCATCTACAGCATCAAGAAGCCCGACGTGAACATGGCCTTCCCGCCGCTGACATGGCAGACGTACGACGTCGATTTCACCGCAGCCAGGTATGATGCTGAAGGCAACAAGATGGCTGACGCCCGCATGACGGTCCGGCACAACGGGATCATCGTGCAGAACGACGTTCCGATCCCCGAAGCCACACGAGCCGCCCCGTTCACAGAGGGCCCGGACCCCGGCCCGCTCTACCTCCAGGACCACGGCAACCCCGTCCGCTACCGCAACATCTGGATCGTGCCTCGCTAGCAACGTGTTGTTGGGGCATTAGAGACGCAGGGTATTTGGACGTCAGTTGTGGTGGTGCTTGGCTCATGGAGGAATACATTATGACACCACTATTGGCGTTTCTGTACTTTTTCACTACAGAAGCGAGACTACTTTCGACGCCAAATCCTGGGGAACTACTGCCATGAGTCGCATTTCCGATCAACGTATGGCGAAAGCCAAAGAACAACTCAACACCATTTCTCAAGCGGATCACGCAAAGGTCAAAGCTCTCGCTGCGATCGTAAAGACGCCGCGGAGCTTCATTTTCAAGACGCCAGATGCATACGGGATGAAGGGTTGGCATGATCTTGTGATCCCTTCCGACGATGGCACTCCACTCGAAGCCTGGTACATCCCTGCCGATGGCGGTGAAAGCGACAAGCTGGTGATCTTCAATCATGCATTGCCGATGTGCCGTGCTGGATTCCCAGGACACTTTGGCGAGCCGTGGAGCAACTTCGACGATGCCGAAATCGATTTCGTGATTCAGTACAAGCACCTGACCGATGCCGGTTACAACGTGCTGACCTATGACTTCCGCAACCATGGCAACAGTGGTGCAGCGAACAACGGCATCAGTGGCATCGGCCAATGGGAATGGCGTGACTGTGTGGGAGTGAAGAAGTATGTCGACCAGCATCCCCGGCTGAGCAAGATGAAGGTCGCGTTGTACAGCCAGTGTCTGGGCGGGGTTTCTCAATATGCCGCGATTTCCAAGCACCCGGAGTTGTTCGAGAACGTGTTGTGCATGTGCAGTCCGCTAGTCCCAAATATGACGGCCGTTTTCGAGGCATTCTCGAAGCTACAAGGCATCAGTCAGTATCAGGAACTCATCGACCTGGAATTGCTGAAGCTGGGAGGATTCCCCGCCGCTGACATGGGCGGCTATCTCTGGGCACCTGCCGTCACGATGCCGGTGCTGATGTGGCAGGTTCGCAATGACATCTGGACGAAACCCGAAGATGGTCAGAAGACATTTGATTTACTGGCAAGCAAAGACAAGGAACTGGTCTGGATCGAGGATACGACCCGACGTTTCAAAGATGGCTACAACTGGTTCGGTCGGACTCCAGAAAAGGTTCTTGGATTTCTGAGTAAGTACATGAACTGAAAGGCGAGTGGTCCGGCCGCCTCAGGCTGGGTTGCGACGCGACAAGATGGCTGACACTTCGTGTCTGAGAGTCTTTGAAGCATCGTCAACGCAGTGACGTTCGTCCTGTGCCTCCGGCACCCTGCGAGTGCTATATCTGGATCGTCAGGCGATGATCTTTTCGGCGACGTTGCCGGCGACGTTGGTCAGGCGGAAGTCGCGGCCCTGGAATTTGAATGTGAGGTGCTCGTGATTCAGGCCGAGCAGGTGGAGCAGGGTGGCGTGGAAGTCGTTGACGTGCATGGGGTCTTCCACGACGTTGAAGCCGATGTCGTCTGACCGGCCGTAGGTCATGCCCGGCTTCACGCCGCCGCCCGCCATCCAGACGCAGTACGCATCCTTGTGATGATCACGGCCGATCGTTTTGGATTTACCGTCGTTGTTCTTTCCCTGCACCATGGGAGTCCGACCGAACTCGGCTCCCCAGACGACGAGCGTGTCGTCGAGCAGACCGCGGGCTTTCAGATCCTTGATGAGAGCCGCGATGGGCCGATCGACGTCCTTGCACTTTTTCGGGATGTTCTGAAAGACGCTGCCGTGATGGTCCCAGCCGGAGTCGTACAGTTGAACGAAGCGGACGCCGCGCTCGACCAGCCTGCGGGCGAGGAGACAATTGTTGGCGAAGCTCGCCTTTCCCGGCTCGGTGCCGTACAGCTCATGAATGTGGGCTGGTTCGCCGCCGATATCCATGAGTTCGGGCACCGATGACTGCATGCGGTAGGCCAGTTCATACTGGTTGATACGGGTCGCAATCTCGGGGTCGCCGACATCAGCGAGGCGGGCCTGGTTGAGATCGTTGACTGAGTCGATGATCCGACGACGGCGGGCTTCGTCAATCCCTTCGGGGTTCGAGAGAAACAGCACCGGGTCTCCCTGCGAGCGGAATTCGACTCCCTGATGTCGACTCGGCAGAAAGCCACTCCCCCACAGGCTGTTGCCTCCCCCGGCGATCTCTCCCGTAATGAGCACCACAAAGCTGGGCAGGTTTCTATTCTCGCTGCCCAGGCCGTAGCTCACCCACGCCCCGAGCGACGGTCGACCGAACTGGCCAAACCCGGTCTGAAAGAACAGCTGAGCCGGTCCGTGATTGAAGTGCTCGGTGTGCAGACTCTTGATGACGCACAACTCGTCCGCCACCTGCCCGAGATGGGGCAGCGTCTCCGACAGTTCGAGGCCACTCTCGCCATGACGATGGAACTTGAACCGTGTGCCCAGCAGGTTCGGCTTCTCGCGGATGAAGGCCAGTCGCAGCCCTTCCCAGAGATCGTCGGGCATCGCCTGCCCGTCCAGCCGCACGAGTTCCGGCTTGTAGTCAAACAGGTCCAGATGCGAGGGAGCCCCGACCATGTGCAGGAAGATCACGTTCTTCGCCCGCGGAGCGAAGTTTGTGGCCCTCGTTGTCATTGCAGCCGACGCCAGCCCGTCCTCAGCCAGCATTGAAGCGAGCGCGATCGACCCGATCCCGCAACCGGTCCTTGCGAACATCTCACGACGGGAAAGCAGGTCCAAAGCATCTCTCGTCGATGCAGGCGCATGACCTTCGCTGAATCCCAAGTGATCGAGATGATCCGCTTGCATCGGTAATTTCCTCACGGGCAGTCGATCCTTTCATGATACACAAGTGCCCCAGCATCCGCACTTGGAGAATGACTCGATCAGGCGATTGGGAAAATCCCAACGAGACACGGAAACAAAAAAAGAGCCGCCTCTGACAATGCAGAGGCGGCTCGGAAATGCGTGCGAATCCTGAAGAGATCAGAGGCTCTCAGTTGAGGATCGAGCCGGTCTTTCCCACGACCTGAGTGACAGCCTGCGGGGTAAGCTGTCCAGACTTGAAGGTCTCATTGACCTTGAGTTCGCCATCGACCCACATCATGACGGTGAAGTCAGCGTCGGTGATCTTGTAGCTGGGGGGGCCGTTCTTGTCGTCGAACACGGTCAATGGCGTGTTGGTGATGCCGTGGTCCTTGGCGAGCGACTTCAGGGCGCCTTCCTGACCGGTCGGATCATCGGAGAGCAGGACCACGAAGGCGGCCATCTTCTCGCCCTTGTTCTGTCCCACGACCTGATCCACGTTCTTCACAAGCGTGGCCAATTCGTCGTTGACCTGACGTGCAAAGATGCTGACGACCGGTTGCGAACCGTAACGGCAACGGTAGCACAGCGACTTTCCAGCTTCAGGACCGGTGACATCGGTCACGGTGAACGCGCCGACACCAGAGCCCAGTTCCAGTCCCTCGCCAGCGAAAGCGGCGGTGGCCAACAGCATGACAGAAGCACAGAGTGCAGTTGTCAGTTTCATCTTCATCTCTCCATCGTTGCAAAAGTTGTGGACATGTGAGCGTCAGGGGTGACGTCTCACAGATTCTTAGCTCTCCTTGCCCAGGTGGCAAGCCTCTCCGGCAACGGGCCGGAGTTTTGAATGATTGGCTTTTGGACGCCCCCCGTCTGTGGCACATCTTACAAATCGAACCTTCGCCGGGAAAAGGGAAATCGACTGTTGATGTCAGCCATTTCCTGCAAAACTGGGCGAATCAGATGGTTCATGGTTTTCCGTGCCATTCGGGAAGTGTGAGATCGCTCAATGCGTTCGAGAAGTTGCACATCCCGTGCCGTCTCCCCTAAAGTCGAGAGACAACAGTCGATTCACTTTGCGAGGAAACATGAACATGTGGTTCCGGCGGGATGTTGTGACTTGGATACTGATGGTTCTGGCTGGTGCCCCCTCATTCGCACTCGCAGCAGAGTCCGAGGAAACGACGGTCAAGTTCTCGGCAGAGGAACTGCAGTTCTACACGGATTCCATTGAGCCGCTGTTGAAGGAACACTGTTACAAGTGTCATTCGACCGGCAAGGTCAAAGGGGGGCTCCGCCTGACAGCCCGGGAGTCGATTCTCCAGGGGGGCGAGAGTGGGGCAGCAGTTGATCTCGCAGACATTGACGCGAGCCTGCTGATGCAGGCCGTCAACTATGATGGCTACGAGATGCCTCCCGACGGAAAACTGTCCGAGGACCAGATCGCATTGCTCCGATCGTGGGTCGAGCAGGGCCTGCCCATGACGACGCTCGTGGAGACTGCTCCCGCCGAGGAGGAAGGGTTCCACTCGCCGCAGGTGAATGAGGAAACCAGGAATCATTGGTCCTTCCGTCCGGTCGTTCGACCCGATGTTCCCGTGGTGAACGAAGAGGCATGGGTTGCCAATCCGATCGATGCGTTCATCCTCGCAGGTCTCGCGGATGCGGGACTTGCTCCGGCACCGACCGCTGACAGAGAGAAGCTCATTCGTCGCGTGACCTACGATCTGACCGGTCTGCCCCCTTCGCCGGAGGAGGTTGCCGCCTTTATCGCGGACGAATCGCCCGATGCTTACGAACATCTGATTGACCGATTGCTTGAGTCGCCCCACTACGGCGAGCACTGGGCGCGCTACTGGCTGGACCTCGTGAGATATGCGGAGTCCAACAGCTACGAACGGGACAACCCGAAGCCGTACGTCTGGCGGTACCGTGATTATGTCATCCGGTCTTTCAACGATGACAAGCCGTACGATCAATTCCTCAAGGAGCAACTGGCGGGGGATGAACTCGACGAGGTCACGCCCGACTCGCTGATCGCAACCGGCTACTACCGGTTGGGGCTTTGGGATGATGAGCCAGCAGACCCGTTGCTCGCCTTTTACGACGGCCTCGATGACATCGCAGCGACCACGTCACAGGCGATGCTGGGGTTGAGACTCAACTGTGCACGCTGCCATGAACATAAACTCGATCCGATTCCTCAAGAGGACTACTACCGGTTCATCTCGTTCTTCCGCAACATCCGTCACTATGGCGTGCGAGCGGATGCGACCGTCTTCGAGGCATCGATTCGCGATGTTGATCTCCCCGAAGGACGTGAGGAACGAGTAAAGGACGTGGCCGACTGGGAGAAGCAACTTGCTGAAATCAAAACCACCATGGCCGGCATCGAAACTGAAGCTGCTCAGCATCTCGTCGGCGGAGAGAAGGATGATTTTCAGGATCAAAGCTCGCGGTTCGATATCCTGAAACGTCATGCGGGAGAGTTCATCGGTCAGGAACAGTTCGACACATACAAGAACCTTCGTGCACTGCGAGAGAAGCTGGAAAAGAATCCTCCCGGTCGACATGCCAAGGTGCTCTCGATCAAGGAGCAGGGTGCCGAGGCCCCCCCGACGCACGTGCTGGTTCGCGGGAATCCGCACATCGAGGGAGAGGAAATCAGTCCGGGGTTCCCGTCGGTACTCTCTCCGCCGGAACCGGCGATTCATCCCCCGGCTCATGGCGACAGCACGGGGAGACGCCGGGCGCTGGCCGAGTGGATCGTGTCGCCTCAGAACCCGCTCACGGCCCGTGTGATGGTCAATCGCATCTGGCAGTGGCATTTCGGTCGAGGACTGGTGCGGTCGCCCAATGACTTTGGTCTGTCAGGCGACATGCCCACTCACCCCGAGTTACTCGACTGGCTGGCCGCAGAGTTCGTCGACAGAGGGTGGAGCCTGAAGACCATGCATCGGTTGATCCTGATGTCGAACACATACCGCATGGCCTCGACCGCCGTCGATCAAACTGCAGAAGAGCACGGACATGCAATCGATCCCACAAACGATCTGCTGTGGAAGTTTGACATGCGACGCCTGCGGGCGGAGGAAATCCGTGACAGCATTCTGGCCGCCATCGGCACGCTGAACCTTGAGAAGATGTTCGGTCCCAGCATCTATCCGGTCATCCCGGAGGAAGTACTGGCTGGGCAGTCACGACCGGGCGAGAACTGGGGCAAGTCGTCGGACGAAGATATCCGCAGGCGGAGCATCTACATTCACAGCAAGCGGTCCCTTGCGGTGCCCATTCTTGCAGCCTTTGACGTGGCAAACACGGAATTCACCTGTCCTGCCCGCTTCGCGACGACTCAGCCGACGCAGGCACTCGGGTTGCTCAACAGCACGTTCATCAACGAGCAGGCCGAGACATTCGCCCAGACGATTCGCGAACAGGTCGGCGATGATCGGCCCGCTCAAATCCGCATGGCTCTTCAGCGAGTCCTGCAACGTGAACCAAACGAGGTCGAAATTCAGCGGGGAGTGGACCTCATGACTTCGCTGGAAGAGGAGCACGGGATGTCTCCCGACGAAGCCTTGCGGTATTTCTGTCTGACGGCTCTCAATCTCAACGAGTTTTTGTATCTCGACTGAGTGGTCGCTGGCGATTGGAGCAACGGGAATGGAGATCGTTGGGCTGGGACTCACCGTCGTCGACTTGATGGTGATCGTTGAGACCTTTCCGCAAATCGACTCCAAGCAGGAAGCCCAGCAATCACTCATTCAAGTGGGCGGGCCAGTGCCCACTGCCCTTGCCCAACTCGTACGCTTCGGTTGGAAGTGCCGCCACCTCAGTGCCTGGGGTGATGATCCGTTAGGCCGAGTCATCGAGCACAACCTGAAAGAGACGTGCATTTCGCACCCTGAAAGCTGTCGCCAATCGGACGCAAAGACGGGTTTCTCTCAGGTCTGGGTCGAGCGGTCGAACGGGCAGCGGACGACTGTCACTCAGCGGCCCATCATCACCGAAGTTCTCTCCAAAGTGGACTTGGCGAAAGAGCTGACCGAATGCGAAGTGTTGCATCTCGACGGATGGCCCACGCGAGACGCCTTGTTTGCTGCTCGGACGGTCAAGGCGAAGGGGGGACGGGTGTTTGTCGATACGGGTTCGCCCAAGCCGGGAATCGAGGAGTTGTTGTCGCTTGCCGATTACGTGAATGCCCCGCGTCGATTTGTGGAAGAATTTCTGCAGGTGACCGATTCGGAACGGGGAGCGGTTGCGATTGCTGCAATGGGTCCGTCAGCGGTGACGGTGACCGACGGCGAACACGGGGCATGGCTTGCGGCGCAAGGCAGGACGTTCTACCAGCCCGCCGTTCGGACTGGGCCGATTGTCGACACGAACGGAGCAGGAGATGTCTTCACGGGCGCAATGATCCATGCCGTGCTGTCGGACTGGCCACCACTACAGGCTTTGCGTTTCGCTGTGACGGCAGCGGGTCTCAAGTGCACCCGCCTGGGGAACCGCGAGGCCTTGCCAACTCTCGACACGATTGTGCTGTGACCATTTCTCAGAAATCCTGAAAACTTTCGCGCCGCAGCCTCGATCGTGACCTAGTGTTCACTTGAGAGGCCAGACAGCGCTCGGATGCCGATCGTATGGCTTGGTCTCTCGTGGCAGGTTCCCTAACTGTCATCCCCTGATAATGCATCACGTCCGACAAGGAAGGCCGGTTTGTGATGTGGTGAAACTCGCTGCCCGTCGTGTATGACCACTGAGTCGGGCCGAAAGTTGACTGGGATCCGAACCATGTTCCACCGATCGAACACACATGACTCTCGTCGCTCCCGCAGTGGTGCGACCGTCGTGGAGATGGCGGTGGTGCTCCCCGTATTTGGGATCTTTCTCGCCGGGCTCATGGAGACCGGTCATGCCTACATGGTCATGGACGTGCTGAATTCCGCTGCGAAACAAGCAGCTCGTTTGGGGGCGTTGGAAGGGAAGACCTCTGCACAGGTTCTGGCCCTCGCCCAAGCCAAGATCGGCGGTGCCGTCAACCCCTCGGATGCGACTGTGTACATCAAGGATGGATCAGATTTCGACACACCCGGCTTCGACCCTACCGGGATCAGCTACTCAGGACTCCCCGATATCGAGGTCCAGGATGCTGAAGCACGACAGTTGTTCATCGTTCGTATCGAGGTGCCGTACAACGACGTTGCCATCCTGCCCCCGTTCTGGATCAAAGACATCACACTTTCAGGACAAGCGGTGATGAGGCATGAGTAAGTCTCGTCCCCGGCGATAAAGTTCAGCTTGAATAATTAGACTCAAGAGTTCAGCCATGCGTCGTTTCACGAATACTTCAAAGCCAAATCTTGCAACTCGTCGCGGAGCAGCGGTCGTTGAGTTCGCCATCATGGCACCGGTTTTTCTCACGCTGACATTAGGCAGTATCGAAGTCGGCTATGCCCTCAATGCTTCGAACACTCTGTACGGTGCTCTCCGGGAAGGAGGACGTCTCGCCAGCCAGGACTGGAGCACGATGCTCGCGCCGGGTGAGACGGCGAACGCCAAAGTGATTCAGGACATCAAAAACATGCTGACCGCTTCTCGCATCCCCGGTGATCAAGTGACGATTGAAATTGTGCATGCGGAAGGGGCGAGTGCTGGGAGTCCATTCGATCTGGAAGACGAAGACAACTATCTGCAGATGTTTACCATCACTGCGGCGTTACCATTCGACCAGATAACTTTGTTGCCGGGGAATTACCTGGGCGGATCGGATCTGCAGGCAGCAATCACCTTCCGCATGGGACGAACGACTCTCGACTGACACAAAAACACCGAGCAATCAGTGGTCCGCCTGCTCGATATTTCGAGCAGTTGACCGGATGTCGCAGTGGCCCCCGCCATGTTCTGGAACGGACGTGTCAGGGGCTGCTGCGACATCTTTTTTTGACACGTTCCTCAAACATCGCAAAGTTCAAGGGATCTGAACTGCAAGATGACTCAGGCCTGCGGTCGCGTCTGATAGAACAGCGCTTTCTTCTCACCGGGAAGGGTGAAGTCAAACCCACAGCTTTTGAAGAAATAGTCTTCCGAGGTAATCGCGAGGACCTCGAACACATTCCTTTCTTTCGCGAGTTTGAGGCAGGCGACGACTAGACTGCGACCGATCCCCTGTCCACGATACTCATCAGCAACAGCCAAGCTTCGCAACTCGGCCAGCTTCTTCGAATACACTTCGAGAGCGGCAAAGCCGACAATCCGTCCCTGATGCTCCGCGATGAAACCTGAGGGAATCAGGTCGACCAACTCATCGGTCGTTCTCGGCAACAGCCGGCCCGCTTCGACAAACGGCTGGATGAAGGTCTCGATCGCGGTCAGATCCTCCTGCTTGGTGCCCCGTACCTGAAATGACAAACTCTCTATGGGCATTTCGTGCTCATCACACTCAGGGGGACGAGAATGACCTTGCGGTGGTTCCAATCAGTCGATTTCTTCATCGAACTCCGCGGAGACGTCATCCTGTCCAGCCGCCGCCGCTGCCGACTTGCGGAAGACCGCGACGACATCTTCAACAGGCACAACGTAGAGGAGGTTGTCGGATTCAAAGTCGACGGGAATCGCGTGCTTCGGGTGGAACAAGACCTTGTCGTACTTGCGGACCGGGAACTCGTCATCGTTGGCGACTTCCAGGCTGATCTCGACGACGCGGCCCGTGATTGTCGGAATCTCGGCCTGATCGGGCAGAACAATTCCGCCACGGGTCGTTTGGCGGCTCTCGTCCTTCCGGATCAGAATTCTTGGTCCCAGAGGTTCAACAAAATCGTTCATGATGTCCTCCCCATTCCGCCTGGCGGCTTGAGAATCTGCAGTGCGTCATTGTGAGCGAAAACGGTCTTATCGCTTCCTCCGCATTATAGACAGACAATCAATTCCTGACGACCTGTCAACTGCCCGAAACACTTTGAGCTCACAGGACCGATTCCACAACTCCCACTTCACGAGGCTTTTATGATGCAGAATCGACTAACCTGCCGGTCGCATCCGACGTGTGCGGCTGGGAGACACATGAAAATGTGGTTGAGGTGCTTCTGACTGCGGTTGACGAGGTGCGTCGATCTCATCCTCTGAAGATCGCGAGACCGTTCGCTCGATGATCCGTCCCAGAGGACCGGACAGCAACGCAGGGAGGAAGACCACATCGGCAAACAGGGCCGCTCCAATGAGTGCGGCCATCAGCCATCCGAAGCGACTGATCATCAGGAGGTCCGCTGGATAGAGCATCAGAAGACCGAATCCGACCGCGGCACTGGTCTGCCACATGGCTGGACCACAGTGGGCGAGAGCTTTAACGACGGCTTCGTCACGTGACATCCCTTTGACGATGCCTTCGCGAAACCAGGTCAGCAGGTGAAGCGTGCCATCGACCGCGATCCCTAGCGCGACCGATGCCGTCAGCATCGATCCGATGTCGACCTTCGTGCCCGACCAGGCGATCAGCCCGAACACGACCACGACGGGCATCAGATTCGGCAACATGCTCAGCAGTCCGGCGATCGGGCTCCGCAACTGGCCGATCATCACCAGCGCGATGATGGCGAATGCCATGCCAAAGCTTTTGATCAGACTGTCCAACACGGCCAGTTGCGTCCGCAGGAAGAGTGGCACGGTCCCCGTAATGACATAGTTGGTCCCGGGGTGCTTCTTAATAATCTCCGTGACGCGCGATTCGATGTCACTGGTAAGGAGATGGAAATTGTGATCGCTGGTGATCCCCGCTTGGGCCGTGATCCGCCACAGTTCCTCACCTGCTTCATTCAGTTCCACATCGCCGGGAGTCAACAGGTTGCCTGCCTCGGGCGCGACGGCAAAGAAAGCCTCCGTCCCGCTGATTTCCTTTTCCTTGACCCGCCTTTCAGTCTCCGTCGAGCGACGGTTGTATTTGATCTTCGTAAAAGTGCGGGCATCCTCGTCAGGGGCGACATTCACAGGCTGAAAGTCGGCCAACGAGATGACACCGCTGATTTCCGAATTCTCACAGATCGAATCACCGACCTGACGCACGATTTCCAGCCGCTCGAGAAAGGCAGATTTCTTCTGCATCTCCGGGTTGAATCGGACGACCAGTTCCAGGGTGGATGTTCCCGACAACATCTGCTCCAAAGCCAAACCGTCACGGACGACACGGGCATGTGACGGGAAGTAACGAATGACCTTCGTTTCTGTTTGAAAGTACGCCAGACCGTAGGAGCAGGCCACACACGCCACGAGGCAGATCCCGCTCACGAGGCCGGCTCGCCCTGTCACCCATCGGCCAAACATTTCCCAGCGTCGTGAATCGACTTCTTGTGCTTGCGGAGCACCGGCAGGCCACAATTGCAACAGCGTCGGTAGCACATACAGAACGGCAACCAATGAAAGCAAACAACCAATTGCAGAAAAGAGCCCGAAGTCTTTGACAGGTCCGAGATCGCTTGTCACCAGAGAGATCAGGCCGATGGCGGTCGTAATACTGGCCAGGGCACAGGGCTGTCGAGCCATCTCGACCGCGCGGGCAATCGCGGTCCTCGGGTTTTCCACCGCTGCGTGCTTCCAGTAGTTGGCGACATGAATCGCCCCGGAGAGTGTGAGCACATTCAACAGCGTAGGCATCACCATCAGCACCATGTTCATGTTCCCACCTGAGAGCGGAATCATGGTGAGTGCGACTGCTGTCGTGTAATACGACACCACAAGCACCAAGATTCCCAATCTCAGGCTCTTGAGAAACAGGAACGCCAAGCCGATGGACACGACCCCCGTCATCAACATCACTGACCGCTTATGCGGCCACCAGGAATCGGTTGCCTTGTTCCAGGCGGAACTCTGGACGGCTTCGTTCAGCTCGGATGCTGTGACAGCACGCCCGCCAATGTGAAGTGCCGACTCGGAGATTCCTACTTCTGCCGCGAGAGACTTCAACTCCTGGACCACTCCCCCTTCATCGGAGCGGCCGGCCTCGGAAAGATTCACGAGCATGCCGACCGGTGAGCCGGGACAGCGAAAGCAATCTTCGATGAGCAGAGGACCGACGGCATCTGGTCCACTTGGCGGACCTCGCAGTTGACGTGCCATCTCATAGAACGGCTCCAGACATTCGGACTGCGGGATCATGGAGCACCACGTTACCCGAAAGTCGTGGGGGGCAACTGGAAGGTGAGGTCGATCCGCATCGCCGATCTCACTGGCAAAACGATCGCCGTCTAAATGCTTCGATTCCGCTCCCTCTTCAACCGCCACGATATCGAGCGTCGTTCCATGAAGATGTGCGTCTCTGCAAGGATCGTCTGTATTGGAGAGGACTTCGAGATCGATCCCCAGCTTTTGCTTTGCCTCTTCACACAAACGAGCCACGGTGTCCGCCTGATCGACTCGCCCGTCATCGGTGAGTCGGACCCGGATCAGTCCGTGGCCGATCAATGTCCCCAGCATGCGATGTGCGGCTTCATTCGGTTCGACTCCGCACTCGATCATCTTGGTACAGAGTTCGTCAGCCGTGATGACGGAATCGATTAATGGCGAACCGCCCCGGTGGACGCCATCGTCATCAAGACGACCGATCAGTTTCTCGACGTACGCCTCGACACGCGGATCGTTAAGCGAACTACCATCCCACGTCACCAGCACTCTGTCTTCTGCAGGGAAGTGATGCTTGAACCACGCCAGGACGCGGGCGTCGGGATCGTTCTTGGGCAGCCAGGTCTCCACATCGTTATCCATCCGAATCTGGAGAATGGTCACGATCATGAGTGGGCTGGCAAACAACAATCCAGCGAACACCCACAAGGACAGACCGTTGCCCCAGGGATCACGTTTGGAGAAAAAATTGGACATACACTCTCTCGGCGGCAAGAGCGTCAACGTCGAGCAGGCGACAACTGCGATGGGCCACACCGGATGCCATTGCCTGCTCAAGCACGCGCAGAAGGGAATCCCCCGTTTCAGCTAGAGATCGACGAATCGCTGTTGCAAACTTCGTTAACCAACCGGCGTTTTCTGCCAGACCTGGAAGATCACCGCAAACCTGCAGATGTCGCAAAGTAGTCCCGTTAAGCGGACCTGAAGGGACAGTCAGACTCTTACGGTCTGCTCGTTTCTGCAACGAAGAACGGCCCCGTCTCCGAAGCATATGGCTTCAGGGAAAACAACGAACTTCTCAGCTGTTCCATTCCATGCCGAGCATCAGACAGTTCAACCCGCTGCCGATTCCCAGCATCGCGACATGATCCCCTGGTAAGAGGTGTCCCGCCTCGATGCCCAAAGCGGCGGCCGTCGGCAACGCAACGGCCCCCGTATTGCCAAGAAACTCGACCGTCGGGAAATCGATCACCGGATCAAGATCGAGACTTTCCAGCAGCAGCTTGCGATGGGCTCGCCCGACCTGATGAGTGAACGTCTTCTGCACTCCCTGTTTGTTCCAGCCGACCTCATCGAGAAATCGAGGCCAGGTTCGTCGCGCGATGTCGATTCCCGCATGAAGGAGTGCTTCCGAGTCGGTCGCCATCAGTGGTCGGTTGTCGCTCGATGTTCCCATCTCCACACCCCCTGCACACAGGCGGTGATGTGATGTCTCAGCCAGATAGGCTCCGCCGCACAGGCGGTTCCCTCGACGACTTAGCTGTTCGTCACACAACACAATGGCAGCAGAACCGGAGCCGATCGTCAGCGAGGCAAAAGCCGGCTTGATGTCACGACGGGAGAGGTCCGGCGCCTTGAGCAAGGATTCAATCGTCCCCTCGACGAGCGGGCGACCAATCTCCGTCCCAACGACCACACCCGCGCGAATCCTGCCCAGTTCGATCATGTCTGCCAGCATCACTACGCCGTTCAGTAGACCGAGGCAGGCGTTGCTCACGTCAAGAACGAGTGCCTCTGAAGGCAGCCCCGCTGCATGATGCACGCCGCACGCAGTCGCAGGCTCCATCTGATCGCGACACACTGAGCCATGAATCAATGCCCCCATGTACTGAGCGTCGATGCCAGATGTCTCAATCGCCCGACGGACTGTCTCTCCGCTGATCTGTCCGGGAAGTGTCCCGGGATCGAAGAAACGGCGCTCACGGATGCCGGACATCAATTCCAGGCGCCCCACCGGCAGATGCAACCGTTCGTACACGGGCAGCAACCGTGCTTCGATCTCATCCGACGTCACGACATGCGGCGGAAGCGTACAAACGACGGACTCGATGCAAACTTTCTGATATCGCATCGGTTAACGTCGCAGAAGACAGCACCCAGGAATGATCAGACTTTTGCGTGCTTCTCCGCGGGAGAGACGCCGTTCAGCTTGTCCTCAAGGCCATCGAGGAGCGAGTACATCCGATCCCGGTTCTTCTCAATTTCCGGTGTCCAGTCGATGATTTCCAATGCGACCGAACTGCGGACGTACCGCAGACCATCCAGAAGGATTTGACGCTGCTCGGGATTCAGTTCGAGTGTGAAATTGTCACGCATGGTTCGATATTTCGGGAGAATACAGGGCGAGTGATCTGAAAACTCGGCCGCGGTCCCTTCGCGTACACGAATCGTACTCTACCTGGTTGGGTTTCTCAATTGTCGCGGCCCATCATGGGGTCGCATTAGTTGTTCGCAGGCAGCCTGGGCAGCTACTGCGAGATTCTCTTGGACTTCTTCAAGGCTGATCAGCAGCCTTCCTTATTCGATCATCGAATCAAACGACCGGCAAACTTCGCCGATCAACGATGGGATCATTCCACCGCCTCAGTTGGAACATTTTCGCGAGGAATTGCATCCTTTTTATCCGGCATGACCGTTCCTGGTACGCAGATTCCCGCTTCGGAATGCATCAGCCATCGCCTTGGGAATCTCAGCTTCGGCCAACACGACCTTCGCCCGGTTTTCCTGAGTGAGAGCCTGCATCAGTTGCTCATTGGCGACAGCCTCCGCTCGACGTTCTTCCGCTCGGGCACGTGCCACACGGACATCGGCCTCCGCCTGATCGGCCTGAAGCCGTGCTCCAATGTTGTCACCCACATCAATATCCGCAATGTCGATCGAGACGATTTCGTATGCCGTTTGAGAGTCGAGGCCCTTGTTCATCACGGCCTGTGCAATCAAGGTCGGATTCGCCAACACGGCCTTGTGTGTGTCACACGAGCCGATGGCGGAGACGATCCCCTCACCGACGCGGGCGATGATCGTATCTTCGGTCGCACCACCGACCAACTGGCTCAGGTTCGTCCGCACCGTCACACGCGCCCGTGCTTTGAGCTGAATGCCATCACGCGAAACACCGTCGAGTGTTGACCGGCCATGCCGACGCACGTCCGGACAATCGATCACTTTAGGATCCACACTGGTTTGCACGGCCTCAATGATATTTCGACCGGCCAGATCGATCGCTGATGCCGTGTCCCAATCCAAATCGATGTTCGCCCGATGTGCTGCAATGAGTGCCCTCACGACACGTTGGACATTGCCTCCTGCGAGATAATGTGCTTCCAGCGCATTCGTATTGATGTGCGGCAAGCCCGCCTGAACACACCAGATTTTGGAGTCGACAATCACGTGAGGGTTCACCTTCCGCAGTTTCATGAACACCAGCGCAGGCGGGCTGATGCGCGCCCCTGTCACAAAGCCGCGCAGCCAGAGTTTGAAGTACGCCGCGAACATCACCGCGAAAACGATGCCGACCAGCACCAAAAAGCCGATCACAAACACCGTCAACACTTGTCCGACGCCAAGGTCATCACCCACAACTCACCTCCGGGGACGAATTTCGATCGCGGTCGAATGACTCAGCGATTCTTCGATTGCCGATCCCATGAGTCCTACGTTCACGGGAACATGCATTGTAGAACGGCTGCCGTCTTTTGCAAATTCTACGCGAGACTTTGCTCTTTTGTGCGAGACATCCGATTGTGAGGGAGAGATTGTTTGATCAGAAAAGCCCGTACCACCTGTCTATCTCCATCATCTCCGTGCAGGCGGCAATCCAGTTCGGCGTGAACTGGAAGGGATTACCCCTCTCAAACTGACTCGGCCCCTTGACTTGAACATGAGGGTTCAAAGGATAGGGAAACGCAGATGAGTGATCAGCAAACAGGGGCATCGCCCCGAGGTGACGGGCAGATCGCCATCGTCGCATCTTGACTGATCTACTATGCTTAAAAGATCAGAAGCTCGTGTATCGAACGACAGATTTCCCTGTCGGATCATCTGTGCTGACTGAGATGGGAGAGGATCTTGAAAGTCTTGAATCGTCGTGCGGGACTTGTGCCCGTGATTGGACTGATCTGCATCGTCGGAGCCGGGGTGGTTCTCGGTCAGCTGCGGCCATCGTGGTTGGATGATCGCGATGAGCTCTCTCAGTTCATCCCTCAGAATCGACGAATGCAGGTGCTGCTGGATCAGGCGCGAGAGCAACTCAAACAAGCAGGAGACGTTCAGCCCGCCACACTGCAATTGCTGCAGTTCGTCATCGATTCCAACGAGGACGCGTTCACGAACTCGAAGCTGGATTCGAGTCTTCGACAGGAAGCAGAAACGATTCTCTCCACACTCCCGGCACAGGGACTGCGGCTCTATCAGGAGACCTACGGTGGAGAGGCGAAGGCCCTGTTGCAGGAAGCCCGCAAGACCGGATCTGGCAGGCAGAAACGAGAGATCGTTCACCGGTTCTTCATGACCGAAGCCGGGGGCGATGCGGCGTTCGACCTCGCCGTGGCCGAGATGGACCGGGGCGAGCTCATCGCAGCAGCCCTCTGGTTTGATCGCCTGCGGACGATGCACCCCTCACGGAGTCAACGAGAACCGGAGCTTTCGGAACGGACAGTCCTCGCCTGCTGGCGTGCAGGAATGCAGAACCGCGCTGCCGACATCCTGTTGGCTGCGGTCAACAATGGATTGCATCTTTTCAAAAACGATCAGCCGACCCCAACGAACATCACCACGCGTGTTGAAGCTGTCACCCGGCTTCAACAACAGCTGGGGGCCCCCGAAGTTCCGGAGAACATGGCTGTCGCCCAGTGGCTGATTCAAGGGGGAGCCGATGACCACAATGCGTCGGTTCGTCCATCCACTCCTGTCTTTGACGATGCCTGGCGGACGTCGGTTATCGGACTTTCAGAAGCACGAACTGAAACCCGGCTTGTCGAGTTGCAAGCAGTCGCTGACAGCCTTCAAGCCTTCGCTGAGCAAGAGAGCGAATTGCAGACATTTCCGGTCAGCGAACCACTGGTCGTTGGCGAGACCATTCTGTTTTCGTCCTATGGCCGCTTGAAGGCCGTGGACGCGAAGACGGGGAGTTTTCGCTGGCAGGCTGCTGATACGGACCCGGTCTTTGAGTATCTGCTCGCTGTGTTGGGCAACACGTCGGGTCCCACGGGGATTCCCGTCCAGGGATCGATCAGAGACTTCCTCGCCCAACGAGCCTGGCTGGATGCCACGTCCGCGTCTCTGTCGAGCGACGGCGAAAGGGTCTATCAGGTTTTCAATTGCGGTATGGTTGGTCCCTTTCATGATCGACTGATGGCGGAGAACTCCAACAATCACCCCCTGAGTCCGCAGCCGTACAACCGTCTGAGGGCCTACGACATCCCCACTGAGGGCAAGCTCCTCTGGGAAATTGGCGGCCCCAACTCTCGTGTCTCGCTGCCATTGGCGGGGACGTTCTTTCTGGGGGCGCCTCTGCCTGTCGACGGCCTGTTGTTTGTGCTCGGCGAAGACCGTGGACAGGTTCGGCTGTTCGCGCTGGAACCGGACACAGGTGAAGCACGCTGGACACTTCCACTCCTCAACGCATCCTCTGACGTCAACAATGACCTCAACCGGCGACTGGCAGGCCTCAGTCCGGCTTATGCGGGGGGACTGTTGATTTGTCCGACCGGAGGCGGATTGATCGTTGCGGTGGACCCCGTGCAGCGGACCCTCGTGTGGGGTCATCGATACAACACGATCCAGCAGCAGCCGTTCGATCTGCACATGAGGCGCGGATTTCCTCCTGGATCAGTAACAACGATTGACATGGAGTCTGTCGATACGCTTCTGGCTGAGGAGCGTTGGTATGGTCCCTCGACCGTCATCGCGGATCGCTCTGTTCTGATCGCTCCTCCTGATCAGGCGGTGATGCACTGCCTCAATCTGGAAGACGGCAAAGCCCGTTGGTCTCGGCCACGACAACGAACGCTCTCGCTCGGCGGAGTACATCGCGGATCGGTGCTACTGATCGGAGAGCGATCACTCGAAGCCGTTGATCTCGAATCCGGCAACGTGCGTTGGTCCTTACCCATCGACTCACCTGGCGGACGTGGAGTCCGCGAGGGGGACCTGTATCACCTTCCACTAAAAGAGAGTCGCATCGCCACGATTGATCTGACTGACGGCCGTTTGCTGGTTCAATCGCCGATGAGGACCGGGGCGGAACTCGGTAACCTCGTCGCCGTCAATGGCAGGCTGTTTACTCAGAACACAACAGACATTCGCGGTTTTCGGTCGCTCGCGGAACTCGATCAGCAACTCGCAACGGACCTCGCAGCCAACCCGAACGACCCGGCAGCGTTAGCGGTTCGAGGGGAGATGCGACTCCATGCAGGGCTGACCTCTGAGGGGCTCGAAGATTTGCGAACCTCACTCGCGGCAGTAGCTGATGACCGCACGCAACAACTGGTCGTTGACACCCTGCTGGAGCGATTGCGGGGCGACTTTGCTGCCAACCAGGAGGTCGTCCCCGAACTCGAACGTCTCGCTGACGATCCCGTGCAACGAATCCGACTGCTGCGGACGATGGCGACCGGACTCGAATCGATCGGCAAAACTCAAGAAGCATTCCAGCGTTACCTGCAGCTGATGACTTTCGATGACATCGCCGACACGCAGGTCCATTTGAACGACACTCACACGGTGAGACTCGACCGTTGGGTACAGGGACAGCTCCTTCGACTTTACGATGCGGCTCCGGCTGTCGACCGTGAGGAACTGGATCGTCAACTGGAAGAGACGGTGCAAGCGGCCGTCTCCGCCAAACGGACGGAGATCCTGGCTCGTTTCCTCTCCGCATTCGATCGACATCCCGCAAGTGAGCTAGCTGAGAACAGCCTGAGCGAGTTCCTCGATCCGGAGCACGCCCCCTTGCGTGCGGAGGCCCTGTATCTCCGTCGTCGACAACAGGGGACGACCCTACAACGAGCGAATGCGACGGCACGTCTCATTCGTCTGTATGCCGAACACGATCAGGGCCTGCTCGTGCGATCCTTGCTTGACGAACTCGCCAGCGAGTTTGCCGACGTGGAGACGTGGGAGGGCATGACCGGCGCGGAAGTGGCAGAAGCGTGGAGCAAGGACGAGCAACTTGTGGAAGCACTGGACTCAGTGATCGACTGGCCGAACGAACCCGTCAATGTCACAAAGTCTCAGTTCAATACAAGACAGTTCCCAATGCCGCTTCGACGTGTCGGACCGATCGACCCGCTGTTGCACGCCGGAGTCATCATGCTGCATCCGAATGCTCAGCTGAGTGTGTATGACGGCGATGGGCAGATGGAAGATCCCATTCGTGTACAGTCGGGATCTGGTCTCGGTCTGCCGGACAGTAACTATGCTCGTCTGAGGGGCCATCGAACCCTCATCTTCAACGGACAACAGTTTCAACTCCTCAATCTGCTGACTCGGAATCAACCGAAAACGATTCTCGAAGGGGCCGTGATCGACCTCTCCCGGCAGACAGTCTTCGGCGGAGCGGTCGTGCGACCACAGCAGGCCCGGAGAGGTCTGCGGGCAGATCTCATGTTTGATCAAGGGAATGAGGAGTATTTCGGCAGCATCGGTCCGGTTGGAGATGACGTGTTCTGCTATGAGCAGGGGGGGACACTCACAGCGGTCGATCCCTGTTCGGGAGATGAACTCTGGCATGTCGACGATGTCCGTCGTGGTTGCGAGATCTTTGCTGACGATGAATACATCGTGCTGGTGTCGCGAGGTCCACGGACAGACCCCACAGAGACCGATCTCTACAGAGCCGCGGACGGCGAGTTTCTGGGAACGCGAGAGTTGCCCCGCACTCTTGAAGAGAATTTGCAGGACGCTGACTGGGGCCGGCTGTTTCTCACCCGGCAACGCGAGGCCGAAGGAGTCTCGTTGGCTATGTACGATCCGGTGACCGATCGCAACATCTGGGAGCGAACGTTCCCCGGATTCATCGCATGGATGCCGCTGGATGGACAGAAACTCGTCGTCGTCGAGAAAGACGGAAGCGTCAACCTCCTGCGAGCCGAAGACGGCGAAATCCTGTTCGAGACAAACATCGATGTGCCTGATGATGTGCGCAGCATGAGTGTGCTGGGACTGCCGGACATGTGGATCCTGTTCACAAATCGACGAGGGGGTCTGGCACAGAATGTCACCGGATTGCTTCCGCAACAAGCACGCGATGTGCACGTCGCCAATGGCATCGCCTGTGCATTCGATCGCCGCACGAACGAGCAACTCTGGAGCCGGGAGATCCCAAGGCAGATTGTGGACCCGTCACTTCCCGGAAGATGGCCGATGCTGGTGCTCGCGTCCGGGTTTCAATCGACAGACGGACAGAGTCGTAATCAGTATCTGGAGTTGATGCTGCTCGACAAGCATACCGGCGAGACGCTCTTTGAAGGAGAGGGGGACGGAACGCGACGGGGGATCAGCTGGAGTGTTTCACCCGAAGAACCCGAAATGCAATTGTCGTTTGGAGCAACAGATCTGAACATCACGTTCGGTGAACAAAAAGAACCGGCATCCACCGAGGACGAATCGGCATCGCCTCGCAAACGGCCTGTCGGCCGCAGACCTCCGCTTCCGGCTCCGCCGCCTAATGGCCCTCCTGATCTTGAGGAAAACTGACGAGGCTCAGAGAAACTCCGCCGTCACCGTATCGGCCAGGAACCTCCCCTCGTCCGTCAAACGGACGAAGCCGTTGTCCTCGACGAGCCAGCCGCACTGGAGAAATCGGTCCAAGGCCTGCGGAGCGAGTTCCGGCAAGGCATACCCGGTCTGTCGCTCAAATGTTTCGAGATGGATGCCCGCCGTCTGACGCAGACCCAGCATGACCGCCTCGCGAGCCCGCTGTTCCGGTGTCAGCGTCTCGGACTCCGCAATGCCCGACTCTCCCGCAAGCACGCGTTTCAGCCAGTTCGTCACGCTGCGATGAGCCGTCGAACGTGTGCCGCTCAGATAGCGAGCTGCCCCCGGACCGAAACCGTAGAATTCGTCCCCCTGCCAGTACACCCGGTTGTGCCTGCACTCGTACCCCGGTCGTGCGAAGTTCGAGATCTCGTAGTGGACAAATCCGCCAGACGACAGTCGCTCCATCGCAGATGCGTACATTGCTCGCTCCATCTCCTCCTCAACGGGCTGCAATGCTCCTGCTGAACGTCGACTCCAGAACGCAGTCCCTTTCTCGTATGTCAGTCCATACGTCGAAACATGCTCGATCTCCAGCGAGATCGCTGCATCGAGGGTCCGTTCCCACACCTCCAATGACTGTCCCGGCACTCCGAAGATGAGGTCGATTGCCTGGTTCGTGATTCCATGTTCGCGGAGCCTGTGGGTGACATCACCGATATCGTCCGGCTGATGGTCACGTTCCAGCACGGACAAAGCTACCAGGTCAAACGACTGTGCCCCCAGACTCACGCGATTCACCCCCGCCTCGACAAGCACATCAATTGTCGCGTCATCCAGGTCCAGCGGATTGGCTTCGACACTCATCTCCACGCCATCCGCCAGCCGAAACTTTTCATACACGATCGAAAACAGACGTCTCAATTGGTCAGGCGACAGATGAGTCGGCGTGCCTCCGCCGAAGAACAGCGTCTGTAACTCAGGGTGCTCGCTCACTTCAGAGAGTTCCACCCTCAAAGCACGCAGATAGTCAGCGATCAGATCATCCCGCCCCGCGATTAGCGGAAAGTCGCAGTATCCACATCGATGCCGACAGAACGGCACATGCACGTAAGCAGCACTCGGCGGAGTGAACGATACAGTCACTTCAAATCGAGCGTCTTCTGTCGAGACGCCTTGGGGGCCGGGCGACGTTTCTCGCGGTCATCCAGTCGGACGCCGTTGCTGGTTGAAGGGGCACTGGTCAACGGATTCTCGACACCTTCCAACGGATCACCTGTGTTGACGCTTTCAATGCGTTCGATCGCACGCTCCGCATACTGTTCGGAGAGTTCAAAACCAATGAACTGGCGACCAAGTTTCTTAGCCACTGCGAGCGTCGTCCCGCTCCCCGTGAAGGGGTCGAGGACCACGTCTCCCTCATGCGAGCACGCCCGGATGATGCGGCCGAGAATCTGTTCCGGCATCTGACAGCCGTGCCATCCTTTGCGTTCCTTGAAGGTCCCGTTAACACGAGGGTAGTACCATGTGTCATGTCCGGGGTCGAACGATTCGGCTGCGTCCTGCGGGCGGAGCACGAAGCCGTCGTGCGCAGCGAAGTGCAGAGCAGCCTCCGGATCCGGGACGATCCATGTGTCGTCCGGCAGTCGCCCCTGTGGGTTGGCCCGTTTGTCGCCGTACACAAGCTGTCTCGCTGAAGGGACACGAATGCCCGGATCGTCTGCGTTGAAGGTGAAGTCCTGCGGGTCCTTCACCATGTGAAACAGGTGTGCATGTGAACGGCTGAACTTCTGCTTGCAGTTCACGCCGAACGTGTAATACCAGATGACCCAGCTGCGACAGCACAGACCGAGTTCCCGCTGCATCAGCACCTTGAGCTCAGCCGCAAACTCATCCCCGATGGCCAGCCAGAACGTGCCATTCGACTTGAGCACGCGCGCGACCTCACCGATCCATGCACGGCTCCATTCGAGGTACTCTTCTGCTTTCAGCCTGTCCTCATAGACATCGTACTGATACCCGATGTTGAACGGCGGATCAGCGAACGCCAGATCAACGCTACCATCCGGCAGCGCCTGCATCCCGCTGATGCAGTCCTGCTGGTGCACCCGGTTGATCACGTCTGTAGACAGAGTGTGAGTTCGTTGCGTCATGCCGGACTTGGGGAATCCTTAACCACGGGGTTTTCAAGCTTGCCAATACCCGTCATTTCGATCGTGACATGATCGCCATCTTCAAGGGTGAACTCATCCGGAGGCACGACGCCCGTTCCGGTCAGCAGTAAGGCTCCGTTCGGGAACTCATTCTCGCGGCCGAGCCAGTCGACGAGTTCTTCGAGCGAGCGGTTCAATTGGCCGAGTGACGTGCTGTCCTGGAAAACGTTTTCACCGTCGCGGCGGATCGTCAGTGTGATGTGTGTTTCCTCCAGCACGAGCGGTTCGTTGGCCAGACGGATCACCGGACCGAGTGCACAGCACTGGCGATAGACTTTGGCCTGTGGAAGGTAAAGCGGGTTTTCTCCTTCGATGTCGCGGGCCGACATGTCGTTGCCGATGGTGTAGCCCACGATCTTCATCTTCGGGTTGATGACGAGCGTGAATTCAGGTTCCGGGACGCTCCACTGACTGTCTGCTCTTACCCGGACCGGTTCGTGTGGACCGCTCATCCGGTTGGCCATGCCTTTGAAGAACAACTCAGGCCGGGGAGCCGTGTAGACCCGATCGTAATGGGTCGCTGCCGACTCGGACTCTTCCATGCGGGCCGTCTGGCTGCGCTTGTAAGTCACACCCGCTGCCCAGACTTCCTGCCGGTTAATGGGAGCAGCGAACGTCACCGACGAGAGGTCGAGCGGTGCCACATTGGGATCGATCAGAAAGTTCGCCAGTCCGGCCGGATCGGGACTGTGAAGTACGTCCGCGAGTGTGTGACAGTTCTCGATCTGCATCAGGTCGAGCACACGGGCCTCATTGGCATCAGTATCAACGACAGCCACACGCACGGTGCCGTCAGCAAAACGAATCTTGGCAAGTTTCATGGAAGCGAATCGGGGCCTATGTCTTCAACGATCGGTATTGTTCAAGGGCAGCGAGGGTCTGCTGCATGTCATGCGGCAACGGGGCGACAAACTCGACGGACTCGTTTGTCGCCGGGTGCTGAAACGCCAGCCGCCAGGCATGCAGGGCCTGTCTTTCGATCAGGGTATCGTCTTCGTCGCCCGCTGTCGCGTCTGCCGCGAGTTCACAGAGCCGCAGACGGTCGCCCCCTCCGTATTGACGGTCTGCGATGATGGGATGCCCCAGATGCGTCATGTGGACCCGCAGCTGATGCGTCCGTCCCGTCTTGGGGAACAGACGCACCGAAGTGAAGCCGTCGAACCGCTGGTCGACCTCGTAAAACGTGGACGCGGGCCGAGCATTGCCTCCCTCATCACAGACCATCATCTTCTCGCGATGATGGGGATTCACCCGGACGAAAGTCTCGATCCAGTCACTGTCCCGCTCGATGACACCGCGTACGATGGCGCGGTACTGTTTGCTGACGGTTCGCTGCTCGAACTGTCGACTCAAACGGTGATGCACCTGATTATCCTTCGCGATGACGAGCACACCTGACGTGTCCCGGTCGAGGCGATGCACGATGCCCGGCCGGTGTTGTCCGGCGACGTCGCTGAGTGTGTCGAAGTGGAACTGCAGTGCCGCGGCCAGGGTCCCCTGAGTGTTCCCGCGTCCCGGATGCACGATCATTCCGGGGGCCTTGTTGACGACGATCAGCCACTCATCCTCGTGCAGGATATCGAGCGGCAGATCCTCAGGCGCGACCGTGTAGTCGGGTTCCTCCGGCAGTTTGATCGAGATGCGATCGTTCACCCGCAGACGACGTGACGGTTTGGCCGGCAGTCCGTTCAGCTGAACGCTGCCGTCCGAGACAGCCCGCTGCAGGAGCACGCGGCTGTAATTGGGATACAGCCGAGCCAGGTAATGATCGAGCCGCCAGCCATGAGCGCGGGCCTCCACGGTATGCAAGGCGGACTCGGCAGAGAGTTCGTCACTCATCGTCACATGGCTCGTTCAGCCACGCATAGGAAATGTGTGACCATTGCGAGAGAACTATTCGCCCGGTGCAGGAGATTCGGCTTCCTCGTCAGCTGAAGCAGGAGTCTGCTCCGCTGCAGGAGCTTCGTCGGTGTTGGCTTCAGGCTCGTTTGTTTCAGAGTCGGTTTCGGACTCGTTCGTTTCGCTGGTCGATTCCGGTTCAAACGGATTGACATCACTCCCGTCCGAAGTGGAGTCCTCCCCATCTTCTGCCATCGGAGGCGTGAAAGGCTCGTCACCGATGTTGAGATTGCCCAGACCAGACTCAGGCAACAGAGACTCCAGCGGACTCGAACCGCCACCGAGCTGATCGTTCGGAAGAGGCATGTCAGCCGGCTTGGGATTCTGTTGATGGAACCAGGCGTAAAAGTCCTGAGTGCTCCCCAGCTTGAGAGCGTCGATCCGATCCTCGGCCCAGGATTTGAAGCGTGACTCTGGAAATGCAGTGAGCAGGTTCTGATAGGCGGCGATGGCCGGCTCGGTGTCGCCGGTCGAGAGTGATTCCAGCGTGACCGCCAGCCCGTTCATGGCCTGTTCGCGAATGGCTGGCAGGGTCTTCTGTGGGGTGAGTGCTTCAAAGGCTTCTTTCGCCTGCTCGAGACGTTCCGTACTGGCCGGGCGATCGGTGATTGACAGCCGGATTCCTTCCTGCAGAAAACCGTCCCCCGCTCGCAGCCGCGCCCAGTCGCCGACTGCCGAGCCAGCGTGAGCCTCAGCCACATTCATGAAGTCTTCGGGAGAGCTGCTCGCAGCAAGTTGTGCCCAACCGCTGGATCGCTCGAAACGCGACATCCGCGTCCAGTAGATGAGGGCCGCTGCAATCAGAGCCACGACGACTGCGACTGACAGAATCGTATTCTGGTGTTCGTCGAGTTTCTGAACCCCTTGCCCCAGAACCTTGCTGAGGTCGTTCTCTGCCAGTTCGTGACGATGTTCGCTCTTCATGGACGCTGCATTTACCTTGCCCGCTCCCTCGGACCGGCCAACTGAGATGGATCATCGGCAGATGGGAGACCTGCGCGACGTTCACCCGGCGCGCGAAAATGCGTCAACTTTGCCGAGCTGCGGGTGAGTATAGGTCAGCCGCCGGAAACCGGTCAAGACGGTGTCAATTAAGCAGTTGCGGCGAACAAATTGTCCTGACGGGCAGAACCTCACGCCTCATCGATTGGTTCTCAACGGTCCCCCTGCCAGACCACTTTGGTCTTGGACAGCATGTCATGCAAGGCTTTCTTCTGAGGATGAAAAGCACAGACCAGAAAGCCCAAACCAAGTGTTACCAGAGACGCAGCAGTACATGCCAGACGGATCGTCGCTTCACGAAGACCCATCTTCTTGTCCTCTTGTGTCGAGACGATCAGGCCGAAAGCATCCTTGCCGATTGTGGTTCGCTGTGTGGTCGCCTCTTGAGCAGCGAAGTACATCCAGTAGTTATACGAAAGCCAGACGGGGGCCATCAGGGCTTTGGTGAATTCAACTCCAAACAGCAAATAACCGGCCACTGCGATTCCGTTCAAAAACTGTGCGATCAACAGAATGCGTCGCTCCTTCGTCACGATGAAGCTCGCGAGGGGAAAGAGCAGCACGTCCACCAGAAAGGCCAGCATTCGCACCCAGAATCCCGCTGGTGTGTTGGTCCCCATTTTCATCACGAGGTCGAGGTACTGCTGACGGTAGTAAGCCAGCAGACCATTCGCCCTCATCAGAAAGAGAATCGGAAACCCGGCCACGAGGAACAGCGGAACCGCAACCACAAACGCCAGGCCGAATCGCAGGAGCGCGATGGCCGCTGAGTACATCCATCCCTCGGGGTCCATGTCCATCGCTGCAAAGACAGGCGTGAGCATCGAGTTGGTCAACCCGGTGAAATGCTCGTTGTAGTAGGGATTCAGACCTCCGCCATAAAACTGAATCGCGCCAAAGATGGCTCCAAAAGGCAGAATGAGCGTCACGAGTGCCAGGAAGACCCAATACAGCGCGGGAGCGGCATTCTTACCGAAGACCTTGATCATCTCCCACAGGATCCAGGCCTTGTAGGTGTACTTGGCCGTCATGTGTGGAATGGCCAGCGGAAGCATGACCAATGGAACGAATCCAAGGACACCCAAAAAGATAAACACATTCCGAAACTCATCGAGTGACCATGTCACGCTTGGAAAGAGGAACTTGACAATCGGCCATAAAGGAAGAAGCAACACCTTTGGCTGAAACAGTACCGCTAAAGGGAATACAGGAATCAGCATGACCAGAGGCCAGAAGATCGTCCGCATCCCCAGCGTTACGCATTGGAAGAAGTCAAAGTGGATACGGTCTAACTTCGTCCCCTTGATGATCGAATAGTCAACGATCTTCATCGACAGGAAGAAGAACCATCCCGGCAAACCCATTGCACTTATGAACGTACAGCAGGCCCAGAAGAACTTGGGCGGTCCGTTCACGCAGACTTCATCGTACATGTAGAAGCACGACCAACAGAGCACGGTGAAGATCGTGAGGTACGAGCCTGTCCGCAGCGCGAGCCCTTTGTGTTCCTTCACAAACTGAAACGAATCCGTCCAGGCCGCTTTGTAGAACTTGGCCGGATCCGGCCCTCTGCGGCTGCGACGCTTGGCTTCGCGTTTGTCCATCTGGCCCAAGGCAACATTCATGCCACAGCCGGGACAGACATCGCGGTCTTCCTCAAGTTCTGTCGCACAATATGGACAGATCCGGTGTTCGGTGTCTTCTGCCTTGCCAAAATCAAGATTCGCGAAAAGTTCCGTCTCGCTCAGAGGCGGGCCGCTCGACTTTCCCTTCTTTCCCGGTGCTTTGGTAGAGACCTTCCTCTCAGGCTTGGCAGCCGGTTGCTTAGCGGCGGGCTGCTTCGCAGGGGTGGACTTCCCGTCAGGGACCTTCAGCTTAGTCTGACAGTGCGGACATTTAACGACCTTCCCCCGTGCCTGATCCGGCGCGTTGAGGACCTTTTCACACCCGCGGCAGCGAACTTTGACCGGCATTCACAGCTCCAGAGCAGCAAAGAGGTGGGGAAGCAAGGTGTGTGATTTCAGGAAGGAAACACCACTAATGTACCGACCTCCCGGACGCATTGCACGCGACGCATTTGCGGAAGTCGATGAATCGCAACGGGTGCTGCCTGGGCTCTGTGCGGATCAATTTTTCGTAGACGGTGCGACAGAGTTGGGAAATCATGCATCCCGATACAGTCCTCGCTCGACGATATAATGCTCGACGGGGCGCGGTGTGAAGAATCGGATGCTTCGCCCCTCACGGACGCGCCGACGGATGTCGGTCGCTGAAATGTCAATACCCGGCATCTCGACGATCTGCAGTCGATCAGCCGCTTGCGATCCGAGGCGCACCACATCGCTTCGCAGTTGAGCCTCATCAAAATCGCCACGATTGACCGCCACCAATGTCGCCAACTCCAAAATCCGCTGTGGCTGTCGCCATGTGGGAAAGTCAGCGAGCGAGTCAGCTCCGATCAGCAGGAACAACTCGCGTGAGTCATCGTCGTTAACCAGTTGCTGTAACGTGTCGACCGTATAACTCGGCCCCTCACGCTCCACTTCGATGCGGCTGATCGAGAATTCGGGCATTCCCGCCAAAGCAAAGTCCAGCATGTTGATGCGGTCCTTCGCGGGTGTGATGCCGTCTGCCTGCTTATGCGGCGGTACTCCCGCTGGCACGAACCAGACTTCATCCAGCTCACACTGCTCTCGACACTGCTCTGCAAGCAGCAGGTGTCCGTAGTGGACGGGATCGAAGGTTCCGCCGTAGATACCAAGTCGCATGAGATGATGAAGGTTACGAGTTGAAGGTTGAGGGTAGCTGGATTCGCCAGAATTCAGCCGCGTTGGGTCTGAACTCTGTCGAGTTCAGCTATAAGAAAATCTCTTGTTAACGGATGAAGTCGTCAATCTTTGGACGGAACGTCGCGGGTGGATACTCACGCTGATCCTCGTGACAGCCATCCATGAACGCGACCATCTCACGCACGATCGCCGGATGTTGAGGGGCAATGTTATGTGTTTCACTCACGTTGTTCGACAGATCATACAACTCGACCGGGCCATCGTCCCGCAACTGGACCGCTTTCCAGCGTCCCATCCGGGCGGCTCGTCCCAGCGAATCGCGCCCACGATACTCCCAGTACAGCCCACGATGCTCGTCTTGTGACCCTTGACCGACAAGCGTCGGCATGAGGGACATGCCATCGGTCACCTCCGGCGTGTCGACTCCTGCAATTTCGCACAACGTCGGCAGCACGTCCTGAAACCCGCAGATGTGATCGCTGACTGCGCCCGCCTTTGTCTTGCCCGGCCAATAGACGATGAAGGGCACCCGCAGTCCGCCTTCGTAAAACGTTCCCTTGTATCCCCGCAGCGGACCGTTCGCCTGAAAGAAGTCCGTCATCTTCGTCCAGCCTGCATCCTTGCCGCCACTTTGAGCACCGTTGTCGGAGGTGAAGATTACGATTGTGTTGTCTGCGATCTCCAGTTCATCGAGCAATGATCGTACCTCGCCGACATACGCGTCCAACCGGCTGATCATCCCGGCCAGCGTCGTCAGGCCATCCTCTGAACCGATGTAACCGGGGCGCGGGTCCATGATGGCCACCTTTGGAAACTTCCCGCGATACGGCTCCTCCCATTCCTCCGGCACGACCATCTCCACGTGCGGAATGATGTACGGCAGGTAAGCGAAAAACGGCCCGTCAGCGTTCTCGCGGATGAAGTTGAGGGCCTGCGACTGCATCGCGTCCTGCACGTATTGACCACGTTTGCCTCCCTCGTTGCCGGGAAGCATGTACTGCTCGTTATTCAGCCTAACCCAATAGGGATAGTAGAAATGCGCATGCACCTGCAGATATTGGCCGAACCACGTGTCAAACCCCTGCCGGTTTGGTTGGCCCGTTGTGCCGATGTATCCCAACCCCCACTTACCGAACCCGCCGGTCGCATAACCCCTGTCCTTGAGCAACCCCGCAACCGTCACATCCTCCGGCGACAACAACTGATCAAGATCATTCGCACGCACCGCTGTGTGCCCCGTGTGCAGCCCCTGCATCAACACAGACCGCGAAGGCTGACAGACATGCGACCCCGCATACGCCTGCGTGAACCGAATCCCATCCGCTGCCAGCTGATCGATGTGCGGCGTATCGATCTTCGTCTGCCCATAACACCCCAGCGCCCCGTACCCCAAATCATCCGCCATGATCAGCACAATGTTGGGAGTGTCTGCGGCAAATGATGAACCGCAGAGGAGACAAAGAAACGCAGCGACGAGAATCGCTCGCATTAGGCCGAGGGAAATCTCGAAGCGATGTGACAAACTCATATCAGTTTACACCCTCGTCAGCTGAGGGGCCGTAGAGCCCAGGCACCGGGATATCGTTGACGCGCAGGTAGACACACAGATGCGCTCGATGATGAATGATATGATTCAGCACCCATGTGCGCAGACAGACCAGTCGAGGCATCGACATCAGTTCTTCCCCGAGCCGCAACAGTCGCCAGGGACCATACAAGGTTTCGTCATCGACTGTCTCCAGTAACTCCCGAGCCTCTGCCACGTTTGCATCGAACAGCGCGAGCACCGCATCGCGGTTAGGCTCAGTGGGTGACTGATAACGTTGCCCTGGTTCCGGCTCCACGTCGAGTGCATCATGACAAATCGTAATCTCAACCCATCCCGGCAAGTCCGCCAAGTGATTGGCCACCCAGCCGATCGGGTTCGACTTCTCATGAATCCGCCAGTTCCATTTGTCATCCGGCAAACGCTCCAGCACACGGCGAGTGCTCGCCATCTCTACATCAAACTCCGGAATGAGTGATTGTCCGATCCTCATCGTTCGTCTCCCAACAAGTATCCTTCAAAGCCAACGGGCAACGCATCGTGTGCCAACCATGATCACCCCATCCTCTCACAACAGCAGATAGATTAAGAGCTGCATGCCTAGCGCGATCGATGCGCCGACTTTGAGGTTCGCACCACTTCGACCCTCGCTGTCCGGAGCGGTTGTTTCGCTGCGAGGCAGGTTGAGCACCCACAAGAGCACACTCGCCAGCAGCGCGAGAAACATCACCCGCACCATCGATAGCGGAATGAGCAGCAATGCCTCACGAATCATGTTACCGATCTGATGCAGGGGCGTCGTCGTCATGCGGGCACCTCATTCGGTTCACGTTTGAACTGGCCAAACACGTATCGCGTCTTTTCAGCCGGCTCCTGTTTTGTGAGGAGACTGATGATCACCACCAGCGAGACCGTCAATGTGAATGCCCACACTGAGTAGTACAGGAACGGATCGCTGACCTGAAACAGCGGCTGCCATCCCAGCCACGCCAGCACGCTCTCCTGAGACACGGTATAGAGGAAGATCGCAAACGTCACACCCGAGAGGAACCCGATGAGCGCTGCTATGCCGGTCGCCCTACGCCAGAGCACGCCGCAAAGCAGAATGGCGAGCGCTGGCCCCTGAAAGAATGACATCAGCGTCTGAAACATTGAGTACAGCCCCGACTCCGGGTCAGCCGTCAGGGCGAACCCAATCGCAAACACGAGCAGTCCCGCAGTCGTCACGCGGCCCACGGCCAGGAGATGCTCATCGGTCGCCTCCTGCCTGATGAACCGCTTGTAGATGTCCATCGCCAGGATGGTTGCCGCTGAATTGAGGTACGAGTCAATGCTCGACATGAGTGCTGCGATGAACGCTGCGACAAACAGACCCCGCAGTCCCACCGGCAACAGCGTCGAGACGAGCATCGGATACGCCTGATCGCCGTCAGCCAGATCCGGAAATTTGGCGACGGCAATCAGCCCGGGCACCGCAATGATGAGCGGGATCAGGTTCTTCAGCACCGCTCCCCACACATAGGATGCTTTCGCAGCAAACTCGTTCTCCGCTCCGAGGGACCGCTGCACGATCGCCTGGTTTCCAATCCAGTAGGCAGGGGAGAGAATGAGTGCGAGTCCAAAAAGAATGCTCGGCCAGGGGAAGGGGGAGTCGCTGTCCGCCGGGAGAATGAGTTGCGTCTGCTCCGGGTCCGGCATCTGTGCCCGCAGCCCATCGATGCCGCCGATTTCCCACAACCCCAGTCCGGTCACCAGCAGACAGCCACCAATCATCACCGCACACTGGATGGCATCGGTATACACGACCGCCGCCAGTCCGCCGGTCAGGGTGTAGAAGCCGACGAGCGCTGCCGTCACGAGCACACACATCGTGACGTCCCAGCCGAACAGGGCCGACATCATCTTCCCCGAGGCAAGCAGCATGATGCCCAGGTTGCACGCCATGAAGATCAGCCAGCAGACCGCCAGTGCCGTCCGCACGCCCACGTTGTACCGCCGCTCCATGAACTCCGGCACCGTATAAATCCCGGTGCGATAAAAGAACGGCACAAACACAAACGCCGCGACGATCATTGCCGGCACGCAGCCGATCCACTCGAAGTTCGCAACCGCCATGCCATGCGTATAGGCGGCTCCGCCGACGCCGATGATGTCGGTGCCTCCGATGTCAGTCGCGACCAGCGACATCCCAATCGCCCACCAGGGCAACCGCCGCCCGCCCAGAAAGTAATCCGTCCCCGTCTTGATCCGCCGACCAATCGCCACCCCAATCCAAACCGTCCCCACCAGGTACAGCAGGATGATCGCGTAGTCAGGAATGGTGAGGGTGTCTTTCAACCTTTCCGGCTCCAGTTGTTCTTAATCCAACATCTCTCGTTTCCAAACTCCAGTTTGGAAATAGAGGAGGCATGACTCAAAAAGCAACATCGAGAGTTGCGTCATCCTGCGTAGTCGACTCGATGCCCGTAAACTCCTGATCGTTGACTCTCACCGTGTACGGCCCCTCCTTGAACACTTTCGGACGGAACGACGTTCCATCAATCCGCAGAGTGTACACGACTTCGCCTGTTGATTCCTCGATGACCTGCACGACCGGGTCGCTTGTGCCGGTGACGTTGATCGTCGGCAGGTAAGCGACCGGCTGGCGGCCATCATTGTCGAGCATGGAAATCGTCTTCGGCCAGCCGGGGAACTGATCGTCAACCCGCGGATTGTCAGCGTCGAACAGCAGCTTCCAGCACTCCATCGTGATCGTGCGGTTCTCCTTGTTGAAATGGACCAGACCATAGCCGGACGATTTGTCGTGCAGCAGTTCGAGGACCGGCTTGCGGTTCTCTTCCGCCGGGTTGCCGATCGCATGCACTGTGATCGGATGTCCGAAGGCGTCTCGGTACTCACCGGTGTTGGGCAGGCTGGGGTCAGGACGATTCTGGACCGGACGTCCCTCCCCATCCGGTCGCCACGAGCGAGGATACCCTGCAGCAGTCGAAGGCACACAGAACGACCAGCCGGCGTCGTTCCAGGTGTCGATGCCGTGATGCACGATCGAGGGGAGATGCTGATCGCCCGCGTAATGGAAGGCGAATCCCTTCCGCATGGCTACGACCGCCTTGTTGCGTCCCGTCTGCGGCCAGCCGTTCGAGTCGAGGTCCGCGTAAATGAACTCCTGCTCGGGGCCGTGATAGTTCGCAAGGTTGCAGAAGATGGTCTGCGAACAGACGCACTTCATGTCGGCCCCGCGCCAGTCTTGTGACCAAGCATCGAGGAAGTCCAGCTGCCGCTCGCCGAGCAGCACGAGTCCCGGTTTGTCGAGCTTCGAGACGTCGTAGTTCGCATCCTTCACGTGGTCCGGACGTCCGGGCCAGTCGTTGACTTTGCCTCCCGGCCCCGACTTGAAGTAGCGATCCTCGATGATCGCAAAGCTGATGCGGCCGTACACAGCATCGCCATACCAGCAGTCAATCCCCTGCATCATGGGCGTCGGGTCGTAGGCAGGTGGGTGATGCGCACTCTGCGTACGAAACACTGCATTCACAAAGTCAGCCGGCTCCGCGAAGCCGCCCCAGTCATGGTCCTTGATCCCCTCTTTAGTCGCATTGCCTCCCTGTCCCCAGACGTTGCCCTGATAGACGTCATGATCGTCCGGCAGCACGAACGATGGTCGGTCCTTGAGCACATCGCGAAACGACCAGCCCCAGAGATAGATTTTGCGGAGGTAGTTGAGCGTCCCGCGCTCGACATCACCCCGGACGATGCCAAACCCGCCCGCATCCTCGTAGATTTGATCACCTGTGAACAGCAGCACATCTGGATCGTGCTTGAGTACATTCGACACAAGCAACTCGTTCGGGAATGCTGTGTCCTTATGCCCGGTGAACCCCGCAACCGAGATCGACGGCTTATCGACCGGATCCTTGCGCACGGTGCCCGTATAGAAGTGCTCGGTCGCTGTTCGCCCAGCACCCCGGCTGCTTTGAGCAGCCGGGGTGCTCTCACGCATCGTGTAGACAAGCCGATACGGCACATCCTCCGTGTCGAGCCAGTGCGGCAAACGAAAGTGGGCCGTCCGCGAGAGCGGGTCAATTGTCGAACGGGCGATAGTAGTCCACGAAGGTTGAGCGTCGGGATCTGAGATTTCAGATTTGAGATTTGAAATCTCAGACAGGGTAGCAACGTTTGGAACCCGCAAGATCTCTTGGGCCGCATCGACCGGCACTTGCAGTTCGACCGTCTGGTCATCCTCTGGTCCGATCGGCGGCATCTGAGCCGTCATCGTCATCACGCCCCGCGACAATGTGTGCATCGCATACAGGATCGGACCAAATGCATGCTCGGGTGTCTCAACGACCTTCGTGCCAGAGACCTTGAGATCGCGGAACCAGAACTTGGCAGTTGGCTCATGAAGATGGTTGAGTGGCAGGCGATTTTTAGGGACATTCGAGATCAACGCGAAGTTCCCGACGATGTCTTGGGGGCGAAGCGTGTCGTCCGTCGTGAGCATCCCATAGTCTTCACCAGTCTGGGGGTTCTCCAGACGGAGCCCAAGCCGATGACGGTTCGCCCTCTCAGGATTCGGACCAAATGTCACCCGCAACCGCAGGCCGTCATCAGATCTGAGCAAGTCAACTGGATCGAAAGGAGCGGGATTGTCCTTTCCAGCGGTTACGACAAAGTTCCGCATGAAGATGCTACCGTCGGTGAGCACACCGATGGGGATCCCGGAGCCTCGAATCAGGCTGCTGCGAAGATCGCCGAGTTCGCTCTGGATGCCGAGTTCGAAACCGACGGAGCCGACGGGCTGGTCCCCTCCCTGACGGTCGGGGCTATGATTCTCGGTTTGTTGCAGGCCGACAATCACGCTGATCTCGAAGGTGCCGTCGCCTTCGCCGAGACGGTGCGAGAGCAAATGCACGTTGCGGTCGGGGCCGGAGGATGTGCATTCGAGGCGTCCGGCTCGGAGAAGCCAGTCTTCCATCGGGTTGGCCCAGTACTGCGGGCCGATCCAGATGCGGTCGGGTTGTCGATGCCAGTCGCTGGTGAACTCGGCTGCGAGGGTGGGAACCGCCAAGACGACAAGAGCGCCGAGGATCTTGAGAGGGAGACGGTGCATGCGGATGCTCGTGACAAGGATGGGACGCAGGAGAGTATGCGGCATGCGTCGCCAAAGAAAAAGTTTAGCCCCACATTTGAAATGTGGGGCTAAACGTGAGAGTCAATTTAACTCACGATTCGCTCAGACGTCGTAGCCGTCACGGTACTGGCGGCGGACGATGTTGGCGACGATCGGATGGCTGGGGGAACGGAGGTTCTCCGCGTCCCATTCAACCTTCGGACCTTCGCCGGTCGCTGCGGTCCAGACGGCCAGGTTGCCGAGCAGGATCGTCTCGGTCAGCTTGCCGGCGTAGTTCTCGAAGCACGACACGGCTCGCTTTCGCTCACCGGTAATCGACTGATGGAATTCGAGATAGTGGCCGGGAGACTTCTCGTACTCGACTTCCGGCTTGGGCATCTCATTGCCGTCATTGTCATACATGAAGAACTCGGCTGCGTAGTCGCCGGGCGAGTAGATCGTCGCCTTGTCCCCCTTGATGATCGATCCGGTCGGCCGCTCGCCTCCCTGGAACTCTTTGCCGAAGATCAGCTCGTTCGAGGGGAGGTTACCGCCATCGTACCAGGTGACCGTCACCGGACCACGCCAGTCGTTCGATGGAAACTCGAAGGTGATCTGTGCCTTCTGCGGGTAGCTGTCGCCATCGTGACCGGAACTTTTGGCCTGGATGGTGACCGGGTCCTTCAGGTCGAGGCCCATGTAGGGCATGTTGAAGGTGTGGCACGCCATGTCGCCGAGGGCACCGGTGCCGAAGTCCCACCAGCCACGCCAGGCGAAGTCGTGATACACGCCTTTCGCATACGGACGAAGCGGTGCCGGGCCGAGCCAGAGGTTCCAGTCGATGTGATCCGGAACGACATCAGAGGGCGGACGCGGGTTGCCCTGCTCCCAGACGGGACGGTTTGTGAAGATGTGGGCCTCGGTCACATTGCCGAGGTGACCGGCCTTTATGATGGCAGCTGCTTCACGAAGTCCATCGTTGGCCGTTCCCTGGTTCCCCATCTGGGTGGGAACGTCATACTCGGCGGCCAGTTCAGCCAGACGCCGGGCTTCCCAGACGCTGTGAGTCAGCGGCTTCTGGGTGTAGCAGGCGATCTTCTTCTTGAGAGCCATCGCCGTCGCCGGGTAGTGGCTGTGGTCCGGACAGGAGACGGTGACAGCGTCCAGCTTGCCATCCATCTTGTCGAGCATCTCACGATAGTCAGCGAAGGTTGCCGGGTCCTTGAACTTCGGATTCTTGGCGTTCTTGGAGAGCGTTTGGGAATCGATGTCGCATAACGCGATGACGTCGCCAAAGTTGGCGACTTCACTGGAGTCGGTGCGTCCCTTACCGCCGGCACCAATGGCACCGTATTGCACACGTTCATTGGGCGAACGTGGTTTGGCGAAGGCCGTGCTGGCCCCCACCCACAGGCCGGCACCGATCGCTGCGGTCGCCTGCATGAATTCTCGTCGAGAAGTCGGAATCGTCATCAGATGATCCTTTCGGAATAAAGGTTGATGTCGCGTCAGTGAAGAAAACTCCATCGTGCTAAGTTTGCACGTCGAGATTCGGGATCGCCTCTTTGAGTGCTGTAATGCCCGCGTCGTCTACATCCGTGTTCGCAAGATTGATGGACTTCAGGTTCTTCAGTCCATGCAGCTTCGCAAGACCCGCACTGGAGATGCGGGTCTCCATCAGGTTCAGGTTTTCCAAGGACGACAGCTGTGCCACGATGTCGAGCGTGTCGTCACTCACATCGGTGCTTTGCAGGTTGAGTTCCCTCAGCTTTGTCAGCGAGGTGATCTGATTCAGACCGTCCCCAGTGAATGTGCCCGCCCACAGGTTGAGCGATTCAAGATTCGGAAACTTCGCGATCTCAGCCAACCCGCTGTCGTCGACGAACGACTCGCTCATGTCGAGCGTCTGCAGCGAGTCACGTGATTTCTCAAGAGAGGCCAGACCGGTTCCCAGCGTTGCGGTGTCTCGCAGACGGAGCCACTTCAACTTGGACATCTCAGACAGATGTGACAACCCCTCGTCATCGACCTGCGTGTTGTAGAGGTTGAGTTCCGTGAGGTCGGTCATCCCGCTTAAAGCAGCCAGGCCTTCCCCGGTCACACGAGTCTGTTCGAGATGGAGCACCCTGAGCTTCTTGAGCGGTTCGAGATGGGCAACCCCCTCATCGCTGACGCCCGACGTCTTCAATCGCAGGTCAACAAGATTCGTCAATCCCGACAGGTGAGCGAGCCCCACATCGCTGATGCGGACACAGCCTCGCAGGTCCAACACTTTCAAGGTCGTGATTTTGCCAATGGATTCCAGTGCATTGTCCGAGATGCTGTTCGAGTTGTAGAGCAGAATCAGCTTCTCCAGGTGAGGCATGCTCACGAGGTATGCAATTCCTTCGTCATCGACATTCGCACAGCGACGCAGTTTAAGCGACTTGATGGTCTCGATGTCCTTCAGGATGGCCAGCCCATCGTTGCTGACTTGTGACATGCTGATGTCGACATCCTCAAGAGCAGGCAACCCCTTGAGAAGTGGAACCTGCTCATCACCAAAACTGCGGGCTCCTTCCACGTCGATCGCAACGATGTTCCCCGCCTTGTTCCGTTTGAGCTGGACCCCGAACTCCTCCAGTCCCGCGACGGAGGCCTCATCGTCCGGATCTGCCGCCGGGGCAGCGGGTTCCTCGGGAGCAGGAGCGGCAGTCTCAGCGGCAGGTGTCTCGCCGGCAGGGGCATCCGTCCCTCCCGGAGGGGCCGCCGGTGGTGGCTCCTGGGGACAACCAAGCATGAAACACAGGCCGAAAGCAGCGAAAAGCAGTCCGTGGAATCGCATCGATTTTCAGGTGAGAGAGTCGTGGAGGGAGGTCGGATCAGTCAGCAGCGACACATGTTGCGTCATCTGCCATCACACCATGTTACCAATCTGTCCGATGCCGGACCACTCAACCGAATCGGCATTTCTCGAGAAGCACCACGATCGTCTGAATTAAGGCGTTTCCTTGTATCTGCTTAGAACAGGCCAGTCTTCAGACTCGCCGGGGGATGTCGCAGTTCGTCCCGGACAAGAACCATTGATATCAAACACCCGTCGCTCGGCCTCAGGAGTGATTCGCGGCGGGCACGGTTATCCAATTGAATCCCAAGAACGGCCCGACCACGCAAATACTTCCCAGGCACCTCGCCCCCCCAAGTTGACCATTTTTCCCCTTTCCGTGACATGGCATTCCTGCTGTGTTACGTTGTTATCAAGTCGTCACAGCAATTTCCTGCATCGATTGACGTATGAGTTGCAATGCAGGTTGTCTCTCAGCCACTTCACTCCTGCAAAGTTGCGTAGCCGTCTCAGAATCTTCTGAGTGGTTTCGTTTTCACATGAGATCAACATCTCATCGCCGAATGCCGGGCTGTTCCGAACTGCGAAAGCCAAGACCATGAATCTTCCTTTGCTCCGTCGAGTTTGTCTCAAGGTCCATCGATGCTCATCGTCGCCGAAGGAGTCGTGACTGGTCCGCCTCATCTGCTTTGGAATCCCTGGAAAAACGAACACTGCTCGCGGGGGCAATTTCCGGAGTCGTGACTGCTGGCGGGAGTGGCTACGGGGATGCGTTGGTGTCGCTGTACGAAGCAGACTCAAACGGCACAACGATGATCGGCCAGGATCAGGCTGATGAGTTCGGTCACTTTGACGTCAGCTATCCTGACGCCGACCGTGGATCGTTTCTTTACCTCGTGGCCTCCGATGGGCCTGCGTCGAGTAGAGATGTCGTGTTGATGAGCATTGCCGGAGAGGTGGGGGGCAATCTCAATCACGATGTCACGATCAATGAATTCACCACCGTGGGAACGGTCAACGCATTAGCACAGTTCCTGAATGGGACAGACATCTCGGGTCCCTCGCCCGGCCTGAATAACGCAGTGGCAACTGCTTTCACCTTGTACGATCCCGAGACCGGGACACCTGCTGAACTGGTCTCAAACGAGAATAACGGAACAACGCTCCTCGAGAACCCGACCAGTACACAAGCGCTGGCAAAGATGAATTCACTGGCCAACATGGTCGCTGCCGTTGCAACTGATTCGACAGGACTGACTGCTGACCTGTTCTTCAGCCTGACCACTCCAACAGGGGGAATGACTCCGACCAACACGGCTGAAGCACTCCATAACATTTCTCAGAATGCGACGACTCTCGACAACATCAAGCTTGATGAACTCTCCAAGTTGAACACCACCTATGGCCCCACTTTGGCGGAAATCCCGTCGGATTGGATTATCGCATTGCATCTCACTGAAGGGGGATTCAATGCTCCCGGAAGAATGGCCTTCGATGCACAAGGAAACATGTGGACCAACAACAACTTCCTCTACATCGAGGGAGTGTACGGTCCCGGTGAATTGCCGTCGCTTCCTGGTCGGCAAATCAGCGTGTTGAATCCGGCAGGAGAACCGATTCTGGGCAGCCCGATCTATGCATTGGGCGTCAACGGTTCCGGCTATGGCACGGCCATTGCGCCCGATGGCAGCATCTGGATTTCCAATTTCGACGAAGGAGGCATTACCAAGTTCTACCCGAACGGTCGAAAAGCGTTCTTCGTTCCCGGCTTACTCAGCGGGCTCGACCATCCGATGGGAATGGCCTTTGATCAGGACGGGAATCTCTGGATCGCCAATATGGGAGATCCAGCTGACAGCAGCGATCCCGGTTCCGTCACGGTCTACTTCAAAGGAAACCCCTGGCAGCGGCGTACCTTCACACAAGACGTTTACAAACCATTCAGCGTGGCAGTCGACGGGCAAGGTCGAGTCTGGGCGGCGAACTCCCCGATCGCTGGCGGTCGCGGAGTGGTCGTGATGGAACTGAAAGGCCGTCGGGTTGTCAAAGTCCAATCCGTTGATTCCGACGCGCTCACAAAGCCGATTGACAATTTCCCGCTGCGTCCTTACTCGGACTTTGCATCTCCCCGAACCATCGCCATCGACAGTCAGGGCAACGCCTGGGTCGCAAACTTTGAGTCCAGCGATGTGACCTTCATCAACGGCGAGACGTTCGAAGTGACGGACTACCTGGCAACCAAAGAGCCGCTTGCTGAACCATCACGTCAGTGGGGATTAGCGGTCGATGGCAGTGATCGCATCTGGATTCAGAGTTTCTCCAATCCCCCCATCGAGGGACGGTTGATGGATCCGCCGTTTATTTCGGTCGTTGATGGAAGCGAAGAAGGACGCGGGAATGTTCTGGCCAACTTCTCGAACAAGTCACTCCAGCACGTGACGGCGCTGCAAATCGACCAGTCAGGCAATGTGTGGGTTGCCAACAACTGGTCGTTGGAGTCAACACCGGGCGCGATCACTGGTGGCGACGGCATCGTCAAGTTCATCGGGATCGCCACTCCCGTGAAGACACCTTTGATAGGACCTCCGGAAGCTCCAACAAATCATGAGTTACCCCCAGTCAAACATCCCCGACATCCTTTCTACGGACCGTTCCTGCATCGTCCCAAGCATAACCTGCCCATCCTCTCGTCTGTCGGTGGCTTGATTCATCAGAACCTCGTCCGCGCCATCGGGCAGATCGGCGTCATTGGCCCGGTGAACTCGAAAGAAGCCATCAGACGGACGCAGTCAACAGACGTTCAATCTGCGATTGAGTCAATTCCCAGTCAATTGAATGAGACCTCACAAATCGTCTCGAAAACAACAAGTTCGCTGACCTCAAAAGTGAGCGATCTGGTTAGCGACCGGTTGGGGAGCAGCCTCTTCTCTCCCTTACTTCGACGAAGCGGACGTGCTCTGGGGCCCTTGCGGTTCTTTGCTCGTCGATAGCCAGTCTCGCTTGGACACCGATTTGGGTGAGTTTTCATCTGCGAATGAACGAATTCTCCATCGTCGACGCCGGATTGAGGTACACCCAGAGTGCTCATTCGACACATCAGGGTCTCGCCGAGGCAGCCTAACTTCTGTCCCTGAAGCGAGTTTGGGCTGATTTCTCGAATCCCAAGCGACGATCTCAAAAATCCTGGAAGATTTTCTGGGATTCTCCGAACCTTCTCCATAGAATGCGGGTCACATGACGTAGAGGAAAGTACAGGCTGCGTTTTGCCGGGGCCAACACCCCCCGAACGTCGCTGCATGTTTCCCTAAACTGTCTCCCAGCAATCTGTTGAGAGCATCCCCTTTTTCAATTTGAGTTTCCCCGACCGGCGACTTTTTCAGTCTGTTGAGTTGCCCCGGGACCTGACGACGGATGACAACTCCGGTCCACGAGGACCGCATCCTCGCCAGTCCAAACTGTACGAGCCCGATGATCGGGCTCCTTCCGGAGGAAGAGCAATGTTGAAGTTCGACCAAATCAACGACTCTGTGATCAACACCTTTGCCGGCAATGGCATTGATGCGGGTCTCGTCGTCGGTCGCGCCCATCATACGCTCCCCGGAACCAAGCCGTCGGGGAAACGGCTAAGTGTGGCGTATCTGACAACGCCAACTGCCACGACACCCAGAGCGGGAATCGAACCCGTCTCGGTACCAGTCTCACAAGAGACATGGTGTCAACGGCAGCGACCCGGCATGTCCTGCTGCCAGATGTCGGCAGCCGGACAGGCACCGGCCGCGATGTGGGCCTCGCTGGTCTTACACCAGCAGACCACCCTGTGATCTGAGAGTCGTTCCGCGACAACTTGTTCCACCAGGCAACTGTCGCCGCACAACCTCACTCACTCACGGATCGGTCGAGTCGGCCCCGGCTGTCTCTTTCGTACTCAGGCTCTGCCTGACGTTTCGAGAGCGACTTCAAAGTTTCTGTCAGGCACAGCCTGACCCACAGCTTTGAATCATGCCCCACGACTCTCCGATGTCACTTGCGTTCAACACCGCACGCCGGCTCCCGCCGAGATTGTCCGTTTGGCATTCGTGGCCCTCGCATCCTCAGCCACCTTGCCACCCGACCACTTAGCCACTCTCCCTCCGAAGGAGGGCACCGCCATGGAAGACACGCAACTCATCAGTCTGGTTCAGGCCGCACAGCGGGGCGACCGTGAAGCGTTCGGCAAGCTCGTCATCGAGTTCGAGCCGACGGTCTTCGCAATGACGCTCCGCCGACTGCGAAACCGTTCGGAAGCCCGCGAAGTCACGCAGGAGGTCTTCCTCCGCGCGATGCGGAAGATTGACCAGCTGCGCGAGCCGGAGCGGTTCATCGGCTGGCTCAAGCGGATCGCGATCCGACTGTCGATCAACCGGGCGGTCCGTAAGCCGCGCGAGACGATGACGTCGCCGGACGTGTTTGCATCGGTCACGTCCTCGCCCGAGGTCGCTCTCGACAGCGTCCTCGAGGGAGAGCGGGCACATCAGGTCCGCGGCGGCCTCGATCGTCTGCGACCGATGGATCGTGACACGCTGATCGCGTTCTACTTCGAGGGCCAGTCCCTGAAGGAGATGAGCGATCGGACCGGTTCGCCGATCGGCACGATCAAGCGCCGACTGCACACGGCCCGCTCACGCCTGCGTGAGCAACTGACCGACCTGCAACCGGCTTGAAGCCCACGTGTAGAACGTGAAACCTAAAGCCTTCCGGCTGTTCCAAGCAGCCGGAGGGCTTTTTTGACGACGCCAACGATGCCGCCTGTTCACATTTCTGATTAGAATGATCCCGCAACTGTCGTTTCAACAGATTGCATCAAGCTTTTGGTGAGGGGTGTTTTGTAAGTTGAAGTTTGTAGGCGTGATAGATCAGGATCTTGCCCCACATCCAGCGTTCGACACGGGGTTGCCGGCGGACCCAGTTGGGCAGGCCTTTGTAGCCGCAGGAGATGTTGCTCATCTGGGCGTACCAGCGTTCGATGGCGTCACGCTGTTTCAAAAAGCTTTGGCCCACGTCGCTGGACAAGAGTTTGAGCAGCAGCTTCCGGCGCGGTTGCTGTCGTCGCCCCACCCGTTGCTGACGGATGGGGGCGTAGTGCCGCACGCCGACTTCGGCAGCCACCTGGTGCAAGGGCATGCTG